>JAYYHL010000008.1:0-423837 GCA_036148435.1 Pseudomonadota bacterium | reverse complement strand
TCTGGCTAAGTTGGTATTGGAGTTGAATTTGCTCAGGGTTTAATATTTTTAGGCGAGGTAAGGTTTTAATGAAACGGTTTTGGGAAGTAGGCGTATCGTTAAATACTACAAGAGGGGTGATGTCAGATAGTTCAGGCAGTTTTAGATGGGTGTAGTCCTCGAGCGTTTCATCTGTGCTGTGGGTTTTCCAATGGCTTTTTTGAGCAAAAGACTCATAGTTGTGGTCAGTTAGATAGCCGATTATTTCAAAAAAGGGTTGTTGTTGATGGGTGTGTGCATATTTAAACAGAACACGCTCACCTTTGAACTGGCCATCGATGCTGTAGACCATATGTTTGTGAAAAGGTCCTTTGAGTAGGTGAGGATGCCTGCCGCCTGACGGTAATCGGGTGATGGCTTGTAAAATGGCCTGATGATGTTGTGGTGATATAGAAGGATGGATTTTAATGTTTGTTATGTGGTTAAGGATGACGCGCATGGGGTTATTTTCATCTTTTTGGTAAGATACCACAGTTTTAATGTAAGTCAAAGTCTTAGTCTTACGCATCTGAATTAAAATTATTTATTTTGATATGAGTTGAAATGATTTCAGTGTTGAAGACCTGTCTGTACTTTGATACTATAAAATCTCAATATATTGGTGTAATAAAAAATGCTAACAAACCCACAATGTCAATCTTTCTATAACATGGTTAAGTCATTATCTGACTTTTGCAATATCGTTACTGTGCTGGATTTAAATCAAGCTCAACACTTGTTTAAGTATTTCTTTCAACAATCCAGCCTTGAGATAGATCATGTCCAAGCACGGTCATTATCTGGCGAACAGTGGTCAGAGTTATTGAAGGTGTTGCCTGCGCACTGGATACTTTCTTATGATGATTTCAATGACTTAGATCCTGGGGATAACAATGGCACCATGCACCTGACAACAGCTTTGTGTGCCCATGGTGCCCATCACGCCAGCGTGCATGATTCAGAGGCTGATAAGGTGTTACAGATTAATAGTAGACTTGTAAAAGCTTGTGTGTGCTATCGTGAAAACAAGCTGGATGAATTTTTAGATCATGTCAATCATTTGCTGAATGGGACTGATATCCATGATTACCCTATGTGCCATGCTAGGGTTTTAGGTAGAAGAGCATTGAGATATTTGAACATGAAAATGCATACAGAATCACAGCAGGATTTAAATATGGCTTTAAGTATCAATCCTCGTGATGTGTTTGTTTTAGGAGTCCGAGGTGAGATGTATAGGCAGCAAGACAAGTATGAGCAAGCACTGGAGAGTTTTAATGAGGCTTTGGGCATCGATCCTAATAACCAGGGTGCCTTAAGAGGTCGAGGAGCGGTGTATAGAGAGCAAGGCGAGTATGAGCGAGCGCTTGTAGATTTTAATAAGGTGCTGGATACCAATCCTGATGATATGCGTGCTTTAAAAGTCCGAGGAATATTGTATAGTCAGCAAGGCAATTATGAGCAAGCGCTTGTGGATTTGAATAGGGTGCTGGATATCGATCTTGATGATGTGCTTGCTTTAAAAGTCCGAGGAATATTGTATAGGCAGCAAGGCAATTATGAGCAAGCGCTGGTGGATCTGAATAATGTGCTGGATATCGATCCTGATGATACTTCCTCTTTAAAACCTCGAGGCGAGGTGTATAGGCTGCTAGGCAAGTATGAGCAAGCGCTAGTGGCTTTTAATAAGGTGCTGGATATCAAACCTGATGATGCGGTTGCTTTAAAATACCGAGGCGATGTGTATAGCCGGCAAGGCGAGTATGAGCAAGCGCTGGTGGATTTAAATAAGGCTTTGAGTATTAAACCTGATGATGTGTTTGCTTTAGGAGCCCGAGGCGATTTGTATAGGATGCAAGGCAAGTATGATCAAGCGTTGGTGAATCTGAATAAGGCTTTGAGACTCAATCCTCGTGATGGGGATGCTTTAGCAAAGCGAGGAGCAGTGTATAAGCAGCAAGGCAAGTATGAGCCAGCGCTGGTGGATTTTAATAAGGTGCTGGCTATCAATCCTAATGATGTTTTTGCTTTAGGAAACCGAGGTGATGTATATAGGCAGCAAGGCAAATATGAGCAAGCGCTGGTGGATTTGAATAAGGCTTTAAGTATTAATCCTAATTATCTGTTCGCTTTAAGAGGCCGAGGCGAGGTATATAGAGAGCAAGGAGAGTATGACAAGGCGCTGGTGGATTTGAATAATGTGCTGGATATCGATCCTGATGATCCGTTTGCTTTAAGAGGCCGAGGATCGGTGTATAGGGGCCAAAGTGAGTATGAACAAGCGCTGGTGGATTTGAATAAGGCTTTGAGAATCAAACCTGATAATGTGTTTGCTCTAGTAAACCGAGGAGCGGTGTATGCGATGCAAGGCCGTACACAAGCCGCACTAGATGATGTTCAGCGTTTATTAATATTATCTAAAGATCAAGAGACTCATTCACCTATTTTAAAAAAGATTGAACACATACTTGAACTAAAGTCAAGACACCCCTTAAATAAGCATAAACCTTATCAGTTACAAGGATCTTGCCAGCTGCAGCCAACTAAATCTGATCAAGGTGCCCAAGAACACACATTATCTTCGGATGCTCAGAAGCAAGTGGTTTCAAGTAGTCAAGGTTCTATCGTAAAACCAGACATGGACGGTCAGCCATGTGAGTCTCGAGTGTTGTTTACGGGTCACAACACTTATGATGATTTGGTTAGGACGATTAACCATGTGTGTGGGCATCAAAAACATACCTGCAACTGTACACGTATTTGCTTGGCGCTATTTCAATCTTGGGCCCAAGGATCCCCGGTGGTAGCGTCAACACAAGCTTCAAATGATCATAGCCTATTTGCGCCCAAACGTACCTCCCTCGGCAAGCTTAAGGTTACCAGCTTGGCTGATCATTGTGATTTTGTAACCGATTTAAAATCGTGTGGGTTTAAATTGTCACCGACTGTGACTATTGAATTGGATGTTACGGATCAGGCTCCACATGAGGGTGAGTCCTCGAGTTCTGGTAGCAGTAATGGTCTTGCTGGCACAGGTGCCAATCAGGGCTCAACTGACGTATGGATGAGCCCAGAAGTGATCAATCAGATGCATGTTTGTCATGCTGTCAACGCAGAAAATGTGCATGAAACCATCAAAAACCACTATCAATTAGATCAACAACGATCGGATGCTTTTGGTTTCGTGGCAACCGGGTGCAAGGTAAAGGGTGAAGAAAAGAGAAGCTTGGTTAAAGTTGAGGTTGATACCTATACTATTGAACATGAAAAACCTGGTCACATGATGGCCTGGTATTACGCCGCGAATGACAAAAAGCTCTATGTGATAGATGGTCAAGCACAAGGTCATAAAAAAGTCAGTGCTAACATCAGTCCGTGGCTGAAAGCATCTGGATTTGATCAGACCGTGTTTTTTATGCGGCTTGATGACAAGTTAGTTAAGACGGTGGGTCATAACCCTAAAAAAACAAGGTTTGATGAAGGTGTCTCAGAACCGAGTAAACGGCATTGTGTGAGGTAGTTTTATCGTGATCAGTTATGTGCTTCACGTTTACCCATGAGTTGTGAATGTGTGAGTCAATGTGTTATGATGTAGGTCTTATAAACAGCTTTTCTTCAAGCGTTCACCTTGCGCTTATAGGCATGTATAGGTAACTATTAAAAGGTACCCAAGATGATCCTCTTTTTGGGTATTCAAATCCTCTCGATTGTTCGATATAATTAACCATAATAGAAGTCATTTGCTTAAGGTTTAGATGTGCTTAGATCTATGATGTCCCGAGAACAATCGCTTTGGTTTTTAAATGCTGATGCGCATTTGAAAATCAGTCAACCGTTGCTTAAGGTTTAGATGTGTTTAGATCTATGATGTCCCGAGAACAATCGCTTTGGTTTTTAAATGCTGATGCGCATTTGAAAATTAGTCAACCGTATATATGGTATGGCTATAGTGTTGCTGTTTTTTGTATCCTATCTGCCTTGGTGTCAGGTGGTTATTATGCGCCTTCAGATGCTGTGCAAGGTGAGGTTTTTAGAATTATGTACGTGCACGTGCCCCTTGCTGTATTGTCTTTGGCTATCTATGTGGCTATGGGCTTGTGTTGTTTAGGGGTATGGGTCTGGCATATTAAAATAATGGATTTAGCAGCAAGATCATTAGGTTGTATTGGTTTGCTTGCTACTTGCCTTGTGTTGGTCACAGGATCTATTTGGGCCAAGCCAACCTGGGGTGTGTGGTGGTTTTGGGATGCGCGTTTGACCAGTGAGTGTGTATTATGTTTGTTGTATTTAGGTTATTTGTGCGTCCGTTTTACCATTTGGCCAGAGCGTATGGCTAAATCCTACGCTGCATTGGTAGGGGTGATAGGGCTTATTGACGTGCCCATTGTACATTACTCAGTGAATTGGTGGTATACCTTACATCAGGGTGCAAGTGTGTTAACCGTTGCAACGCCTAAAATAGTATGGCCAATGTTGTGGCCACTACTAGAAAGCATGTTTGGTTTTGCGTTATTGTTTGCCTGTATGTTTTGGCACACCATGTGGGTATTAAGACGATATGACCTCAGTATAAGCGCCGTGCCCAACTGAGCATGTATACACGTTCATGCTAAGAATAGTGGTTGCTTATCAACATTAGTATAGCAAATGGTATATGATTGGGTTTGGCGATTATTTAACTATAACGATTACAATAGTAATATTTTTATAATATTTGTTTTTATAATTTTATTAAAGCCGAATTTTATCTAATATTAAATAGATATGATCAATGTTGTATGTGGATCTAATTATCGAGTGGTTAAAAATTTTGATTTAATAAAATATCCATGTTAGTTAGATATGAACTTTTTATTGTTATGACGTTTAACAAATAATCATATGCAACCATACCAACATCCCAGTAAGCGTACTCGCTACGTTTTAGACATAGATAAATTGATCAGTCTAGCCAGTGAAGTACAAACAACCGATCCGCATAGGGCTATAGATTACATATCCAAAGTAATTCATGTCCATCCCTATTATGTTGAGGCTTTACATCTTAGGGCAGGTGTTCTGACCAATATTAATCAATTACATGAGGCTTGTCATGACTATGATCGACTACTAACACTTAATGCCCAGGATGTGTCAGCAGTCATTGGTTCTGGTGAGGTTAAACTTAGAATGTCTTGTTGGGTCGATGGGCTTAATCTTTTTAAACGGGCGCTGAGTATGGATCCTGCCGAAGTTAATAAACACAGGGCTTTGCTAGGATGCGCTCGTGTGTACATATACAATCAGGATTATTCCAATGCCTTTGCTATGCTCAACGAATTGCTCAATGATCATCCTGGACATTTACACGCGCTGATTTTGAGGGGTGATTTATATCGACAACGCGGGTTACTTGATGATGCATTAAAGGATGCGTCTAGGGCTATGAGTATTCATCCAGTTGAGGTAGCTTCGTATAACTTAAGGGCAGATATTTACAAAGATAAGGGTGATTTAGAAAGTGCATTGGCTGATTATAGTCATGTATTACAACAAAACCAATCTGACTACCGAGTGTTATGCTCACGTGCAGACACCTACCGAATGCTTAAGCGATACGATCTTGCTTTAGCAGATATTGGTTTAGTGAAAAATCAAGATGTGGATATTTATTTAAGGTCATCGATATGTGTACATGAGGCCTTGATATTAGTAGATATAGGAAAGCTTGATCAAGCATTAGAGATGCTAGCAGCTATGGATAGTGATGTAAAAGACCATAGGCTATGGATGATTCGTGCTCATATATATGAATTAATGGATAAGAAAACTGAGGCGCTTAAATGCTATCACAAAGTTTTAGAGCTCGTTCCTGACCATAACCGGGCTGTGGTGAGGGTCATGACTTTATTAAGAGAATCAGAACGATATACTGAATCAGGTTTGTATGGTATCCAATACGAGTATTTTCAGGAAGCACTTGATGATTTTCGCATGGCCATAGAAATAGAACCGACTAACGTGCTTGCTCACGTACATCTAGGTAGGCTATTATTGATTGGGAATAACCTTTCCCAGGCTTATGAGCATGCTAAAGTTGCAGTCACGTATGCGGAAGAAGAACAGCGTAATCAGCATGAGTATGCAAATAGTCATTTAGCAGATGCCTTGAGCTTGAGAGGCGAATGTTACCTTCGTTTTGGTTGTACGAACTCTCGATATGATCATCCCATGCAGCTAGATTGGTCCAATGGATTAGTTGACCTCAACCATGCACTTAGTCTTAATCCTAGACACCCACTTGCTTGGGCTTCTAGAGGTGCTATTCATAATCTCAAACAAGACTTTACATTAGCTATTCAAGATTTTAAACAAGCCTTGGTGCTTAATCAGTGTGATGTGTGTACGCTTGGTACACTTGCTGATATTCTTTGGAAGCAATCGCATCGAGATGAAGCTGAGCAACACCTAACTAGGGCTTTGGATTTATCACCTAATCATCCAGAGTTGGTGATGACTAAACAGTCATGGTTTCGTGGTCTGTTTAATGGCGATTTGGATTCATGTGAGCATTTAGCTAACGTGTTTGATCACCTATCTATTAAAGAATGCACTCGAGTTTATTTTGCTTCTAAAAGCTTTTTTAGCCAGATCACTGGATGTCCGAAAGCCAATTTGCGACCAAACGTTGTGTGCTAACTTGAGTATAAGATTCTCACCTTAATTTTATTCATGGTTTTGTTGTTGAGATATGCCTTTTATACAAATTTTTAGTTGTGTTATTATGTTTACTTTGGATAAGTGATATAAACAATGGGATATGTGTTGAGTGCGTATGGTGTGGTGGCCCTTACAATCATACTTTTTGTAGCAGCGCTTGTGGTGTGCTCGCATCGGCTTAGATAAAGGCTTTTTCTTGGGACAGTTGAAGGCTTCGGTATGATTTAACTACTCGGTCATGTCAAAAGGGACAAGGATTATCTTTTTGGAGCTATGATCATACCGTGCTGATTGGTAGGCCTTGTAAGCTGCTCGTGATATCATCTGCATGGCTCATAATTCACTTGCAAGCAGGTGTCTAAAGAGTTAGGTTTCACTGTTAATGGATGTGTGATGCTCAAGTTTTTTGCCTACACTATGACGTAATCTTATATATCATGGATTTCACTATGGCCAATAAGACCTATTGTGCTACTGGTTATCTGGCTTAGTAATGGGTATACTCTTATCTTAGTCTTTAGGATGAGGATCCATGAGCCAAACACACTGGTCAAGACTCAAACAAATATTGGTAACCATGCTGGTGCTTTCTGCCGTGATTGTTTTAGTGGTTGTGGCGCTTAATCAGCATATTCAGGCTTATGTAACGCCGCAAAATATCTTATCAGATGCATCTACCTGTAGGGGGTTCTGTCGCTTAGGCGCACTGGTAAGGCCTGGTAGTTTGCAGTGGTTAGGGAATCATAGGATTCAGTTTTGGGCTCAGATGCCTGATGCCAGTCAAATGATCAAGGTTGAATATCATGGTGATTTGCCTGCTTTGTTTAAGGAAGGGCGTATGATGCTTGCTGAAGGGACTATGCAATCGGGCGTGTTTAAGGCCAGTCAAATCTTAGCCAAACACGATGAAAACTATCGTCCTAAAATATCACAAAACCATTAGGGTCTATGTATGATGGTTGAGGGTGCTCATTTTTTCTTGATCATGGCCACTGCCTTGATGGCTTGTTTGGTTTGTGCCAGCTGTATTCAGTGGCGTTGGCAGTTGTGGGGGGCTACTCAATGGGTCAGTGGTGTGCGTTCCAGCATATATACCTATGCCGCTTGTCTTACCCTAGCTTATGCAGGTTTAACTTATGCGTTTGCTCAGCACGATTACAGCGTACGTTATGTGTGGCAAAATAGCCATGATTTATTGCCGTTGGGTTATCGCTTAACCGCAGTTTGGGGTAGCCATGAGGGATCTTGGTTATTGTGGCTATGGCTTTTGGGTATGATGTTAGCTGTTTGGGTGGCCTATTGTCGTGCATGGGAGTTGGTTTGGCAGCAGCTTATGGTCACAGGGGCTGCGTTCATAGCCCTCTATTTTAGTGTGTATGCTTTACTGTGGGCCAATCCTTTTTTACGGTTATGGCCTATTCCACCCGCTCAAGGTTTAGACTTAAATCCCTTGCTTCAAGATGTGTTTTTTTTAATACATCCCCCGTGTTTGTACATGGGCAGTATGAGCTTTTTAGTGCCCTATGTGTGGGCATGTCAAGCATTGTGGTCGCATACTTGTTTTTGGCAGGATGCTTGGCTTAGGCAGGTTAGGGTTTGGTCATTATGGGGATGGTCGTGGCTGACTATGGGTATGGCTTTGGGTAGTTATTGGGCTTATCGTGAACTGGGTTGGGGTGGATGGTGGTTTTGGGATCCTGTTGAAAATACTATTTTAATGCCCTGGTTGGTGGCCACAGGGCTTATTCATATAGGGCGAGGCAAACTGAGTGCCCAGCGTCGTTTATGGGTGGCCTTGATGGCTGTGAGTGTGTTTGTGTTGGTGTTTTTAGGGACCTTTGTGGTACGGTCGGGATTGTTGATATCTGTGCATGCGTTTGCCGAAAGCTCTGATAAAGGATGGGCCCTTGGTTTAGGGTTGCTGTGGTTGATAGGGATGCCACTTTTTGGTTGGTTGAAGCTTTGGTATGAACGCGGTTTCTCATCACTGTCAATGTCCCCTAATGAGTATCGTATTGAGCGATGGTGGCGGTATCAGAATTTGTTGTTTATGATGATGATGTGGGTGGTTCTGGTAGGCACATTGTATCCGTGGTTTTCTGAGTGGTTTTTTAAGGAAACTATTTCGGTGGGCGGTGCGTATTTTGAAAGTGTATTATTTCCGTTTTGGTGTTTGATGATGTTTGGTCTGATCGCTCATCAATGGCCTCGAGGTATATCTAGAGCGTATTCATTTAGAGTGTTGCTGTTCAGTTTATGCAGTGCCTGTATTGGTATGATATGGTGGTGTAACAACCAGCCTTGGTTGATCCTAACTAAGTACGTTTTGGTGGCCACATCATCCATATTGGTGTGTTTTGTATTGCTCTATAGTGCTATATATGCTTCTGGTTTACTCAACATCGCTAAAACCTTGGCTCATGGATGTATCGGGTTAGCGGTGTTGGTGATGGGGTTGAATAAGTTAGGATCTGATCATGTCAGTGTGAGTATTGAACCAGGCGCCACAAAATGGGTAGGCGATACCCAATATCGATTTGACGGTGTTAGTCAAGTACACGAGGCTAATTATCAGTCATATCGAGCTCAACTGAGACTTAAATCGGGGAATCATCAACATGTCATTTATCCAGAAATACGCTATTTTGCAAGTCGAAAGCAATATCAAAGCAAGGCTTGGATTGAATCAGGCCGGTGGTATGATGACTATACTGTGCTTTCTGAACCAGTAGAAGGCCAGTATATGCTCAGATTATACCGTAAACCGTTTCAAACAATCATATGGTGCTTGATGGCACTTTGTGCTTTGTCGGGTTTTATGGCGTGGGCACGATCCGAGAAGCTGTAGCCGTAGGTTGAACGAACAACCAGTATGAGCTTACGGCTGATTGTTTTATCTAGATATAACCTTATAAGGAAAATATTCAATGCGTGTGTTAAGATTCAAATGTCATTGTGGTCGATCTGGGTTAGTGATAGGGCTGATATGCTTGATATGCCCATGGATTTCAGCCTCGATAGGTCAGGAAGGTCGTGTGTACAGCTTATTATCAAGGCTTCGCTGTTTAAGTTGCAGGCACCAATCCATAGCCGATTCAGATAGTGAGTTTGCCCATCAGATTCGTGATCAGGTGTTAGCACAAGTCAAGCTTGGGGTCAGTGACTCGGTTATTGAGGCCGGTCTGCATCAAGAATATGGTGATTTTATCAGATGGCAACCACCATATCGAGCTACAACCAGTCTTTTGTGGTTTTTGCCAGTACTACTATGTTTGGCTTTTATCTATTTTGGTTATAGGTAAACGTTATTTAGAGTTCATGGTTTTAAAGTATCATGATCATAAGCTTCATACAAAGTTTGTGGCAGTACGCTACGGTAAGGTTGTTTACAGGTATGATGGCTAAGAAGTGTTTCTAGGGTCTGTATCGCTATCGGTATGGTTTTGATTCTGGTCTTGGTCTTGATTTTGTATCATTCAGTTTGGCTCTTGTTGAGTCTTCTTGGTGAGATTTCTTTGCTGAGTCTGTTAGTGTTCTTAATTTATGCCATGTAGATTTCAATACACCTTGAGATGGTGTCATATGATTTTGAGGTATTTTAATGCTCCAAGGAAAACTTGGATCGAGCGCTTTGCCAACTAGACAGACTTTTTCATAAAATGCTTTTAAGTATGCCTGTTTTTGTCCACTAGCTTCTTTTATCGCTATGTTAGGATTGCTATCCATGGATAATCCGTAAACGGTTTTGGTAATATTTCCTGTAGCTTTGTCAATGATCGAGACTGCGTACACCCTTACACTGCCGCCCATTGGTGTAGGTTTATCGGTATTCTGCCATACGGGGGCTTGATCGTGAGACGCGATGACCGTTATGGTATGGGGGTCATTGGTGTCGATCTTGAATTCTGGTTTGGTAGTAGCATTGAGCAGGTATACGCCTTCATCAATTGCTTCTTGAATTGTCGTTATTAACATAGTCGGGATTGCAAGAATACCTTGAGTTGCTGTAGCACTGATTGCATGTAAACATTTTTCTACCGTAGTAGTATTGGCATCACCTGATGAATGGTCACTTGTATTGCTTGGTGTTTGAATAGCCGTCTTGATGGTATCGATAGTAGTTTTGTTATTATCTTTAGTATCTGATTCGGTCATATGCTTACCGTTTAAAATATAACGAGCTCTATGCAAATCTTCTTGCAGTTGTCGCAAATCAGGGACTATTTCTGGTGACCAACCGTTTTTAATTATAGTTGGATTAATATCATTTAACCCGTGACTATCACCTTTCATCAATTCTAATATTTTTTCTTGTTGATGGCCTGCATCTAGCTGACCGATTTTCTTTTCTTGATTTGCTATTCTAGTTAGTTTTCCACGAAAGACAGCTTGAATTTTGGTGGCCGATTCGTTAGTGTCTTGTGTTGATGGTGTTGATGGTGTTGATGGTGTTGATGGTGTTGATGGTGTTGATGGTGTATTTTTCTTGGACCATCTATATCCCCAAAGCTCACCTAGTCTACTAAAAAGTTGGGATAATGTCGCCAAACTTTTTAACCAATGAGCTATGGCTGTTATCCCTGATTTCAATGACATGCTAAATATCCCTCAGTCGTTCAAGAGCTGTTAAGTTATCAATATTTTTGGTTAGTATTATGTTCATAGCTATTCTTTATAGTCCTTAGTTTGGGTATGAAAGTTCTGAGTTTTTGATCCAGTATAAAACTGCTGAGGTCTGATAATGGGATAGTTAGGATTTTCCTGCATTTCTAACCAATGTGCGCACCAGCCAACGGTTCTTGCCATGACAAAAAGTGTCGGAAAAGCGGAGCTTGGGATGCCTAAGGTGTGGAATAAAATGCCAGAGAAAAAGTCAGTATTGGGGTATAGTTTACGATCTACAAAATAGGGGTCACTGAGTGCTGTATCTTTTAAGGCTATGGCTAAACTAAATAAATCATGATCATGCTTATGTTTTAAAAAATTCAGATTCATTTTCTGGAATATTTTAGCCCTAGGATCTGTGTTTCTATAGATCCTATGACCAAATCCCATCAGTCTAAAAGGATCTTTTTTATTTTTAGCTTTGGCAATATATTTGGGTATTTGATCTATACTGCCGATCTTAAGAAGCATATCATAGCATGCTTGGTTGGCACCGCCATGAGCAGGCCCCCAAAGGCTGGCAATACCTGCACACAAGGCTGCTCCTAGGTTGGCTCCAGTGGATGTGGTTGCCCTTACGTTGTGAGTTGATGCATTTAATTCGTGTTCAGCTTGTACAATACAAAGCTTATCCATGATGAATGTTTCATCCTCTGACGGCTTCTTACCGTTGAGACAATATAAAAAATTATCAATAAAGCTCAGGTCAGCGTGAGGTGATTGCCAGGATTTTCCTTGGATGTGTCTAATGATGTTTGCCACTAAGGTTGGCATGATGGATATGATGGGTAAGCAGGATGATATGGGATTGGTTTGTTTTAGATTTAGTGTGTCCATGTGGCTGGCAATAGCACCCATCAGACTTAATAAAATGCCTGTGGGGTCAGACTGCTTCGATTGATGGGCTAGTAAGGTTATGATGTCGTTGGGTATTCGATGCTGATGCAGGTTTATCTTCGTTGTAAAATCGGTGAGTTCATTAGTCTTAGGTTTGTGACCATGTAATAAAATATAGGTGGTTTCCATAAAATTTGAGTGCTCAACAAGGTCCTCAATACGATAACCACGGTAAGTGAGTAGGCCTTTATCACCATCTATGTAGCAAATTTTCGATTCAAAAACTGCGGTGTTTTTTAGTCCAGGATCCCAGCTGTTGTACTTATGTTGTGTCCTCAGTGTGCTCATGTCTAGGCTATCATAACCAAGGCGAGGTTTTTTGGTGTCAAAATTGACAGTGATAGTTTGTTTTGACTTGATGATTGTGTAGGTGTTTTTCATAAGTTCTTACGCTATTTATGGATTTCATAGATAATATAGAACAAAGCATTGTATTTGTGCTATTTATTTTTGAATGGATAAATTTTGTTGGCTATGATAAATGCTCATTCTCTTCGGTCTATTGTTCTACGTTTAGTGGCGGCCAGCTTGCTATCAAATTTTAGTTATGTATTAGCTGTATTATTTTTTACTTCTTTTTCTATTTTTGGTATTCCTCGATCACCTATTGTAGATGTATTACTCTTGCTGTGGTCTAATGCTATGTATATTATTGCATTTTTTTTGTATGCTATGCATAATCTACAGTTTACCTCTAGGCATCTGATCATGATCATGACCTATGCATTTGCTTCGCATATATTGATGTTTTTCTATGCTTGGTATATGACAGGTTATTGGTTGTTTTTATATTTTACTATCACCTCATCCATGGGGCTTGTCGTGTATGGGGTTACCGAGTACCTTAATTACAAACAAAAAAACCTATAAATCAACAGCAAAGTGCATTTTAGGCTTATGGTGATTTGGTCCATACCTTATTACTTGTACCTTGGCATCGTGCTTAAGATATGAATAGCTTGTAAACCATACCTTTTATGTAAAAGAGTCGGCTTAAAAATTACTAACGTACTCTGATTAAGTAAACATCATATATTTTGAAATAGGCTCTAATGTGTGAATTTTAATTGATTGATGTATATGATGCCTAGATTTGATCTAGGTTTAGTTGTTTTGTGAGGCTGATCTAACAAGTACTTTTTCAAAGATGGCAGGGTTTTAAAATTAGCCACACATACTATGAAGCTATTAAGTTAACCTATAAATATGTTATGTGTAACTAGCTATTTAGATAAATCTTTATACATATCGATCACGCCGATTAGCAAAAGTGCACTCTGAGTACAGGCTCTAATCCTTTTTGATGCTCGTGAGTGCTAGTGGTTAAAATCAATGTTTGGTAATGACTGCATCAAATCCTTCTAACTTTTAATATCGGATTTGAATTATCTACAGTTTGGGTATGTCTTATGGACACAATACCATGGCTAAATTTTAGGTCTTGATATCAGTAGTATCGGGTTGATGCGTATGGTTTCTTTTTTCTGGCGCGTGAGTAGATGGATATTTTAATAGGTATAGTTTGTGGTATTGATTGTAAACCATGTAAACGGTGAGCAGATGCTTGGTACCAATTTTTTAATAGCGAAAACACAAAGTTGTCCTGATGAGAATGGAGACCGTATAGTACATGGTTATAGGTTTATCATGAATTTTGTGATGATAATGGCTGAGTTAATTGGGATGCTTTAAATGCTATGGACATATTTGTGATAAGAGCTTCATGACTGATCACCTGGTTGCATGATCATCTCATATCAGTGATTGGCTAAGGGTAGAGTTGCGCTTTAGTTTATGCTGCTTGTTTATCTGATATATGATCTTGTACATGTATGGATAAATTGGATGTGTAAGTTCACAGCGTTCACGTGTCAATCCTCTTACCTGTGAGGGGAAATGATGATACCAATCAGGGACATAATATACTTTTTTCATAAAAATCAATGTGTACAGTGTGGTTAAATCATAGATCCTATTGCCTAAATTCTGCACGCTCCAAAATTTTTTTTCGTGTGTTAATCTAGGCCCATACTTGAAATAAAGATACAGTCTTGCATATTTCTATGGTGTTTTTTTCCAACAGTTTCATGATGATTGGCTCATGACCACATAGATCTTGATTGTACAGGCAGTGCATAGGTGTGATGAACGTAACTTTTTGAGAAAAAATACACAAAAAAATAAAAAAATACCTATATATAATCAGTACTTTAGGTTTATTTATGTTCAGTTATAAAAATTTAAGCAGTCAAGAACAAACCATGCTCATTGAGCAATTAGCGTCTTTTAATAATCACATCGCAACCCTGGGTAGCTGGTTTGACCCTTTTAGCCCGCAGTGTTATTCTTCAAAGCAAGAGGCGATTAGAAAGGTCAAATCAGCGCAATCGATTTGGCATACCCTTTACCCTTATGTGCAACTCACTTCGGAATCAGGATTTGATCTAACTCAAGCTATTTTAGATGATTGGAAGAATCATAAAAGCTACCGTGATCAAACAATCTTGGACTTGCCTAGGGTAATCGGTAAACTTGAGATAGCATCTACTACGCCTGGCGAAGTTGCTCAAAAACCCACTCGTTTACAAACACATGAGGATTATATAACCGCCTTATCTCGTGTGCTTCATTATTGTTCAGATAAAGATGCTCGATCAAAGCAGTTGATTACAGAATTTGATCAGATAAAACAGCATCTCACTGATACAGACAGTGTTGCGGACTTTTTTAAGAAAAATCGAGGGCAACAACCCAGTTTATTTGATCATATATTAGATGCTTGTAACCAATCAACACAGTCACATTTTCATACTCATGTACATGAGTATGTGCGTGAGATATGGCCAGATTGTGTTTGTGCTGAGGATGCTGACCAAGATAGGCGCTATGTGTTGAGTGTTGATAGGCATTCAGGGTGTAATGATTGTATCCTCATGCTTTCTCTGCCTATGCGTGTTTTTAGTAGTGATGCACGCCAGGAACTATGTTCATTTACAGAACACATGGTGATACGTATAGGTTTGGGTTATGGTCATGCTATGAGTGCTAAAGGTTATTTGGGTCAGGTATCATTGAATCAAGTGCATGATTATGGCCATCTTCATGCAAGTTTTAAGTCTCGTTTTAATGGTCTATCGGATGAAGTGAATGATTATTTAAGTCGTATGATTACAGAGTTGGAATCACAGGATCCTAATCGTTCTTTTTTGTTCAATCTATGGTCTAAGCTTTGGAAAATACTAAGCCTGTTACCTATATTGTCTCGATTTGCATCGCCTGTTCGGTCATCACATGAATCGACGGTGTGTGCCCGATGTTCATTTTTCGCATCAAGTATTGCACGTGATACCAATCAATTGTGTGATCCTTTGAGCTAGTAGATTATTGTATCATAACGCACCAGGTTGCGGTACTTTGTGTAGTTGTAAAGGCTTCGCTTTATCAAAAACCGTTACGACCAATGTGATCGTGATGATGGATAGTAAGATTGGGAATAAAAAAGAGTTTGGCCAGAGGCAGAATCGAACTGCCGACACGAGGATTTTCAGTCCACTGCTCTACCGACTGAGCTACCTGGCCATAGGTGCTATTTAACCACAGCGATAATTTAAAAGCAAGCCTCACTTGATTTCTATGTATAGGGCGGCGTGGGTTTTTGGTTTTTAAATAGGAAATTAATCATAGTATCATAAAGGTATTGCTTTGTTTTGGGGTCCATGGGATTGAGACGATACTCATTAATAAGAGTGGTTTGTTGCATGGTCCATTCATCCCATGCTGGTTTAGAAATATGGTTGAGTATTTTTTGGCCCAAATCTCCTGGGATAGGGGCTTTGTCAAGTTTAGGATGTATTTGATTGAGCTTTTGACATAATAGCGTTGGCTGAGACATACTGTTTCCTGTAATAGTATTAGTATTTTACAGTGTGTGTAGCATGATGACAACTTGTTAGCATTTTATCATTGACGCATTATGTTTTTATGCATATTTAGGATGCCGCTACTTCGCTATATCGGGCACGTAGCATGCATCATTCTTGGCATAGCATGGCTCTGTACTAAATACAGCATACCTGTTGATTGTTATCATTCATAGATATATTGGCATAAATTTCATAATAATACTATATTTAATTTAAGAACTTACAAGATTCATCTATGGAAATTACTGTTACCGAGATACCGCCAAATAATACGAGCATAGCATATGATATCCCTGTTGTTATCACAACAACAGCAATACAAAAATTAGAGGATGCATTAACAGGGATTGAGAAGGATGATTCCTACGAGAATCTGATTAAACATCCAAAACTAATAGGTCATATTTTTGGCAAGAACCGTGTTGGACAAGACGTAGTTTATGACCGTGAGGCACGCAACCGTGACATAGAAAAAATTAAAGGTAAAATAGCGTCTTTAGATGAATTAGTCACTCACATCCGTAAAATACAGGATTTAATCGATACTACCCAATCGATTGAGTTTGATAGGCTATTTGTTTCTCACGAACAAATAGTGGGCCCAGGTCGATCCATGGCGGCGAGAGCACTACTACCAGAAGAACCTAGTGACGTTGATGTGAAAAATAAACTTATTGAACACCTCTCTAGTATCTTATCCACAACACATCCAGGTTTATCTAGTTCTGACTTTCTAGAACAGAATGATTTTGTTCCAGCAGTAGAACAATATCACGATACCCTCGGGCGACTTGTTACGGTAACACACGACCCTAGGAAACAGGCGACGCCTGAGTATATCAATCAAACCCTTGATTCTATTGAACAACTCAAGACTAATGTAAACGCAAAGATACCGTACCATTCAGCACTAGATACAGGGCCTCCCGAAGAAACAAAAACTCCAGAGCCATTACCGTCATCAAAGTCAAATTGGCCATCCATAATACAAAATGCAATAGACAACCTAAGTAAATTTCTTAGTCATCTTAAAATTTCACGAGTAGGCAAATATGTCTCTGATATTCTTGCATCCGTTAACCGCGCGACAAAATCGTTTACTAAAGCGTCTGGGACTGGTTCGGTAAAGGGCGCAGTCCAAAAACCCCCGGACAAAGGACCTAAATAAATAACATGTGGGGTGCTTGTTGACAGTCATTGATGTTTTTAAATTGATAGTAGCTGTAGGGGATTAAAGGCAATTGTCATTGGTGTACGAGTTTTAAGTAATGGGGGTGGTGTCATGGTTTGTATACGTTTCGCTGATCATGTTGTTGAATTGTTGGGATATTGATGGTAATCTTATAAATAAATGTTAATAGGGAGGGGTGTTATGGGTATCGCTGGAGTCAGTCCCGGATCATTATTGCTCATTTTTATGATACTACTACTTTTATTTGGTAAAAGTCGAATAAAGGATTTAGCTGAGGAGCTGGGGAGTGCTGTTAAGTCATTCAAGAGGGCTGTGGATGAGAGTGATACCGCGCCTACCAAAGATGCCAAATCGGTAGACGATACTCAAATTTAGTTGCTAGTGGGTACTCATATGTTGCCATTTAGTCTTGGTGAGATGTCATTAATATTTGTGTTAATAGTTGTACTCATAGGTCCTAAAGATTTACCTGGTGTACTTAGGACTCTTATAAAAATGTGGCGCACTTACCTAACAACCCTTAAAAGACTTTCTGATCAAAGCTCAAACGTATTATCATCAGTAGAGAAGGCCATTTCTGAAAATCCTGATTCAATAGAAACTCAAGACAAACCTGGGCCTGAGGAAATTAGCTAGTATGTTTGATGAGGCTGTACTGGGTTATTGGCAAGAGTTTCGTTTTCGAATATCCCTGTGTCTTGGTTGGTTTTTAGGTTGTTTTTGCTTGTCTTATGCCTATTCGAACTGGCTTTATAGCCTTATAACTTGGCCTGTATCAAGTATTTTGTCTTCTTCGTTCGTAGTCTTATCATTAGTTGATACTCTTACAACGCCACTTAGGCTCTCTTGGTATGTGGCATGGTTTATGACGGTGCCATTATTTTTTTATCAGATGGGAGCTTTTGTGTGGCCTGCCATGTATAAGCAAGAACGAAGATTATGTCTTACTGTGTTATTATTGGCCATTGCTTTGTACTATTTTGGAACATTGTTCGCACTGGGTGTGATGTCGCCGTTTTTAGTCTATTATATCAAGGCTATTTTGCCGCCATCAGTTACTTACATGCCTGACATGAAGCTGTACATAGACTTTATGATTTACTTGTCCATGTGTTTTGGCTGGGTATTTGAGTTGCCTTTGGCGATGATGTTTTTGGTTTACTTTAATTGGTGCTCACGTCAAAAGTTAGCAAGTTTTAGGCGCTATTTTATTATAATAGCTTTTATCGTGGGCATGGTACTAACACCGCCTGATGTTTTATCACAGTGTTTGCTAGCCATACCTTTATGTTTGGTTTACGAGTTTGGCTTGCTTATCTTATATTTAGCCCATCGGTTTGGCTTATTTAGGTCGGTCAGAGGTTTACAAAGTCATGATAAACTACAGATAATTCAACAAGTCTAGCATCTAGTATTATGGCTTCATACAAGACATCAGACGGATAGTTGATTACAACTGTGTACATAAGTTATCAATGCTCATTTTTACTTAATGGTTATTAATTATGGCTCGTCATGATAGTGGGTGAAAGGCTAATACGCGTGATGCTTCTGCCTTCTGCAATGGCTTTATGTCCATACTTGGTGATTGCCTTGACATTAGCTTCAACAGTAATCCTAGCTTGATCTTGAAGTGAGTTGGTAATGTTTATGATGGTATCTGTGTAACCAGGATGGTCGCTCAAAATTTGTATGGTACCTGATGGCCGGCACTTACTAAGCGCTGTTAATAAAAATGATTGTGTGATCAGTCTGCGTTTATGCTGACGCTTTTTCGGCCAAGGGTCTGGGTGGAAAATATGGATACTGTCTATAGAATGATCTTGACATTGTTTGAACGCTTGCGCTGCATCAATTTCCCATAGATACAGGTTAGTCATAGCTGCATGCTGAATGTGTTCAAGTACCTTTGCTATTCCTGCTCGGTATAAATCGATGCCTAAAAATAACTCATGTGGGTTATTTTTGCATTTTTGAATGAGCTCATCCCCTTGACCAAAGCCAATATCAAGATGTAGGTTTTGGGTTTTGGTCATAGGATCAGGTAGTATATTGACAATGTCTTGGATGAGAAAAGGGCTATGTTGGTAAATACTTTGTCGTTTGTGCGAGAGCCTGCCACGAGCTCGTTGGTATGCAGTTGGCGCGGCATACTTGATTATGTTGTCTGTCATGAACCAGTTAATGTCATTATGTCGCTTATATTAACATATTAGCTGGGTGTTTTCATGTGGTTGCCAAATCTTTTGAGCATGGTTTTGGTGTTTTTTCTATTTGAATTACTCTAAGATAAAACCAGTAATATGCGTATTAAGCTTATCAAGACTAGAACAATCACCATCTCTGAAGAAAACTGATTGATATGGATTATATGTATAGGGAGTTGTTCATCACTATTTATCTGTATCTATATTCTAATTCGTAACGGTTATTGATCATGTGATTGGAGCAATGTTTTTAACTTTTTTTAATGAACCACGTTTTGAAAAGCGTGATATAAATCCAATAGCATTACGCATAAGTGTTTCTTGGGTAATTTCTCTCTGTAATGCATGAGGTTTGTACGATAGATCGAAACATGGTGTGTTGTTTTCCATGATGTTAAAGACTGAGTATTGGTTTAAATCAAGGACCTCTAAACCGAAGGCTAACTAATACAGTGTGCTGTTTTCTCTTTTGCGAATAAAAATCATGCTATCGCCTATTTTTCAGTCAAAGGTGTGTCCATGCGTGCTGCAGTCCAAATAACAAGACCAAATGCAATTTTGTTCACAAAGTCAGCTAAGTTATATATAATATTCAGTGCATTAATACTAATAGACGGTAATAAATAACCATAAACGTAACCCAGTGGGTATATAGCCCATCCAACGGTCACTATCCATTTCAAACAGTTGAGTGCAAGATTACAGGAAGCTTTCTTTTGGTTAAGTTGAGCCCTAGAAACTTCTCCAAAAAATAATTCGTATAAAATATATAACCAAGCAACCATTCCAATTGTAAAATATAGCCAAGCATCTCCCAGTCCTGATTCACCAATATACCCAGTGACGAGCATGACTACTGACGCAATCAGTAATTTCCAGAAGAGTCCTACACTGCGATAACCGACTGCAGTTAGAATTAAATAAAACTCTACTATTTGTAGCGGTACTGTAATTAGCCAATCTACATAGCGTAATACAATGGGCGTTGATGTTGTATCAAGCCATACTCCCCTCATATATATATAATGTACAAAGGCAATACCTGTGACCAAGCAGGCTACTGTGATAGAGGTTCGCCATGCTTTAATGACGTCTCCACGTTCCATGTAGAAAAAAGCTGTAGAAGCTAATAAGGCCATTGAGGTTACGAAAAATGAAATCCCAACAAGATCATCAACTTGTAAATACATAAATATACCATCTTTAAATACTATCTTAGGATAGTACAAGTAACAACAACTTACAAAAGCTTTTTTAAAAAAAAATAAATTATTTATTAAGCGTCTGATCTTAAACAATTAGAATGCCTAGTTATGTGAATAATCCTGGTTCAGGCCAGGATAAAACCTAGTCTTTTGTATAGTCTTTCTACGTTTTATTTCTCAGTATGCTGTGATTTGTTGTCGTCTATTTACTTTTTCTCTCCCTCCCTCTTTTTATTTGCCAGATATGCATTATCAAAGGCAAATATGTTCTCGTTATTTTGTTTGGTCGATTATCATTTTTTGTTCTCAATAGGTCAACTATGTCGATCAAAATGGAGGCGCTTGTAGTTCCTAATTGTCAATATAAAAACCCAAAATATTAGTGATTTGATTATACTAATGGCAAAAAGGCTTGTACACAATACGAGAATACACAAAGAGACATCATACCGGGGAATGAGAGTCTAATATCTAAGATATCTGAAGACTAAGCCAACCCGAAAATTAAGTGTTGGTATGCTTAGCAACTAGTCAAATACATGGCCGTGCTGATCCATACGCTGTTTGATCTGCTCGTCAGCACCAGCAGCCTCTGTGAGCGCAGCAACATTAGCTTTAGTAAAGAAATTATCATAACCGAAACAGCGTTGGATATATTCTGTGATCAGTAAACTGTAGCGCGAACGCTTGGAAAATATTTGTTTCAGATCAGGCTCCTTGCACTCTCCAAATATTTTTGCTAAAAAATTAATCCCAGCGTCGCTTTTCAGTACTGACACAACGTAGTCAATATTTTTTTGCCCTGAATGCTCTCCATCTGCCACTGCTTGCGCTATATGATGCATTCTCGGGCCCAAATTAAGCACGAATTCCTCGGTTGGCATTGGCTTTCCTTCGAATGCATTTACAAAATAGGGCGTGTTGTTAGCAGTAAATACTTTGGCTGGCGAGTCGGTGTCACTTGACTCTTCCTCACCTGCGTATCTGGTCACGTTGGTTGATGAATTCATATCTGAAATGTTAAAAGCGCCCCAAAAATAATAATTGCTCATCAGTGTAAACTCTAATATCGCACACTCCCTACTGCTTGAAAGCACGCGTGTGGCGCAGTGGTCTACCCCTAAAAGAATTTTTTCAAAGCCGTGCTCTGTTGCAAAATTACCAGCTACATTTAGTTTACTGTACGCATCTTGGGAAAGCGAAAATGGCGTACCTAGTTCAAGTGCGTCTATATCTTGCATCGTGCTGTGGGTATATCCTACTCTATTACCTGTGTACGGTGATAGCCGAGTAAAAAGAAAATTTTGATTGCTAAAAAAATCATTGGGTGACCGATCGTGTTCCAAAAAACTGACATTTTGTGCCATCAAGATAGACTTAGCCTCATCAATCTGGCCTGCATGATACACTTCGCCTATGTAATGCGCCTGAGGTGTTTGATCCGTAAGCGGATACAGCTTATTAAAACAAGTGCTTTCATCTTCAAAGTCGGGTGAGTGAGGCTCAAGTACTATATATTTAGGAGATGCGTCTGTGTTATGAAGTACATAGATGCTATGAGTTTTGTTTTTGTAACATGCCTGCAAACGATACGGCGTCATCATGTACAATTCTTGTAAGTATGACAGTGCATTACCACTACTGACTTGCAAAAGTATGGCTCGCATTTTGCCAAGAACCTGATCTAGTCCCTTTGCTTTTCGCCAGCGATATATACGATCTAATGACTCCCAAAAAAAATCTGAATTTTTCTTGTCTCCTTTTGACTTATATGACAGCAGATCCATAAAAAACTTTAATAAAACATTATCTGCATTTTGCCCATCTTTAATACTTTAGTCAAGTTTATTTTTTACGGGGGATGCTCAAAGCATTTTTCTGTCAAAATTTTAAATGTCATGATAGATAAAAAAGTTTTGTTTTTTCCATCTTTACAGTCAGTCCTGTTGCGTTAGTCTGCTATCAATATTGACTTCACTATTGCTTGATTTATGAAAACTCTGATACAGCCTTTTATTGAATTCAACCACAAGAAAAAACCATTCATTGAATTGCTCACCATAGCACCTTATTTAACGCGCAATACTATGGTTTTAATAATTTTTAATGTTTTGGCTAAAATGGTTAGTTTTGGAGTTGATAGGGATATTAGATGACATGATAGATTATGCCAATATCAGCTGTAACATCATTAACCGTAGCCTCATACCTCCTCAAACTCTGTCGTAGCTGTTGTTATTTCATGCCAGCTTTGTTGTAATGGACAATAAATAGCCGTTCTTATCGGGTGCTTGGGTTCTATGATGGCGAGTGCTTGCTGGTATGATCTGAGTTGTTTTTGATAGCGAGGGTTTTGGCTCGGATCTGATTTATGAAAGTTGAACTTATAATCAACAATCCATCGGACACCATGTTGGGGGTCCAAAAAGCAATAATCCATGCGCATGATGTTTTGTGTTTTAGGATCCGAAATCTCTTGCTCAACCCACTTGTCCAGATGTGATGACGATAGCAACCATCGATATTTAGGATCTTGCATCAAAAATGGAAGTGCGCATAAAACAGTTTGATACATTTTTTTTTGGTTAGATTGTGTAACATCAAGACCGTGTAAGGTGATCAAGGTATCTAATTTTAAGGTCACGTTTTGTAGTACAACTATGGGGTTGCGAATATGCCACTGCATGAGTTCGTGTAACATGTTGCCCCAACGTGCCTCAATTTCTTGGTTGGGAGGTATATAAGGAGTGGGTTTATGTGCGTGTATGTACTTTGTAGTATATGCGCTCATCTGAGATAGGCGTCGTCTGTACCACCATGCAGTCATGGTTTTTTGCGATGTGGTTTGTGGTTGAGGCCGTGTTTCACTGATACTTAAATCAACAGAAGTATTTGGTGACATGGGTGATTGAGCCCCACTTTTTTGAATCAGATCAAGCCAGCTATTAGCTGGAGTTGTCTGTTCATCGTTCAGCTGGTAGGTGAGTAGGATTGACTTTTTTGCTCGTGTTAATGCAACGTACAGTACCCTCAAAATTTCATCATCGGCCAGACTTTTTTGTTGCATGCGTAGATACGATTGCATCGTTGACATCTGGGTGCCAAATTTTGGGTAGGTATGTAACCAAAGATGTTTTTCCTGCTGATGAGTCCATTGATGAATAACCAACATTTCTTTTTGATCAGACCTACCCCTTTGATGAATAGATGGTATTATGACCCGGTCAAATTCAAGGCCTTTGGCCTTGTGCACAGTCATGATGTTGACTGCATTGTTGGTAGGTGCAGAGGGTGTGATCACGCACAGTTCAAGACACTTGATCATTGATGATGTATGGATATGGGTATAGGTGTTTTCAAGCTGTCTTGCTTTCTGCCAAAAATGCTCACATGATTCCATCATGGTGTCGTTGAGTAATTTTGACCAGCCCATTGCAAGCCAAGTTTTTCGGGCTAATGCTATAGTACTCATTCTACCATAGAGAGACAGCATGTGTTTCAGGATAGGACTTAACCACTGTAATCGAAGCAGGCCTTCTTCGGATAATGTTGAGGGTGGGTTTTGGATGTGGTGCCAGATCGTATGATCAGGCTGCGTGTGTTTAAGTTGATAGATGTCTTGCCAGGTCATACCAACTGTCGGGGACCTGAGTAGTGCTACCCACCAGGTATCAGCGTGCTCATCAAAGATTTGAGTTAAAGTTACACAATCAAGTCCATAAGGATGTTGTCCAAGATGCATCATGCCCTCAGACAGTGTGGGTATCTGGTATTGGTCGAGTGTTCGGATGATTTCATGTAGGTGCCTACGTGATCTGGCAAGTATTGCAATACTGTCCTTAGGGTGATTTGCTTGCCAATTTTGTATGGTTTTAGCGATGGTCTCGGCTTGTGAGATAGCATGGTGGGTATTAATCAGTTGTATCTCATGGTTATCATGTTGTTGAGTGGGCGTTGAAGGGCAAAAAAAGCCTTCAGGCATGAGTGCCTTGAACACATGATTACACCAATGAACCAGGTGCTGATCGCTCCGGTAATTATTGGTTAGCTGAAGTGGTATTAACTTGATACCACCTAGGCCATGAATTTTGGCTTGACTAAAAAGGCTAACATCTGCTTGCCGGAATCTATAAATGGACTGCATGGGGTCACCTACAATCGTCACGGTTCTGCATGATTCATCTCCCTGCCAATGGCATAACATATCATTGAACAAGGCAAATTGACTTTGAGATGTATCCTGAAATTCATCAATCAGTAAATGTTGGTACTGTTGATAAATGCTTAGAGCTAAAGAGGGTGTAGTCTCTGTGTCTTTAAGTGCAGCGTCAACTTGTAGGGTGATGGCATTAAAGTCAGCGGTTTGATAATCTTGCATAACAGTATGACAATGCGCTACCAGTAGGGGTAGGAGGTGAATCAGTGGTTGAATAGGGGCCCATTCATGACTGGGGTTGTCAACAATAGGGCAGTGGTAAAGCTGTGACCATGCTGCTTGTGCTTTGGATGTTTGCTGACATTGCTGGATGATTTTCCAGGTGGTATTTCGTAACTGAATCAGATGTGTTCGTTCAGGTTTGGATAGATGTTTGAGCCCACTTTCAGCTAAATGGCCATCACTTGTGGTATAGCGTTTTCGCCAAGTTTGTTGCTTTGAAAGCAGCCACTGTGACCATGCCTTTGCTTCTTTTATAGCCTCAGTGTCGCCATGTACTAGATGAGGTAGCGATTGAATACTGGTGTCTTCAAAACCATGATCTAAAAGTGTTTGGCACCATGCTCGAACAGCTTGGTTAAGTGAAATCCAGTCTTGCTTAGGAATTTTCTGCCATAGATCAGTCAAATATTGAGACTGTTGTTTGCTTAGGCTATAGTGCATAATCTTAATAAAGTCATCATGACGGGCAGCCATCAAGGAAGGTAGCCACTGTTCTCTATTGGTTAATAGTTTGTGTAATAAAGACTCTACATGAAGTTGCCTATGCTGATGGTAGCTGAGTAAGGTAGCATAATAGTTTTGATAGGGTGGTGATTGGTTGATAAAATCTAAAAAGGCTGAAATCGCTTTTTGGTACAATACACTGGGCTCTGTTTCAATACCAAACCGTGACCAGACGGCATATGGCTCGGGTGCCATGGCAAGTAGTTGTTGGAAAGTTGCATCCATAGTTAAAATACTGAGTTTTGCTGACAGGAGCTCGAGTGGCCACTGATGACGCTGGGCGTGTTGCTTTACTTTGTGGCTTAGGGTCCAGAGCGTTACCTCATGAGGTTTACTAGGCTTGGGTTGTTGCCAAAGCATGAGTGCTTGGTGGATGCGAGTACGCATTTCTCCACATGCCTTTTTAGTGAACGTTACACACAAGAGTGACTCAGGTTTTGATGTGGTGCATAAGAGGGTTAAAAAACGTGTAATCAATAATTGAGTTTTCCCGGAACCAGCCGGTGCTTGGATAATAAATGATTGATTAGGGTTGAGTGCCTTTTCGCGTACCTCGGTGTCATCATATGGGTCGTGGTGGGTGTTTTTTGAAAGTCTGTTGTGTGGTTGAGACATGAGTATTATCGTTGCGATTTCATGCATAGCATACCACGTGTGCTCTCATGGCGCTATGGGTCTTATGTGATGGTTTGTAACCGTATTATGATATAATTTACTGATCTTGGTTTGGGCTTGACATGAGATGGTCATGGCGTTACGGTGTTTTCTGATTATAAAATAACACTGTGCTCATGGACATTCACCGCATGCCATACAAGTCCCTAATGCTGAGAGTTTTTTCGTGTCTTGCACGACTGATCAATCTACGGTTAATGGGGTTAAAGCAAATATTTGATACTTCTGATAGTTGCCATAGGCAAAAAATGCCTCTTAACACAGATGTTTGGCAAGATATTCAGGTGTCTCTAAATCGAGAGGGTAAGCGAGTGGTATTTCTGGGAAGGATGTATAAGCCTCAGCAGCCTCATTCTCGGCAGTGCCTATATTTTGTGATGGGCAAGCAGAATCACAAGGACTATCATGTTAGTGTTAACCGTATTCATCAATTGGCTTCAACTTTAAATTGTGTGGCTTATCTATTTAACCATAGACCCAATCAGTATGACTTAGATAAACCACTCTATCATACTGTATCATCGTTGTCTCAGATTGTGACTGATCATCAATCTCTCTGTAAACACCTAATAGGGTTACGTCGTGCTTCAAAGTGGTGTATCATGGGCCATTCTTTTGGTGGGTTAATTGCAAGCCATGTATTTGTCAGGCTTAAGCAAGATCAAGAGTTATTCAATGACTTAGGTGGTTCTGTGGCGTTTCAGTGCGTCTTGAGTCAAGGTTTGTATTCTTTTTGGTTAGGGATGAGAGCGCATATCAATGGTTCTATAGACCAAGCCCTTGATCGTTTACCACAACGTTTGCTGAGTTATTTTCCTGTACCAAGACTAAAGCAATATTTGTTTTCAATTATTGTCCAATGGGTTGATCATGAGGGATTTAATTTAAATGTGCCGTTTGATGTGTTATCTACTTATGCCGAAGATGTATTAATTACCGGTCTTATCAATGACGATACGATTCCTCAAGAAACTAATGTTTTAGTGCAGGCTATCCAGTACCAGCAGAATCAACCGTATAGCAGGCCTTTGAAGTGTGTTGAATTAGTACCAAAATATGTCAAAAGCCAACTAGCCTGTGCTTCTAACCACTGTGCCTACCCTGATCAACTACATGATCAAACAACACAAACAGAATCAGCTATAATTAAGACGTTTGTTAACAGTTCAGTTGGGATGGCTTGACCCTCACTCCATACTATCGCGTGCTTGATACCAAGATATGGTCACGCTAAACACACCGTGTAGTCTGTGTCGTTAGATGGCTAGTATAAGTATTTCATCTGTTACAACAGCTTCTGTAAGAGTGTTTTGATAGGTTTAGCCAGTGCATACTCATTGATTTGAGAGCGTGACAGCCAATCACCTTGAATACCAAAATGTTCAGCGTCTTGTGTGTTGGTTTCGAGCAGTACTGGGTTTATGGTTAATTCAAAATGGGTAAACTTGTGTTTGATGTTTTGAAGTGTTTGTGAGGATATAACCCATTCTTTTGGAATGCTATGTTGATCTTTTTGGCCTATTTGTTGCTCTGGTAGTGACCATAGGTTTGGCCAGATGCCACTGTTTGGACGTTTGGTGACTAAGATGTGGTCACGATGTTTGATTACTAACAAAGTCTGGCTACGTTTGGGTAAGGGTTTTCTAGGCGATGTGATGGGTAACAGATGGGTAATACCTTGTATATGTGCTTGGCAATGGCGTTGGATAGGACATTGTTCGCATAGCGGTTTAGATTTTTTACAGATGGATGTGCCCAGGTCCATTAATCCTTGGTTATACTCCCGGCAATAGTATTGAGGCATTAAATATTCGGCCAGTTGCCATAGCTTTTTTATAGTTTTAGGGTCTTGCCATGGGGTTTTGAGTCCGGCGTAACGTATCAATACACGCTTAACGTTTCCGTCTAATATGGCAAAGGGTTGATTGTCAGCAAGGCTTAAAATAGCATGGGCTGTTGATTGGCCAATACCAGGTAAGTTTATAAGATCATTAGGTTTTTTAGGCATGATGCCGTGATGTTTTTGCATCACAACACGCGCTGCCTCCCATAAAAAACGGCCACGTCTATAGTATCCAAGTCCTGACCATAGTGCTAACACCTTATCAACGGATGCCATACTCAGTGTCTGTACGTCTGGGAAATGGTCCATGAATCGTTGATAATAAGGTATAACAGTATTAACTTGGGTTTGTTGTAGCATAACTTCTGAAATCCAGACTCGATAGCGATTGAGGTTATGTTGCCATGGTAGGTCGTGCCTGCCATATGTGTTTTGCCAAGTAACGAGTGCTTCATTAAAAGGTTTGATGGCTGATGAGGAATCCATGAGATAAGTGTTTTGAGTCATGTAACTCTATCATGATACGCCAAAATGATCATGCTTACAAAAATATCAGCTGTTTTCGTGGTGGTGATAAGGGATGAATGACGACACAGATCTATATCAAGGGCACTTGATACTCTAGATCAGGATATATTGCCAGAGGACTCAACAATATTTCTGAAGCGTTAGGTGGGCATTTTTGATCTGGTGGCTAGCTGTTTTGTTTTGCAATGGCTTTTGTGTCCTGGTTTGGTTTAATTTAATCCTTTAGCACCATACTTACTTACAAAATGAATAGGACTTAAGTATTGACTTCAATGATTGGGTTTTAATGTTGAATGTATTTTGGTTATGTTGTTTGTCAGTAACGATGTTATCTTGCTCCAGTAATACTACTTGATCATAGGTGAGTAACCATGGCATAAAATGTTGAGTCATTTTTGCAAGTGGACCCGCTGCCCAAAAGGGTATGGGGATGATGAGTCGTCTACGCCCACTCGTCTTGAGTATGAGTTTAAGTATATCTTTAAAAGTGAGTATATCAGGTCCTCCCATCTCATAGATGTGTTGCTGGTAGGGTTTTGGATGTTGAATACATGTTTGAATACAAGTGACGAGATCTGCTACGTAGATGGGTTGCATGTTAGTACAACCACCGCCTATAGCTGGAAGTGCAAGTGACCATGTGCTCATGTCATGAAATCGGTTGATAAACTTATCTTGAGGACCAAAGACGACACTCGGTCTCATAATAATGACTTTCGGAAAGGCTTGTTGGCAACATGCTTCTCCCATAGCCTTTGTGCGTGCATATTCTGATGCTGATTCTATATCAGCACCTAGGGCACTCAAGTGAATGAAGTTCTTTACATCATACCGTGAGCATGCCTCGGCTATCTGTTTGGGCAGTTTTACATGGGCATGTTCAAAAGTATTATGGGCCTGCTCGTAGAGTAGTCCCACACAATTAATCACTGTACTGGATGAGAACAGTTGGCTATGGGATTCTAGGGGTTCTTGCTGGTTAATGGTGATAGTCTGAATACGTGGGTGTTTGAGGCTTTGCCTAGGTTTTGACCTTGATGCTATGATGATCGTAGTCTCTGTGTGTGATTCTAACAAGGCATGCACAATTGCTTGTCCAATAAAACCAGTTCCACCAAAAATTGTGATACGGGTATCTGTATTCATGATAGCGCCTCTCCAATGGACTGTTTGTAAGCATAGCCAATTGATTGGGTGCATGCAAGTTTGTTTATTTTAATTTATTGATCATATGATATGGTTTATGGATGCTATATGTAACATCTCATCATCAAGAGTAAATATTTTTAGGTGTTAATATCATAGGTTTAACTTACATTTTATATTAATACTAATATTTAATGTTGTATATGTGCAATATTATGTGGTATTGTTATGTATGACCGTTATCTATAATCGTATTAAACTGCTCCGAATAGCAAAAGGTTTATCTAGGCAAGCGTTGGCTAACCTGGTTTGCGTCAACGTTCAGACTATTGGATATTTAGAGCGCCAAGCCTATAATCCGAGCCTATGGCTTGCTTTCAAGCTTGCTGGTGCACTGGGTGTACCCATTGATAAGCTCTTTAGCATGGATCCGTTTAAAGATCTTAGTGACAGTTTATAAATAATACGCAGATACAATGGAGGATTAATATGTTAAGCGTGACTTACAAAAAACCCATCATCATACATTGGTGTTTATTTGGCATTTATGCTGCTTTGGTCATGGCAGGGTACTACTTGAGTTTTAGTTCTACAGTTGATATGACATCACTAAAATATAATAACGTACTGAATACTTCATTATCATGGCTTATTGTATGCATGGCTACTTCAGGTTTGGTCATCATACATGCCTTCAAGCAGTATGAAAAAATCGGTATGATTTTGATACTCCTGGCTGGATTAACTGTTGCTTGGTTTCTAGGTTTGAGTATGGTGTTATGGTTAGTGTCTAACATGAGATTATTGTTTACTCTGACCTTGGTCATTACACATATAATTATAGATTTTTTCCTTACTTCAAAAGTTGAACCTTTTTTAAATCAGTATCCAACTATTACGATGAGTCGAGCACCGCTAGATGAAAGGGAACTCAATACACTTCAGTTTTATACTGCTAAGGCCTATCACTTTGGTTTTTGGATCATGGCTATTATAGGAGTATTGTTATTGGCCAATAGTGAATGGAGTAGCCAGTACAGTCCTGTAGGTGGATTGATATATGCCTTTTCAGGAGGGCTAGACGAATATTTTATCTTTGCTATGATGTTTTCGGCTCTTCAGGTTTATGCTATTGTCCCTAAATTTCTTGCCTGGTCTAATCAACAACAACATCCAGACCCAGATCATATATCTATTCAGTAAAAGAGTATTGCTTTGTAGTCATATGGTTAATATTCAACAGGTGTGGTGGTTAACAAATGCCACCACATTTGATGAGGTGCACGCGTCGTTGTGTATACGCACATGCTAGAACTAAATCGAGTGTTGACATAGATCCTAAATATAAGTATCGACAAATAAAGACGTAAAAATGGTTGATAATACTTCAAATCAAGGCTTTTATTTAAAACCCTTAGTCACAGCTGGGTTGCGCCATAAACCCACCAGTGATTTTCTGCAATCCCCTTTCCACTCTCCTGATATGTTTCCTGAATTTCAGACTGCCTATCACATCAAATGATAAAATAGCTAAAGATGATGCAACTGCTTTATTCATATATGATGCTGATAATAGCTTGGTAGAACGTAAGGTCTATACTTATTTTTCGACTAATAATAATCCAAATGATATTGAAATTTTAGATTCTAAAAAAACTGAGTTATGATATTGAAAAGGGTGAGAGTGATCGTGAGCAATGTTGCGCTCGTAGTATTACTGTATGGAGTCAAATAGGCCAATATCTACCGTTTATTGATGTTGTTCATATCCAGGTTAATGATGGTAATCTAAGGGTATGCATTGAACCGAATACCATGGAACATAAACTAGGATAGACTTTAGATTAGATACTATTCTTTATAACTCCAGTATTTAAATAGTGAAAGTTCCTAGGTTTGCCTTTGTTTCAGGCCCGTTCTGTTGGTTACACTTGCAACAATGGTTATCTTTACTTCTGGTGAGCCTTGTAATACCAGCTAAATTGCTAGACCTAACTGCGTGATAGAAATTACTAAGATCGGTACTTATCATACGCTGACATGAACTAAATATAGGGCTAAATGTTTTAGTTAGATTTTTTGAACATTTCATACATGGTTCGATGAATAGCCAAGTGGCAATATCCTGAAGTGAATTGCTGTTATATAATCGGGTGTCAGCAATACTGTTATAGGCGCTCAATAGCCATCGTGTATGTTGGTTGTTGCGTGTGGTGAAGGTGGGCAACTTTAGATGACCCAAGTAAGGTAGTTTGATCTGAACAGTTCGAATGCTTAGATTCAGAATCCGCTTAATACCACAATCGGCTAGATAAAGTGGTGTTCTAACGATATCGTAAACACATTTATCCAAAAGTTGAAGAAGTTGTTTTAATATAAACGTAGCTGCCAGTACCAGTGAAAGTGCAAATTTAGATAAAGTGTATCCAAGTTGATATAAACCGTAAGCGGTATGTTTAGCGGGAGCCTCTATAAAAATCTTTGCTTTGGTACTGATAAGGCGCCCGAGATCGCGAGCAAAGGTCATGAACATGGATGTTTGATACTTGTTGTGATTATCTACCAGCAAGCGAACAATAGACAGGGTGTTATCTTGTGCAAATTTACACGTATAATATAAGAAACTCCCGGGGCCGGCGATAAGCAAAATAACACTCGCTAAGTGTCGTGATCTGGCCTTGAGCACCTTAGTTATGTTTGCTTTATAGTCTTGTTTAGCACGTGAGTAGTTTTGGGCTAAATCGCATATAAATTGTTTGTAAAAAAGCACTGTTTTATCTATGCATGCGTAGCTGTTTTCAACGAGGTTGAGTACAAGTTGTTGTAGTGGTCCATTATCTTGTTTTAGATGATGCTTAACTTCTTTTCTAAAATTCGGTACAGAATGATACTGTCTTGAGGCATGTGTTTTGTCTCTTCTAATAAGTGCGCCCACTTTAAGCATATTGGTCGCAACCATGGGTAAGCATATCTGGTGAAAGTTGTTGTGTACATCCTGTATAATGTTCTTACAATCATCACTATATCCTAGTGCTTTGAGAAATCTCCTAGATACCCTAAGATTTTCATGACTTGAAAACCATGAGGTGAGAAGATTCCAGCGATTTAAAAAGCCAGCGGTTGCAAGACTTGGATACATGTTTTCATTACCTTTAGTAAAAATTATCTCTCCAAGTGGTGATTTGGCAGTCTCAAGTATGATGGTCTTAATTTTTGCTTTGATAGCTGTTGCTCTTTCACTGGCCTCCGGTGAAAGTTTTGAGGTATCAATAATGATGTCAGGATCGTCTGATAAATGATCTACAATCTCGTGAGTGTATTTATCCATCTCAGAGACTTGTAGCGTATCCCTTTTCGTGTTTGCATAATCTAATATGAACTTATCCTCGATGATACACTCAATGACGGCCATGATGAGTATGGGGCTTTTGCTGATATGAGGGATATTGTGCTTGGCCAATTCGTAGTAGCGCTCGGCTTCTTCGTTCGTGGTTGGGCAATCAAGGAGTCCAGTGGGTAAATGTGCCCTGAACTGTTCGTACAAGCGACAACCTAAAGATGAGTGCTGACCAGCACGCATGGGGTTTTCTGTAAGCATTAACCATTCACGGTGATTAAAAAATACGTTATCGTTAACGGATTCTATTTTGCTAATTGGTGTGACAATCAGTAGATTTGGGCTTCTTTCTTCAATGTGCTCAAAATTCCTTCTAATTGATGGACCATCCAATTTTAAGTGTTCAGTAAATGATCTAAGATATTGATGGGTACAAAAATAGTTGCAAGTCTGTAGAATTAGATTACTGGGTCCGAGAATCTCTCGTTCTATGGAACTTGACATACTGGCAAGGTCACCATTGAACCCGTGACCCGGGGCTAACATGCCGTGCGTGATATTGTGCATGTGAATATCATCTTTACCGTGAGAGCCTGCTTGAATGAGAGAACCGGTAAATGCCGATAGTAACAAATAGTCAATGATATAAGGAAGTGTGGATGTATGTTCAAAGCGCCGAGTTGCAAGCTGATTATAAAAAGAGATGTTATTGAGTATATTCATCCTAGATATGGTCATTATCTGCTCGAATTGTGACTCTTGAGTGATGGCTTCTCTGGATATAACCGTAGCCTCTTGAAGTAATTGATCTTGGGTTGCTTGGTGGCTTTCACGACATTGTGTCTGAAAATCGGTCAGGTCATCACAAGCAATTAGGGTTTTAGTTTGGCTGATAAACTTTAATCTGTCTGTTGCGTAGGTTAGAACACCAGCTTGGCATTTTCTTGACAGTGCAAGAAAGTTAGATAACGACGTGACGTAACAGTCCCTGAGCGTGATGTACTCATAGGCTGTTCTTGCGTCACTCAATTTTGATGGAATGCTGGGGGCTGTTGAGGAGTCACTCTGCACACTTGTGCTTTCGCGCTTTAGTTGACTATATATGCGTGAGATATTTGCTTTTGTTGGCATGTCTCCGTTTTTGGACCCTTGTATACGACGTATGGCTTTAATGGCATTTTGTTGTTTGTCCATAAGCCCATTTGATAATTGTGATATTGCATGGATGAGTGATTGAATCAATGCCTTCGCTCCATCTGTATACTCACCACTTAACGACTCAACATGTTCAAGATCTGATCTTAGTATGGTGTACTGATCACTTCTACTACCATTGACAAAAGCGTCAATTACGGATTTTTCAATGTCGTTTTCTGTTTGGACATCGTTATAGCTTTTACAAAAATCTTCCCATAATCTGATATCAGCTTGTGACGATTCGGTTAAAAAATCAGCCATTCGTGCTGCATTAATTTGGGTAGGAATAGATTGATCTTCAGTATTTAGACTTCCGGAGGATCTATTGTCAAAAAATGCTGGATTCAGGCTTAGAGTGCTAGACAGTTGATCGATTCGGGATGAGTAAGCATGTTGAGTTAGGGTTTTAATATGCTCATCTAAACACATAAAATCTTGGCTAAGCTCTTTCCATGCCCTAGAAGTAGCTTTAATATCACCCTTGTACGTGTTCAGGTGTTCTGGCCAGAGTTCAACCTCGGTCGTAGACGATTGATTTTGTTTTGCCTGGGACGATCGTGTGATGGTATAGAAGCTAGCAAGAACATGATCAACCAAAAACTGTGAGCCTGTTTTATCTAGTTTTGAAAGTTTTCTGTTGTTCTTGTAACGCTTGTGTGCTTCGATAGCTAAGTTAATGAGACCTGACACCCTTGTGATCCCTGATGTCAACAATGCTACAATCATTTTGCCTGTTTTGCTGATTACGTAGCCCAGCGTTTGTGTGATCAAGAAAAATAGACTCAAGCCTAAGTCTACGATTGCCCATAATTTTGTAATGACATTACCTGCGGGTAAAAAGTTCTTGCCAAGTGAACCGCTAATAAGCGAGAACATGAGGTGTATATTAGGCATAATGAATCGTAGTTGTTCGAGCCGTTCACGCATACTGGCCGGTACGAGCTTGTATTTTTCAATCATGACAAAAGCCATGCAGGCTGCCATAATCATAGATGGTACGGAAGGTGTTACGAAATATTGATAAAGTACAACACCTGCTGATGCCCAGTAAATGATCTGAGAGGAGATTTCTAAAAGCCAATGGCAATGCCGATAGAATTTAAATGCATGTAGTATTTCAGCTATTTTGTCCAATAGCCAAAAGATAGATTGAATTGTTGCACAGACTGAAATATAGGCAAGACTCATTGTATAACTTAAAACTTTTTGTAGTAAAACTTTGTTATGTTTCTTAGCTATAAAGGCTTTTTTCTTGACTCCGTTGCTCCCGTTTCTATCAGTCATTTTGGGTTGGACAGAAGGCATTGCATTAACACTACCTGTCTTGTAGAGGTTATCACACATTTCAATGGCTGATACTTCTAATAACAGTATGTTTATCACTTTAACCAAAGGCCTTACTGCAAATTCCAACATGGGCATGATTGACATAAATAACCAACTGGCTTTTGCATGGTTATTGTGTCTTCTGAAATATTTATTTTCTTGTGATGGTTCTGAAGTTTTTCGTAGTGTGCTCTGTGCTTGTTGAAAGTGCTTAGCTTTGGTGCCGTCTACTAAAGGACCCTGTTGGGGGCTGTAGGTACTAGTTTTAGCATTATATCTAAACATATCCCCACTTGATTGGCTTTCGCTAAGGGTTAGATAATTTGCTATCGGTTGCCCTGATGCGTTACAGATTGGCTGTATCTCGCCATGCTTATCTTTAAAAACACAGCGCCTGGTGTCATCAAGGTAAACCGCTTGATAATAGACCAATAAACATTGAATAGAAAGCCATGCTAAGAGAACGGGGGTTAGTGGAAATAAAGAACCAAAGGATAAAAGAGTAATAAAAGTGTAGGTAATGTTCTGTTTGATCTCATCTAGTCGCTGACCGTCTTTTTTATCTTGCTGTTTTTCAAGATTGATGACCGCGCCACTTGTTCGCATGTAGCTACTTATTATAGTGGGAAGGAATGAGCTTATGTTTTTTAGATTTAACCTTAGCATGTATTTGTGATCCTAACTTAACACCTTATTTAAAATACCTGAATCAAACTAAAAAAAACATAAACAAGCTTACATTATTTGTTACATAATTGTTTATATTATCTTTTTTATCAGGGGTGTTTTCATGAGTGTTAGAAGGGCCCGCGACGATAGCTGTTTGTGATCAATCGATTGGTCAAGTGTTGGCTGTCTACGATAGTGTTGTCTTGCACGATCTCTATTGAGATCACCATTCATGGTGCAGATAGATAGGGGGGCCTAGTGAATCATGTCAATAGCAATGATGACAACCATAGCTTATGGTATTTGGTAATCCTGAGCACGACACCTGATGATCCTAACGCGGAATCTATCAAAGTATCATGGTGGGTGCCATCTAGATTGATCAGCTCGCGGTAAGTGTTCTATGATCTTTGAAATAGGTATAGGGCATCAGCAACAAAGTCATAGCCCTTACCCCTTTGAGGTCCTAGGTTTTGTTACATTCGAAAATGGTTTATTTTAACATTGATACGTGCTTGAGTGTTTGGTTAGGTGCCTGTTTTAGCCATCTATACCCCATTAAACAACAACCGTAAGCAAGCTCAATACCCAGTATAAATAAGAGCTGGGCAATAGTACTATGTAGTATACCTAGCCCACTGGCTTTATTAATTTTTAGTGGGTGAGATAGTATAGTCTTTTGGCCATATTGGCTCTGATTCACAATTTTTCCCTGCTCACTGATAAAGGCACTCGGTCCTTTATTCATAGCTAAAACAACTGGCCTGCCCGTTTCAATGGCTTTTAATCTTGCCATGTTTAAAAAATGTGTTTGCATCAAGGTATTTTCATACCAGGTGTTTTCTGCCAGCACCACCCATGCATCAGTCAGATGAGTGTCAATTGTATGATTAAAAAATAATTCATAACAGATGATGGGTGAAAAATAATGCTTGCCATCAGTTAGGTAAGGTGAGCTATTAGTCCATTTGGCTGATGGCTCTGGGATATGCTTACCAATGTAGGGGAGGTTGGTGAGTAGAGAATGGAATGGGACGGACTCACCAAAGGGCACTAATATTTGCTTATAATAATGTCCTTTTATATTACCGAACCCCAAGGCGGCTTGAGTGGCTTCTATTTGATGCTGATCAAATAAAGTAGAACCGATAATGCTGTTGGGTAGGCTCGAACTTTGTTTGAGATCATCTTGGTAGTGATCAGTGTTAGTGGTTAACATGCCTTCAGGTATGATGTGTATGGTGTTAGGGCTTTGATGCTTATCCAGTAATGTTTTGTATACATTCCAGGTTATCCATGGATTGAGTTTTTCATGAGCACTTAGGTTGCCCTGTATAATACTCATAGGGGTGGTATCGGATGATCTAGATGGTGTGTGATTGCCTCTCTTATGAAGGATCAATGCTACAGATACAGCTGTGATGAGAGTATAGATAAGTCGGAACCAGCCTGTCTTGTGACTTTGCCTAGAGGTTACAGTAGTGATAACAGTTAGTATAAGATACGCACAGATAAAGCGTCCACATATGGCTAATAGCGTAGGTCCCAAGGGTAGATTTAGCCAGATGAGACCAAGATTGGTCCAGGGTAGTGCGAGTGGTGTATGTTGCCTCAAGATGTCAAAAAGCAGAGAAAATAGGGGAAAAAGGCGGTATGTGCCCAAGGTGTCACATAACCACAATGGTATGTTAAAGAGTGGAGCTAACAGTAGGCAGGATAGTAACAGGCATGGTATGCTGATGATCATGGGAACTTGCATAACGCTGACCATGGGATGTATCAACCAATAATGGCTTCCTAGTAGCCATACTGTTGTAAAAAAAAGGTCATAATACTTTTGGTTTGGTATTGGTTGCATTTTTGTTCTTAGGAAGTAACCATAACCTATAAGTGAAACCAAAGACCAGTAGGGTGATCTCATGGCTTGGCTATAGCATAAACCGGCCAATCCTATGGATATGAAAAGAAACCAGTTGTTTTTTAGGTGAACTTTAATCATATGATAGTGTAATAAAAAGATGATCATTCATCAATATTTTTTCTTTAATTCAAATACTTTAAGTTGCTTTGTAGTAGCATGTAGTACTCTGCCTGAAAAAGGACCTATCTCGAATAGATCATTTTTTTGAGGTATTTTACCGCATAACTGAGAGACCTTACCACCAATGGTATCAAAGTGACGATCAGAAAATGATGTATCAAAACGCTTATTAAACATATTAATGGGCGTTAAAGCGTCTACGATAAACGTGTCAGATCCTGTTTTTTGTATCATTGAGCGCTCCGAGAAAGAACGGTCAAATTCATCTTCAATATTACCTGTGATTTGCTCAATAAGATTTTCAAAAGTAACCAGTCCTGAAATACCACCATACTCGTCAATCACAATGGCCATATGTGCATGCGCTGATTGAAAATCAGACAATAATGAGTCTAAATGTTTACTTTCTGGAACATGCAGTATAGGTCTAATATGGGATTTGAGTATGTCTGATTCTACATGAATATTATGATGCGCAATTAAATCTTTTACTAAAAATAATCCTTGAATATCGTCTATGTGCTTATCATAGACAGGATATCTAGAATGTTTAGTTTGTTGAATACACTCAATAATAGTATTGATTGAGTCATGAATACACAGTGCCTTAATATTGGATCGTGGTACCATAATATCCCTGACTCTTAATCGATCGTAGACTAAAATAGACTCGATCATGTGAATCTGTGGTTTATTAATTTCCCCTTTTTTTAGCATGATTTTGAGTAAGCTATCTAATTCGTAATAATCATGCGTACCATATGTTTTCTTACTATTTATCCAAGCCCCCATTTGTGTGAGTGCTTTATATAATTGACGGTTAACTTTTTTTAAGATCTTGATCATAAGCGTATAGAATTTTTGATATCAGTGGATTTCGGACATTTTCGGTAGTAGCAAAATAGGTAAAGCTTACTTCTGGAATATGTTGTAGGGTACGTTTAGCATGTGCCAGACCTGATGTTTGTGTACCGCAAAGGTCAGATTGAGTAATATCACCACTTACGATGATCTTACTGTGATGGCCAATACGAGTCAGTAGCATCTTCATTTGACTCAAGGTGAGATTTTGCGCTTCGTCTGCTATAATACATGCTTTTGAGAACGTGCGCCCTCTCATAAAAGCTATGGGCGCGATTTCAATAATTTTACGGTCAATGAGTTCTTGGGTGGAGTCTATGCCTATAATATGATGAAGCTCATCATAGTAAGGTCTTAAATAAGGGTCGACTTTCTCACTGAGGTCACCTGGCAAGAATCCTAATTTTTCACCTGCATCAACTGCTGGGCGTGTTAAAATTATTTTTTTTATGGTTTGGTTGGCAAGAAGGTAAAGCGCTGAGAGTACTGTTACAAATGTTTTCCCTGTTCCTGCTGGACCTATGGCAAAAGTGATATCATGTTGCTGTATTCGCTGATGAAGCAAAGCTTGTTGTGGGTTAGCAAGTTTGAATGTTTTGCTGTAAACGGTGATGATGGTATGATACCCACGGTTTTGTGAAGAATTACTTAAAATTCTACTAACTTGTTCATGGGATAGCGTAATACCTTCATTCAGTGTGTTGCATAATATATCGATGCTAGCAATGGCTGAGAGTACTTGTTTTTTTTTTCCGTGGATACAGAGCTGGTTGCCAATGATTTCTATAGTAACGGCAAATTTTTTCTCGATGATAGTTAAGTGTTCGCTGTTGGGACCACATAATTGCTGAAATAAATTCAAAGAATTAAGTTCTGGCTTGTATAGTTGTGGTGTCATGGTTGCAGCTATTGTAGGTAATGGCCTTAACACAAGCATAGCACAGTATTGGCTTAATACGTAGAATTAATTAGATCTCGATAGATTCAGCATGGGGTTGAGTTGTATGCTCAAGTCTGCCCCGTAAGCTATTGTCGAGAATCTGGGTGATAGTTACGTTTGTCATGTTGCCAACTAATTCCTCAGGACCTTGAAATTGAACAACCCGGTTGTTTTCAGTTCTACCCATAAGATGCCCTGGTAAATGTTGTGATACTGATTCAACTAGAACAGGTTGTGATCGATTGAGCATGTCTTGAGCAATGTATTGTGCACTTTCTTTCAGTTTGGTTTGTAATAGTGCTAACCGCTCCTTTTTCACATTAAGAGGTATGAGGTCCTTTAGGGATGAAGCTGGTGTTCCAGGTCTCGGACTGTAAATAAAACTATATGAGTGGTCATAACCAATAGTGTCTACAAGTTTGAGTGTCTGTTCAAAATCATCATCTGTTTCTCCGGGAAAACCTACTATAATATCGGTTGAAATAGTGATACCAGGGCAACACTGTTTGAGTGCTTGTATAATATCTATGTACTGCTCACAGGTATAATCCCGCTTCATGAGTGATAAAATTCTATTTGAACCACTCTGAACAGGTAGATGTAGGTGCTTACATAATTTAGATGTGGCCACACTGTAGGCATCGATTAAGGTCTGGTCAAAGGCCGCTGGGTGTGATGTGGTAAATCGTATTCTCTGTATGCCTGATAAATGGCTAATGGCATGAATAAGAAGAGCAAGGTTAGCAGATTCACCGGTCTGATCTATGGTGCCGTCGTAGTCATTTACGTTTTGTCCCAGTAGTGTGATCTCTTTAATGCCTTTTGCGACTAAGTGTTTGGCTTCGTTCATCACGTCATTATATGATCTACTGATTTCCGTGCCTCTCGTGTAGGGAACAATACAATAAGTACAGTACTTATTGCAACCTTCCATGATCGAAAGAAAAGCTGTAACTGATTCAGTGGTCTTTTGTGGAAGTTGATCAAATTTTTCAATTTCAGGAAACGATACATCTACCTGTGGTGTTTTATGCATTAAATGAGCCAGATACATAAGTGGTAATCGATGTATGGTTTGTGGCCCTAGTACTAGATTAACAATGGGAGCTCGTTTAATCAGCTGTTCAGCTTCCTGACTGGCTACACAGCCTGTAACAGCTATGACTGCTTGTCTATGGCCGAGGCTTTTTTTCCAACGCCCTAATTCAGAAAATACTTTTTCTTGGGCTTTTTCACGGATTGAGCAAGTGTTCATGATGATGAGATCTGCATCATCAATACTATTGGTTTCTACCATTTTCAGTTTGGATTTGAGAATGTCTGACATTTTTTCGCTGTCATAACTATTCATTTGACAACCATAGGTTTTAATGAAAAAACGATGATGGTGTGCGATGGAGGATGGGGGCTGCATCTGTAGGTTACTCTGATGGTGGATTTGTTTTTAAGAAAATAGCCAACAAGCCTGATATAAACAAGGCTACAACGATGACCGATAATCCTTGTTGCCATGATTGAAGGCTATAGCCACTAAAACCATCGATGGTAGGCGCCAAGTGCTTTCCAGATTGGATGATTTGACCTATCAGTGGTTGGGCGTAGCTACTTATATTGACAATCATATTGACGCAGGCACTTGCGGTTCCAGTCAGCTGTTGGGGGAATGCGTTTCTAATGATGACAAAAACCAGTGGCTGTGTAGCCACCGTGATACCTAGTGAAAACATCAAAAGCGCCATTTGCGATGCGTTTGAGTTTTGTGGAAGCCAAAGTATAAGAGCCATGAGTATCATGCTTAGCCAGGCGCCTGTTAAGATTATAAGATTGAGTCGTTTGTATGGCATAAAATTGCTAAGCCAACCTATGATAGGTGAACCAAGTGCAATACCCCAAAACAGCATACTACTTATCTGTCCTGCTGTGTAATCAGGGATGAGCATCGACTGAGCAAAAAAAGCTTTTGACCAAGTGACAAATAACTGGACAGGTGTGAATAGTAAGCAGCCAATTAATCCAGTATGCCACGTGATGGGCTTGCTGATGACGTCTTTGATATCTTTAAAGACGTCCGTTATGGTATGGCCTGCTTGCTTGTGGTTAGGGTGGTCCTCGATAAGCCAAAGAGAGAAAACAAGCATTACAACGCAAATGATTGCTGCGGTATAATAAAAGAGGCTAGCACCACTAGTGACTAACGGGGGAAGAATAATTTGAGCTACAACGCCACCTATCATGCCTAGCGTTGTTGTAAGTCCTGCTAGAAACGGGTAATAGCTGCTTGGCAACCAATCGCTGGCTGACTTTAAAACAGCAATAAATGCGAATGCAGAGCCAAAACCAATCAAAAGCCGAGACATCAACAGGAGTGTGTAGCTGATTTCAAGAGCAGCAATAACTGTGCCTAATATGCAACTTACCATGGCAATAGGTAGGATTAATCTAATTCCAAATTCGTCAATAAGTGGGCCTGCAAAAAGTTGAAGTGGTGTATAGGTGTAGTAGAAAATTGAATCTAAAAGACCAAACTGGTTTGCTCGTATGTGATATTGCCTGATGATTTCATCCATCATGACAGCTGGAGCTAGACGCAATAAAAAATCATAGAAATAAAATAGGGAAGCAATCCAGAAAATTATCCATCCTGTGATATACATATTGTTATTTTTGGCAAGGTGTGCTGACATTGAGACCTGGTTAATTGACCTATCTGATGTATTATAAAATACCATATAGGTAGTGTCAATAAAGTATTGGTTGGGAGACTTTGTACTTCAGCTGAGCTGATGTAAAACATCGATGTCATGGCTATGACAATCGAGATAGAACGACGTAGATAAACCATCAAAGAGGTTTATATTATCTTTAGGGTATGGGACGGTTATCGTTTTATTCTCAGGGTGTCTTTAGTGTAGTTTTACAAAAGAAATAAAATCATGTGCTTTTACGATGATCTATGATATCAGCTCAATGCTCATTAAGCTTGGCTCTTAGCAGTCTATTCACCACTTCAGGTGCTGCCTTGCCTTTGCTTTCTTTCATGATCTGTCCCACAAAAAAGCCAAAAAGTTTATCTGAACCACTTTGGTATTGAGCGAGTTGTTTAGGGTTTTGATCTATAACCTTTTGAACGATACTACTAATAACAGTCTCATCCTGAATTTGAGTTAAGCTTTTAGCTTCAATGACTGATTGAGGTGATTTGTTAGAAGCCCATATATCTTCTAGTACTAGCTTTCCTGCGCTATGTGATATGGTGCCAGCGGTTATAGCTTGCAATAGCTCTGTTTGATGTTTAATGCTTACTAAGTCTTCAATAGGTTCGTGTCCTTTGTGTTTATTGATGAGGGCCGAGACTGGTCCTAGTAACCAATTAGCAACCTGCTGTGGCTCAAGGCTTGATTCCGCACATAGCTTATCAAAGTAATGAGATAGATTAATATCATTAGCAAAAATGTCAGCGTCATCAGCTTTTAGGTTAAGCTGCTTTTTGTATCGGGTGGCCTTTTGATCTGGCAACTCAGGCATGTGAGTCCGTATGTTGTCGATTCTATCATCGGAAATGACGACATATGGAATGTCAGGATCTTTGTGATAGCGATAATCGTGAGCTTGTTCTTTCTCACGCATCATCACTGTTTTTTGTGTGTGTTCGTTGAACAACCGCGTTTCCTGTTTAATGATACCGCCTGCATCGAGTACATCAGCTTGTCGCTTAATTTCATAATGAATAGCTTTTTCAATAAATCTGAATGAGTTGAGGTTCTTGATTTCAACTCTTTGTCCAAATGGAGCGTTAGCATTGGGGCGTAGTGACACGTTAACATCACATCTAAACGATCCTTCCTGCATATTCCCATCAGATATACCCATAGAAACAACCAGTGTATGCAATTTCTTGAGAAACTTAACTGCCTCATCTGGCGTTCGTAAATCAGGTTCTGATACGATCTCTAGTAATGGCGTACCTGCGCGATTAAAATCAACACCTGTCATGTCATCTGTATAATCATGTATCGATTTTCCAGCGTCTTCTTCGAGATGTGCGTGATGAAGTCTAATTTTCTTATCAGTGTCATGATGTGGGATATTGATGTAACCGCCTATCACGATGGGATGGTAATGTTGTGTGATTTGATACCCTTTAGGAAGATCGGGGTAAAAGTAATTTTTCCGGTCAAACGATATAAGCTGATTAATAGAGGCATTAACGCCTAAACCAAAGCGTATGGCTAGATCTAGTGCGTGCTGGTTTAATACAGGGAGGGCTCCAGGCATGGCAAGATCAACAATGTATGCTTGAGAGTTGGGTTTGGCGCCGTAGCGCGTGGGGGCCCTTGAAAATAATTTAGTTTGAGTGAGCAGTTGAACGTGTATCTCCAGGCCTATCACTGCGTGCCATTTATTCATAATGTCTCCTTACACGTCTTGATCAAATTCAGTGGGTATCTGTTTATGCCACTGAGTTATTTCCTGATATTTATGTGCGAAATTAAGTAGCCTTGCATCAGAAAGCTTGGGGCCGATAGCTTGCATGCCAACGGGTAGATTGTTATAAAAACCTATTGGAAATGAAATGCTTGGCAATTCAGCAAGATTAACAGGTATGGTGTAGATGTCCTGTTGATACATTTTTACCGGGTCGTCAATCATTTCTCCAATTTTGAAAGCATGTGATGGGGCTGTTGGGGCTAAAATTACATCAACGTGTCTGAATGCTTCATGAAAGTCATGTCTGATTAAATTACTAATTTTGTTAGCTTTGACATAGTAATCGTCATAATAGCCGCTTGATAAGGCATAGGTGCCTATCATGATTCTTCTTTTTACCTCTCTTCCAAGTGACTCGGATCGGTTTTGAATGTAAAAATCGTCAATATCTTGTTGGCGATTTAACTGACTTCTGTAACCGTAAATGTTGCCATCGTACCTTGATAAATTTGATGAGGCTTGGCAGGGTGCAAGGGTGTAGTAGGCTGAAACACAGTGTGACACATCTGGTAATGATACTTCTACAATCTCTACACCTAGTGCAACATATTCATCAATACAGTGCTGCATGAGTGTTTGCATACCAGGGATATGGTCCCCGTGAAAATATTCTTTAGGAATGCCTACTTTCAGAGATCGAATAGGTTCTTTAAGATTTTGGCTAAACTGGTAGTCGTTAGCATCTAGTGAGGTCATATCATTTTCAGGATCATAGCTCGCCATGTGGTCCAAGAGCATGGCGCAATCCTCAGCAGTTTGTGCCATTGGACCTGCTTGGTCAAGGCTTGATGCAAAAGCAACCATACCGTAACGTGATACTAAACCATAGCTAGGCTTCATACCTGTGATACCGCAGTAGGAGGCAGGTTGTCTGATAGAGCCACCTGTGTCAGAACCAATAGCTGCTGGCGCTAGCCGAGCGGCTACAGCTGCGGCAGACCCACCTGATGATCCCCCTGGTACGTAGCCTTTGTTCCAGGGGTTTAGACAGGGCCCGAAATAGCTGTTTTCGTTAGATCCTCCCATTGCAAACTCATCCATGTTTGCCTTACCAATAATCACCATGCCAGCCTTGTTTAGATTGCTAACAAGTGTTGCATCATAAGGCGGCTTAAATGTACTCAGTGCCTTTGAAGCGCACGTGGTGAGTATATCTTTGGTACATAGGTTGTCTTTGTGAATGATGGGTATGCCGTGAAGCGGGGAAAGGCTTCCGGAGCTGTTTTTTTCTCTCATAGCGTCCAATGACTTAGCGCGTTCAATATTATCAACAACACTTATACAGGCATTGATGGTTGGGTTATGCTTAGCCAGTCGCTGCATGTAAAAGCGTGTAAGCTCCTCAGAGGAGATTTTCTTTTGCGCAAGCAGTTCTGAGGTTTTTTTAATAGTCTGTATGGCCATGATGCTTGTCCTTGATTAATCTATGACTTTTGGTACTTCAAAAAGCCCTGTCTCAGGGTTGTAGTGCTGACATGAGTTGAGTATCTTGGACTGATGGTCCATGTTCTCAATATTGTCAGCTGCTACATGATGGCAAGGTGTGGGCGGAGTTGCATAGTCTTTGAATTCACACACGTCCACCGAGGCTACGCTGTCTAGCATTTGTATTATCTTGATGAAACTGGATTTATAGTTCTGCATATGCTCCTTGCTGATGCCGAGCCTCGCCCTGTAAGCTATATCGTCAAGAACCTCTTGTGAAATTTCGTCGTGACTCATTTCAGATGTCTCGCTTGTATGTTGAATGATCTGATTGCCATAATATTCATTTTTGCTATTGTGTCAAGCTGTTTTTTAGGATAGATTACAGCAAAAGACTGGATAATCTCATGCCTATCAATTCATTTATTCGTTCCATGTCCCGTAATTACTCAATTGATTTGGGTACTGCCAATACGCTCATATACACTCAGGGGCAGGTTGTACTCAATGAACCTTCAATCATTGCGGTAGGGACTAATAAAACGGGCAACATGAAATTTTGTATTGTGGGAAATGAAGCAAAAGAAATGGTTGGAAAAACACCCGGTGAGTGGAAAACCGTAAAGCCCTTAAAAGAGGGCGTTATTTCAGATTTTATACTAACAGAGAAAATGCTTCAGCGCTTCATTCATAAGGTTCACCATCGACGTATGGTCGGAGTTAGGCCCTCTGTGGTTATTTGCGTGCCATGTGGCTCAACACAAGTGGAGAGGCGTGCGATCAAAGAAAGTGCCTATGGCGCAGGCGCGCGTCTGGTCCGATGTATTGAAGAGCCTGTAGCCGCTGCTCTAGGTGCAAACCTACCCATTGCTGATCCGCAAGGAAATATGATTATCGATATAGGTGGTGGCACAACTGAAATCGCTATCATTTCACTTAACGGTATTGTATATAGCCAATCGGTTAGGATAGGTGGAGATACCCTTGATGAGTCTATCGTTGCCTATGTGAGAAGAAACTATGGGTGTCTAATAGGTGAGTCAACGGCAGAACGCATCAAATTTACCATCGGTACTGCGTTCCCTACTAAAACTGAAAAACAGATGAGCGTAAGCGGTAGGCATATTGCAGAGGGAGTTCCAAGAAGCTTTATTTTATCTAGCTCTGAGGTTTTTGAAGCCATGCAAGAATCATTACTTGGTATTGTATCCTCAGTTCGTTCAGCACTAGAGGAAATACCCCCTGAGCTGGCTTCTGACATTGAAGAGCGGGGCATGGTTCTAAGTGGCGGCGGTGCATTGCTACCACACATCGATAGACTTTTGACCGAGGAAATTGGATTGCCCGTTATCATCGCAGACCAACCTAAAACATGTGTGGTTAGAGGGGGTGGCAAATTACTTGATGTCTATCGTGACCATGCAGATATTATCATTCAAGATTAAAATATCACGCTCTCTGCGTGTTGTCATACTTGCTATTTTTGCCTACACTGTGTACGTGTCGTTTGCGCACTATTATTTATTTCGACCATCTATACTGTTTCATACTTACATAAAATTATTGGTTAAGGATTGGGGGAGCGCCATCAATCCTCCTGTCTCAGATCAGGTAGCAGTTTTAGTTGACCAAAACAATCAACTTAAGCATAAACTGAACGTGCTTGATAAACTTTATCAACAGGCTCGTTCTGATTTGCAAGCCAAAAAGAGAGCAATGACAAAACACAGCCTTTATAGCGTTAAACCATTTGAAATAACATTGGCTAATGCCAAACACTATTTCACTTTCGTAAGGGATTGTAAAACAGTGAAATCTGGTCAGTTTGTGTTTGATCATGATGCCTTGCTTGGGCGTGTGAATAGTTGCAACGCTCACGTTGCGGTTGTGCAGCTTGTGACTGACTATCAAAGTGCTTTGCCAGTTACAGTCAGTCATACGCATATCAACGGCGTTTTGGTAGGTCAAGGTAACGCAGATCTTAGTCTCATGTATGTGCCTGAAGGGTCCCCTATATCAGTCGGTGACGAGGTCTTACTCAACCATCCCAGTAAGCCTTGGTATGCCAGTATGAAATTGGGTATAGTATCCAAGGTTCAGTCATCCATAAAACGTGATTACTTAGTTATTAAGGTCAAGCCTTATTATGTGCTTGAGCATGGTAAATGGTATGCCATAAGTTCATCGTGATAGATCGTTTTGCTTGTATTTATACACGATATGGTGTAGTATCGCTTAGTTTAAGAAACGTTATATGTAATGAAATTATTTGACCCGCAAGAAGGTGCAGCTGTTAGAGTAGGGCGCACCGCTACCCCTATGCATCCAGCCGTCTACAACAAAAAGAACCTTCCTTGGTGTGATCTCAATAAAATGGCCATGGATCATTTTGCTCAAGCTGCTCAAGCCGTTGGCCTGTATAATCAGATTGCCGATATCAATGTCATTCAGGAAAATGCTACTATCAACTTGTTGCCTTGGATGTCAGAATCAGGAAACGCTGTTTCCTATAAGGTGATAAAAGGTGACACGCTCAATACCATCTGTGCACGGTATATGTCGCTAGCCTTTTACGATCTAACCCGATTCATGCTTATGGTTAGCGCCTACAATTCTTTATCCATATCAGGATCGAACGAAGACTGTTTCATTGAACCCACCACGATACAATTTCCTTACTGGACTGCCTTGGAGCCTATGTATGTGGTGGCAGGTACGAGACACTCAGACTTATATGCCTGTGCCGTTGATATCTATTTGAATGATGCTGATAAATTTTGGTGCCTTGTTCAAATGTGTAATCCACTAAAAATACCATATACTTGCATGTATGCCCTATCTGACCCCATATTAGCAAAAATAACTCAGCTTGAGATGCCATCTTTTTATAGTCAAGGCCTTAGTCCATTCATGGTTGGTGCAAACATTGAGGCCTCATCATCCATGTCTACAAAGACTGAAGCACTCAAGGAGATGGTGCATGTGGCATTTAAGTCTCAGTTTCAGGCTGTGGTGCCAATCTTACATACAAGTGCAGATGTATATAGGCAGCAAGGAAAGTATGAGCAAGCGCTGGAGGATTTGAATAGGGTGCTAGATATCAAACCTGATGATGTGCCTGCTTTAAAATAGGATATTTCATAATACTCATGATTCATGTTTTTTTCACAGTGGGTATATGTCCTGGATATTTAGGCATAATAAGTGGGTAATAGCACCTAAGAAGGATCAATAATCGCTATGGATAGTAAAAACTTTAGCTTAAATGTTAACAAATTATGCCTCATGGTTGCAGCTTTTGGGCTCTTGGCCACTTGTGTTTGGTATGTGGCTATCTATAGAACTTCGAATGATACACTGGGTCTTAAATTATTGCCAGCATCTAAATATCCTAGTTTTTTGGACGCGCTTCCCTTATCGAGTTTGAAACAATCTGTGGCTAAACAACTCATTTATTTTGAAACTAAGAATGAGTCGGACTATCAGCCACCTCATCCTGATTTTACTTGGAGGCGACAGATACATGGTTTGTCTTTGCTTAGTGCTGCCTTTGATAAAGGTATCACTAAAGAAGCCCTTGCAGACCTTATTCGCGATCGGTTTCATGTATATGAAGTTAGTGGCGCTCATAGCTCAGATAGGAGATCTATGCTGACTGGTTATTATTTGCCAGTTGTGCATGGATCCCTGAAGTACGACCCCCTTCATTTTCCTTATCCACTTTATCGTCGTCCTAACATGTATGCCGTTAATATAACTGATCATCGGCCTAATTTGCCTAACTTTTCATTACGTGTTCAATTTGTAGGGGATAAATTAGTGCCTATGTTCACGCGGGAAGAAATTGATTTTAAGAGTAAACTTAAAGATCAGGGTCTTGAGCTTGTCTTCCTGAGTCATTACATGGACCAGTTTTTTTTACATATTCAAGGATCAGGTTATGTTAAGTTGGATGATGGTAGTTTGATGGCTGTTGGCTATCATGACAAAAATGGTAGACCTTACACCAGTATTGGAGCGGCCTTGATTCGAGATGGCCATGTTAGTAAAGAGCAAATGTCAATGCATGCAATTAGACGATATTTTGAGTTACATCCAGAGGATATACAAAAGTATGCGGTTGAAAACCAGAGTTACGTATTTTTTAGAGTTTTGGATCAACTTAACTTTCCGCTTGGGGATCTTGAGGTACCATTAACAGCTGATAGAAGTATAGCGAGCGACCACAGTCTTATGCCTCCTGGTTCTCTTGTTTATATTGAGGATCTGGTCGAAATTGATGGGGCACATCAAACTGAAACCATGAAGCGGTTGCCCAGTAGGTTTGTTGTTGACCAGGATACCGGTGGGGCTATTAAAGGCTATGGGCGTTTTGATCTATTTCTTGGTTCAGGTGATCAGGCAGAAAGATCGGCAGGGCATATGAAACACAATGGGCGTGCTTACTACTTATTAGCAAAAGATATTAACACGCCTTATTAGCACTTTTTTGACCAAATTGGCATAATGGTATGTAATGTTATGATGATGGTCTTCTAGGTGAAGAAAGATGTTTTGTATTTGGTTTTGATGATCTTTTGAATCTGTTACACTACAAATATTGGTCATATGGATATTATAGATGTTAAGTACTTCATATCATGTAAATCGCTACACTGGATTTGAGAAGTTTGCGCTGAATTTGCTCGTAGCTTTTTCGATGATGATTTTATATAGTGTACTACACGAGTGGTTTCAGGATCAATTTATGGGTCATCACTTAATAGTTGTGTTAATGGTGGCGCAACTATTCATCATGATTGATGGAGTTGATCAAATAAGTTACTGGGTGTATTTTGTCTTTTGTGTCTATGCTGAGTGTTTACACTTTGATATTTTCGGTCTTTTACCTCTTTTTGTCATGGTTTATCGATACCTGATCTTTACTTGCTTACATTCGACTATGCTTTGGGCAAGTTTGATTTTAATGGTTGTCTATGCAAAGTTCATGCTATGTATCTTTTCGGTGTATGCCGTAGTTCCCAAAGTGTTGCTAAGTGTTGTTTCTTAAAGAGCGTTGTTCTTGATGGTAATGGGTTGTTGTAATATTATACACCAAATAATTTACTTGATTGCTTGAATCAGCAGGTAAGCTTTTAAACTTAGTTAGGTATATCTGTACTGCTTTTAAATTGATAGCTTTGAATGGACTTTTTTCTATCTATGACCTGACCGTAGAGCTGCCCGCAGGCTGCATCGATTTTTTGTCCTCTGGTCTTTCGTACGGTAGTTACAATACCGTGTTGTTGGAGATGTTGTTGGAATGTGGTAATACTATAATCAGTTGATGGTGTAAGTTCTAAGCCTGAAACTGTATTATAGGGGATAAGGTTGACTTTAGCCTTCCTATTTTTGAGTAAGTTGGCTACAGCTTTTGCCTCTACCAACGTATCATTGAGCTGGTCAAGCATAACGTATTCGTAAGTAATACCCCTATTTGTGGTCTGAGTATAAAGATCGCAGGCTTCCATCAATTGGGTGAGCGTGTGTTTTTTGTTGATGGGTACTAAATAGTCTCTCGTGGTAGGTATTGCGCTGTGAAGTGAGACAGCAAGCGCTGCTTGGCAATGTTTAATTAACCGTTTAATGGAGGGCACGATGCCTGATGTGCTTACAGTTACTCGGTATTTGGATAAGCCAAAAGCATGATCGTCAAGTAAAATATCAACGGCGTCAAATACGTTGCGCTCATTGAGAAGCGGTTCTCCCATGCCCATGAAAACTACGTTGGTAATAGGGCGTGCATTCTTGAAGCGTGTTTGGATCATGTGTCTTGCGTGCCATACCTGTGTTAAAATTTCAGCAGTGCTTAGGTTTCTCATGAATCCACTAAGCCCCGTAGCGCAAAATTGGCAGGCTAATGCGCAACCCACTTGTGATGAGACGCACAATGTGCCTCTGTTGCTCTCAGGTATGTATACTGTTTCAATAGCATTGCCTGCTCCGGTATCAAAAAGCCATTTAATGGTGCCACACTCACTTTCTGATTCGTGTTTAATGGCTGGCAATGCAGTAGAAAGACGGTCATTTAATAGACATCTCAGGGTTTTGGGTATATTATCCATTAACGAAAAATCGATACAGTTACGATGATAAATCCAATGAAATATTTGCTTTGAGCGAAAGGGTGAGTGCCCCCAGTCATTGAGTAGTTGGCCGAGGGCTTGGCGTGTATAATTAAAAATGCTAGGCATTAACTAGGCTAAATCAGGAAAGAAAAATCGGATTTCGGTGGCAGCGTTTTCATCACTATCAGATCCATGCACAGAGTTTTCGCCAATGGACTCAGAGAGGTCATGACGAATGGTGCCTGCTTGCGCTTCACTTGGGTTAGTAGCGCCCATGAGGTCCCGGTTCATTTTAACTGCATTGGGTCCTTCGAGTACACTCACAACAACCGGTCCTGATGACATAAAGGTGACCAGCTCGTTGTAAAAAGGTCTGTCTTTGTGTATGATATAGAACTGTTTTGCCTGCTCTTGAGTCATATGTATCATGTTGGTAGCTATGATGTTTAGGCCTGCTTGCTCAAACCGATTAAATATGTTTCCTATGAGCGATCTTCTCACAGCATCGGGTTTGACAATAGATAATGTTCTGGTTGTAGTGACCATGGTTAATTCCTGATTCAATCTCGTTGTTCATTATATCACAGAAGCTGCTCATTCTCAATAAAACACTTGTCATCATTGTGTGAATTGGGATAGACTTGAGTAGTGATCATAGAGGATAAGTGCTGGTGAGGTTTCAATCTATACTGTCATATAATATTGCTATTTTAGATAAGTTCTTCTCATTCTTTTCAAGAATTTATGCTTTTTTAAGTGCTGTGCTTGAAGGTAAAAAGAGTTTACTGACGTCGCTTTTTTCGCTGTCTGTTGTCTATTTGGTTTTTGTTAATCTGGCTGTTTTTGTAGTCAATGTGTTTAGGAAGTGGTTTAGTTATCAAGGCTTTGTTGTGTTTAGTATGCTTGTAGAGGCTCTCCCATCAATGGCATTTGTAATAGCGGGGTGGAATATAGGTGGTGCTTCTGGTTCCTGGATCAAGCGTTGGGTGTGTAGATTTTTTTGTGTGCCTGTGTTTACACGGGTTGTTAAGAATTTGATTTTAGTCACAGGGCTATGTCTTGGTGTGATTTCTCTCAAAGATTTACCTGATTATAAGCAGTTGATCCAGAAGCTCGATGCACAATTACGCTAAGATAATTAGGGTTGTTTGATGAAGCACAATACCGTACTAGCTTGGATTGATCTAGAGATGACCGGACTTAGTCCTGAGCATGATGATATACTTGAAGTTTGTCTTGTCGTAACAGATGTTGATCTTAACGTTCTGGAACCTGCTAGAAATTGGGTGATAGGTGCTCAAGCTGAGACATTAAATAGTATGTCAAACTACGTAAAGCAGATGCATCAACACTCTGGTTTGTATCAAGACTGTCTTGACTCGGAGCTCACTTTGTCTGAAGTGCAGGATCAGCTAAGACAGGCTTTGAATGTATACAGAGGGTATGATATTTTGTTGAGTGGCAATTCTATTACGACTGATAGAATGTTTATTAGAAAGCATATGCAACATATTGAGGAACTATTGCATTACAGGCAAATCGATGTAACTTCCTTAAAATTACTTGTTTCGTATTGGTGTCCTAAGCTAGCTGTTTACCCTAAAGTAAACAAGCATAGGGCTCTCGATGATATCTATGAGTCTATATCTGAGCTAGGTTACTATCAGAATGCAATTTTTTCAAAAAATAACTTAGATCAATAGCCATTGTTAAGTGTGATTTTTCTTGAAAAATGCCCACAAATTTCATACAATAGCAACATGAAAATTGTTAACCTACCATGCCTAGCCATTTAATTTTGAAAACATGCGATCATCAATCCTTGCCTGAGTTGCTAGAAGATGCTGTTGCTGAGGAATTACTTCAAGAGCTTCATCCTGATTGGAGACTTTCGGATGATATGACATGTCTTGCCCGAGTATTTTCATTTGACTACCCTGACCAAGTGTCCAGATTCATTAACGCTGTTTCCTGGGTGTCGAAGTGTGATGACTACGCGCCTCAAGTTGTTATGAGTGGGTATCAGTGCATCATACGATTGCAAACAAACTCGTTAAATGGTGTGACTGAGTGCGATTTTATATACGCATCAAGAATTGATTTGCTGTTTGAGCTGCGCGCCTGTTAGTTCTAGTTGTTAGCATTTATAACCTCGTAAAGCTTTGAGGCCGCTATACTGGTTATATTATTGTGAAATATTTTGACATACATTCATTTGATTTCTTACGCTGTCTTTATGCGATATAGAAATGAGTGTTTTTGGACTTTAAACAACTAAGGCAATGTCGTTGGTATTAACGTTTCTTGTCCGATGTTCTCTTATACAGATAATGGTGCATGTGGTTAGAGTGCGGCAGTCAAGTTTTGAGGCTAGGCGCTATTTGTCGAGGCTGCCCAGGTTGAACAGATTTTAAGCGTATACCTTTAGGCGTCTGTCTTCTTTTTTTTCTTAAACTTGCTGAGGTCAATTTTGTATTTACTGTAGAACTTGTCTGAGGCGCCTGAGGAAGTTGATGACTTGATTCCGGTGTAGGCTGAATGGCAGTTTTCACATTGTTCTACAGAGAGATATCTATCCTTGAAGGCTCCACTAAGCTGAAATGTTGCACCACAACCAGTACACTTTACATCTACAGTTGTTATATTTGGCTGAATTGATTTCTTTGCTGACATAATGAGGATGCTGGTGTTTAAAACTGTCGTATTATATCAGTATTGTTGATCACTGACAACCCCACTAATCACTTATCTTGCTATCAAGTACTATCTTTAGCTTGTAGCTGTGGTTGTTGTTATTTGATCGTGCTGCTGTTAATTTTGTTATAGGATGATTATGTATGCACTATTATATTATCAGGTTGTCTATATTTGTTGCTTTCATCTAGACGATCACTGATGTGATTGTATTGTATTCGTAATGCTATGTGTTTTGACCAAAACTGTGGAGTGCTCTGTTTTATCTTATTAAATACTTGCTTATGTTGTGTAAGTTTAGGTTTGTATGAGACATTATTTTCCATATCATCATGACAATGACCTATAACTTTTTTAGTTGTTTTGTGAATAGATAGATGAAAAAGTTTGATACTGTAATTGTAGGTGCAGGTGTATCCGGTTTAACAGCTGCTATTATTTCGGCTTCTCATGGTAAATCGACCCTGATTATTGAAAAAAATCATAAAGTGGGTGGACGTTTGTCATCTATTGATCTTAAAACATTGGATGGACGTTTAAAAAGATGCTCAAACGGTGCGATGTGGGTTCATGATAGTACACATCCTGTGATGATGTACCACGGTTTTCAGGGGCGCTATGACACTTATTTGAAAACCTGTTTTTTGAAAGGTAAATTTAAGGCTCTCCTTGATTATTATATAGTTAAGCCATTAACAATTCATGTCTTCAAACATGTTTTCAATATACTGTATAATGATGAAACACTTAGCTTGGATTATACTTGGGATGAACTACTGAAGGATATGATTAGAGATAATCCTAAGTTTGAAATAACCCGAAAAATACGTCAATCATGGTACGTTAAATGCTTGCTGAGTTGTTTAGGTCAGGAGCGTTTTTGTGATTGGTTTTGTTATATGTTCTCTCAGCTTGAACTTGATGTCATGTATCCACATATCAAGCATTATCTCCAGCATGCATCTGTGATTGGTTCTCAAAATCTTTCGGGTGTTGGTGATGATCATTTCTTGCCGTATAATGGTTATCATAAAGTGGTGGATTGTTTAATGGTTCACATAAATCATTATATGGCCAGTGGTCTGATTAGTATTCATCTAAACAAAACTTGTACCCGTTTGTTAAAGCATCAAGGTATTCACCATGTGTTTACAGGTAATAATTGTATGTCTCAGTCACGTCGACTGGTGTTAGCATTAGCGCCTAATCATTATCAATCGATGGAATTTAAGGGATATGAAGCAGATCAAAGGGTTTCTCATGTTCAAAAAAATGCCTTGATGCATCTCGATCCCTCACGTGAAAAATTGATTATAATGATTTTGAATAAAAAAATTGATGTTTCACCAAAAGGTGGTGATGTTAATATCGGTGACTTAGCTAGAAAAGTCGCTATTTCATCTATATTAACCCATGGGCTATCGGACTGTCTGTATGTGATTTCACCTATTTCAGTTGATACTCAATTAATAAAAAAATTTGTTTTGTTAGATATTAATAACCATCGATCAGCCGATGACCATGTTAGATTGGTAGCGCCACTTTATGAAAACTACACTAATGGAATGTCATGGTTTCTACATCGAAAAGGATTTAAACCTTTAGTTAATACCCCATCTGATGACCTTCTCTTTTTGAGTTGTTTAACGGGTTGTGATGATTCAGTACATTCAAATATTACTCGTGCTTGTTTAGAAATGGGCTTGTTACCCAGGCAAATCCATCCGTTTTTGGTAAAGTGTTTTACACCAACTCATATTAGCTGGGCTCAATTTCTATATCGTCGATTACATATAAGGCGTCCTAATTTATCTCGATTTCTAAAAGACTTTATTCGTCGTAGCAGCGTGTAGAGGTCGTCATACTTTATGTTCGTCTCTCAGTTACTACCGATTCATTCATTGTAAGCTGACCTTGGGAAATAATTTCTTGTTATGAAAATAGTAAATGATGTTATTGAGGGTAATTTGAACTATAAGATGCTCAAGATTTCATGAAATAGTGAGAATGTAGCTTTGGTTAAATCATATCAATACCTTGAATTAGATTGGGTATCTAATAAAATAGCAGTGCTTACACTTAACGACCCCAAGACCCTAAATGCACTATCTATTGATATGGCTCTAGAAGTTACAGAGGCTGTAAATCACGTAATGAAATCGAATCCTAGGTGTGTGGTCTTGACAGGAAAGGGTCGTTTTTTTTGTTCTGGTCAAAACCTAAAGATGAATCCAGATCAGATGCGTGTCATGAAAGATGTTCGTGCTGTTTTGGATCAGTATTATCACCCTATGCTTAAAGCCTTGAAATCTATTAGCTGTCCTTTGGTGACCGCGTTGAATGGGCCTGTTGTTGGATTTGGTGTGGGTATGGCTTTACTGGGTGATATGATAGTCGTTAGTGATAGCACGTATTTGATGTTACCATTCAGTAACATAGCCTTAGTGCCAGATGGTGGGGCTACTTATTTACTATCACGTTTGCTGGGGCCTCATAAGGCACTGTCTTTATTTTTTCTCTGTGAACGCATGAGTGCAAATGAGCTAATGCAACAAGGTATTGCCTACAAAGTTTATTCTGATGCTGATTTATTAAGTCATGCCTTAGATTTGGCCACGCGGCTGGCATCAGGTCCTAGACAGGCTTATCGTTTAGGGAAACAACTTATCTGGGATGCTTTGGATCAAGATTACCATCATCAACTTTTGCAAGAGCAGCAAGCACAAAATCTTGCATCCCATGAGAAAGATTTTATACTAGGCATTAAAGCATTCTTGAGTAAATCGTCACCTAAGTTTGAATGAATATGGACACTCATACCTAAATAAGTAAGTCAGTTGAGTAAAAACATACCTGTCTTGATTTACAGCTTAGCTTGATTGTTTTATGCTAGTGTAATGCAAGCAAAGAGGAAAGTTTACATGAGCCAGCATAAAATTAGAAAAGACAGCATTGCTGTTTTTTGTGTTGGGTTATCCTGCTTTTTGACGGTTGCTATATTTGATGCGCTTAAGTCTAATAAATATGGTTACCATTTAGCCGGTTTTGTGGGACAGTATTTGGCCGAATCACTTTTTTATTGTCTGGGTTATGGGGCGTTGATTTGCCCTGTGGGTCTTATCTATGCAGCTATAAGGCTGATGAATTTTATTAAGCAACCTTATCAAAATGCTAGTCGAGTTTGGGTCATGTTTGCTCAAACCAGCTTAATAATGTCCGTGTTGGTAGTGATCAATAGCAATATACCACCTATGTTGCTTAATAACACACCATCGGGCGGTATGATTGGGTTTTATCTTAATTATCGGTTATTACGTTTATTTGAGCCATTGGGGACCATGTTATGGTTAACTACTACTATAATGATATCTACCAACATATTGATTCAATCGTCTCAGTGGTTTCAGTCCAGGGTGCCTAAAATGACTATCAAAGGGTATAAAAAAAATTTGCTTGGCGTATTGAAGACTCATATGGTGGCCCAGTTGTGGTGTAACAAGAAAGAGGCAAGTACAAAACCGCAAGAGGACATGACGCCGTACTCAAGTGATAAAACACGTGATGTCAACGTTTTTGATGTCATGGGAGTAGACAGACAAATGAATGATGATAGGCCTGTATCTTTACGTTCCACACAACACAAAAGATGCGAAGACGATCTTAAATCAATACAAGCGAGTGATGATATACATGTAACATCTGTGAAAACTGAACGTCACGATTTTTATCATCCTAATATTCGAAAAGAGCCCAATTTTCCTAGCTTTGTCCAGGACGATGACTTTAGAACATCACAGTCTAAGGTAACACAGTTCCCACGAATCACACCCACTAAAGATCAGAATGAATCAACAGCGTTAGGCCATGCTCAATCTCTCGAGGCTAAATCTGGTAAGCCGTATCAGGTCCTTAATAATCCTCTAGCGGCTGCAGAGCAAAAAGAGAAAAAAGCTCAGGCCAGAGATGAGCATGAATTGTCTCCCACAGATGCAACCAGTCATGAACAGCAGTTGCCGTCACTCGAACTTCTTTTGAAAGATCTTAACCATCAAAAAGTACAAGAAGACCCAAAGCGTATTGAAATGCTTAGACAGGGGCTGGAAACCAAATTGGCTGATTTTTCAGTTCAGGCAAAAGTTATCAATGTTCAGTTAGGTCCAGTGATATCACGATATGAGATAGAACTTGCTCCTGGCGTTAAGGCTAGCAAAGTTACAGCGTTAAGTAAGGATATTGCACGTTCGTTGTCTGTCCATTCTGTACGTGTTGTTGAAGTGATTCCGGGTAAGAGTTATATCGGTATAGAAATACCCAATCATAAACGTTCTATGGTGACTCTAAAAACTGTATTTGATTCGGATGCTTTTCAACAAGCTAGCTCTCCGTTAGCATTAGGCTTAGGTGTTGATATCAGTGGTAATCCGGTAGTGGTTGATTTATGTAAGATGCCTCATCTACTTGTAGCAGGTACTACGGGATCGGGTAAATCAGTTGGCCTGAATTCATTGTTGCTGAGTCTACTCTACAAAACAAAGGCTGAGCATCTGAGGCTTATTTTGATTGATCCCAAAATGCTTGAGTTTGCTGTCTATGAGGGTATTCCGCATCTTTTAACCCCGGTTATTACTGATATGAAAGATGCTGCAGTTGGTTTAAATTGGTGTGTCAACGAAATGGAGCGCCGGTATAAAAAAATGTCTGAGGTGGGTGTTAGAAACATTAGCAGCTATAATCAAAAAATTAGTCAACAACAGTCGCTTTTAAATGAAGGTCATGAACCCCTGCCGTATATCGTTGTGATGGCTGATGAATTTGCTGATATGATGATGATGGTGGGTAAAAAAGTTGAACAATTAATAGCAAGACTTGCGCAAAAGGCACGAGCATCTGGGATTCATTTAGTACTGGCTACCCAAAGACCATCTGTAGATGTGATTACAGGGTTAATAAAGGCAAACATACCTTCTAGAATTGCTTTTCAAGTGTCATCGAAAATTGATTCTAGAACTATATTAGATCAACAAGGTGCAGAGGCTCTGCTCGGTTCGGGCGACATGCTCTATCTATCACCGGGTAATTGTGTTCCTATTCGTTGTCATGGTGCATTTGTAACGGATGAGGCTATTGCCGAGGTTGTCAGTCATTTGAAGACTATGGGGCCTACTGACTATGTTAAAGAGATACTGGAGATAGATCCAGCCTCTCCTCAGCTTCAATTGTCTGATCAGACATGCTCTACAAATGAGTCTAAATCGGAAGATGATATTTATGACGAAGCTGTTCAGTGGGTAACACAAACAAGAAAAGTTAGCATCTCATCACTACAGAGGCGGCTTCGTATTGGTTACAATCGCTCTGCAAACTTAGTAGATAGGCTAGAGGCTCAAGGCGTTGTGTCATCTCCAGATAGCTCTGGGGCTAGAACTGTATTGGCGCCTGCTCCTGTTGAATGATGGTCAAAAAGACGGTGATAGCATAGCTTAAATCAATCGTTCATAGCATTATTTATTGATGGGATACGAAATTATTGTGCTAGTATTTTACGAGGAATTTTTTCTTTCTGTATTTGTTTTACAAATGCTATGATGCGATCTGCTTCAATTTTAGCGGTATAGTGATTCGAAATTGTGACTGCAGAGTGCCTCCCCATAGCTTGCGTTTTTTTAATGTCTTTTAGTAATGAATAAAGTGCTTGCTCAGTCTTTTTGATATCATTGGTGGGTACAACCAGTCCATGTTTGTATGGCTCAACCAGCTCTTTCCAAACACCAGTATCGCTAACTAGGGCGCTAGCCCCAGTAGCCATGCCCTCTAGTGGCGTAAGGCCATAGCCTTCATTACGGCTAAGGGCAGCTACGATGCTTATGCCTTGATAGTGCTTGGGAAGCTTATCATAGGGGACTAACCCTACAAATAATATGCGTTTTTCTAAATGATGGGCTTTAACCGTCTCAATGAGCTGTTGTCGGTAGGCTACATCCTTGGCTTGTGTCTCTCCTGCAATGATCAGCGTTGCTTGAGGGAACTTAGGTAATACATTGATGGCTGCATGGACTATGATGTCAACGCCTTTAGATGGTCTAATTCGACTAAAATGTCCAATACCAATCTCTCCTGGGTATCCAAGCTCTTTCCAAGCGGTTAGTTTGTTTTGACGATAGTTAAAATGATTGCCATCGATACCATGTGGTATAATTGCATCAGGTGCATATGCCAGGTACTGGGCTGCTTTTTTAGATGTGCTCACAACACCATCCATATGATGGGTTAACCATCGAGTGATGAAAGTATGTGGTCTTTGTGAAGTTGCTGAAAAAATCGTTTTTACAGGGCTAAAAAATATATATTTAGCTATCAAAGCTTGAATCATTTCTATATTTCTTCTTGTGTAGAAGACACGTTTTTTTCCTTCTGGATGAGGCATATGTGAAAGTATCAGATAGTCTAGATAATTAATTGTTTTATAACTGGATGGGATGTAATGATGCCCAAGAACAACGAGTGGTATTTGTTTTGCTTGGTATGGTAATAATTGAAGTGTAATGGATGTGGCACCAGAGAAATTATAATTGCCATTGCCAATAATTAATTCGGTGTGTTGGTATGCTCTTAACTTTTGGTATCTAGATGACACAATCCATGTAGATAGTATGAGGGTGATTATTAAACTCAATACCAGAACTGTTCGTAATTCTACAGTATATTTCATAGGTTAGCAGTGTCTTAAACTCTTCTCAGATGTCATTGACAATACCATAATATTTTATTGGCGTACAAGGCTTTTATAGGGCGATTACATGACACAATGACTATTCATTATTATGATGATCATTTTCATATGCCATGAATATTCTTTTCGTCGATGTTATCGCTGATTGCCTGCTGATGTAGAAATTGACTAGCGTCGCATATTTAGGTTAAGAATAATAGATAAGGAGCATCTTATGGGGCACATTTCCATTGTTTACGATATCCGAGACTCATACTAAAAAGTGCATCTGAGTTGAAACTAAAGTGCTTCTACTGAAAAGTTATTATAATGTTTTACCTTTTATGTAATACCATTTGTTTGCGAATTTACAGAAGCTACTTTTTTCATGTAATACACCCTCAATACCGCCTTTTTTGTAGTAGGCTTTAAAGGTGACGGTCGCTTTTTGATAGGGTGGTAGTGGTTTAGGAGCTCGTATGATCTCAAGTTTTAGCCATTCAGTAGTCGTGGTTTTTGATGCTGTATCAGTATTAGAATAAGTGGTGTTGTTGGGTTTCTGAGTATCGTTAATGTAATCTAGTCTGCCTAATGAAAAAGCTGTGAAACGGCTTCTCATCAGGGCAAGGGCACTGGCGGCATGAGCCTTCTTATCTAAAAGTGGTTGACAGCACACATGAAATACTTGACCACTACAACAGGGGCAGTTTTGGGTAATGATGTTGCTGCTTTTATGATTTGCGGTCATGATATGTACTGCTGATACGATTAAAATAGATAGTCAGTACCCATGCTATCTTGTAGCACACTGGGGATTTTAACCTGGCCATTAGCGGTTTGATAGTGTTCAATGATGGCAATAAGTGTGCGGCCTATAGCCAGAGCTGAACCGTTAAGTGTATGTATATAACTCGTCTTTTTAGGTTGACTGCTTGGCCTATAGCGAGCTTTCATGCGTCTTGCTTGAAAATCACTCATATTGGAGCAAGATGAAACCTCTCGGTATGTGTGTTGACTTGCCATCCATACTTCTATATCGTATGTTTTTTGTGCGCTAAAGCCAAGATCACCGCTGCATAGCTCAATAACTCGGTAGGGTATTTTGAGTTTATCAAGGATGAGGCAAGCTTGCTGGCATAGAAGTTCAAGTTCTTTTGCAGACTCTTCTGGTGTACATAAATGTACTAATTCAACTTTTTCAAATTGATGAACTCGAAAAAGACCATTGCTATCCTGGCCATAAGTGCCAGCCTCTTTTCTAAAGCAAAGACTGTGAGCACAGTAGCGCTTGGGTAATTGATCTTCTAGCCAAATTTCTCCAGCGGCTATATTAGTGATAGGGACCTCGGCAGTAGGGATTAAAGTGAGCTCTGATGGTGTGTTGGTTACAAATTGATCTTCTCTAAATTTAGGTAGTTGTCCTGTGCCAAAAAGGGCATCAGGTTTAACTAATACCGGAACGTTTATTTCAGTGTAACCATGTTTAAGGTGCTCGTTCATCATCCAGTTGGCCAATACACGGTTAAGTTTAGCTAGGGGCCCAACTAACAGAGGAAATCTGCTTCCAGAAAGTTGACTTGCTTTTGCCATATTTAGATAATCACCGCACAATTGAGTATGTGACTTGATATCAAAATCATAACTCAATGGTTCACCCACGCGCTTGATTTCGACATTCTCGTGTTCGCTTTGTCCAAAGGGGGTTGATTCATGTGGTAAATTTGGGAGTGAGGCAGCAAACTGATATAGGTTTGATTGAGCTATTTTAAGAGATCGCTCTGCTTCCTTAGTTTCATGCATGATAGCTTGTGATCTTTCCAATGCTTGGCTAGCATCCTCGCCCTTCGATTTTTTCTGACCAATGATCTTGGCTAATTGATTACGCTCTGCTTGAAGTATCTCACATTTACTTTGCCAGTGCTTTCGCTCAGCTTCTAGTTTTTGGTATGCATTCTTATCAAGAGTGTGTCCTTTTTTTGCCAACTGGCGACTTATGTGGTCAAGATCTAGTCTGAGGTGATTAGCTTCAAGCATGGTTCTGTCTATTATAAAACGAATGTTTGATTGTAACATATGGGCATGATTTTCTCTACAACTAAACTTACCTGTGACATGCTTGTGTTAGAAGGATATCATCTAGCAGTTGCTTGATTAATCTGAAATGTCGTCCGGCTAAGTTTTCAGTCACTGTAGGTTGCATTCTGAAATTCTTGTGTGTTTTGTGGGTGCTTAGCATGTGTTTAAATAAATGCACTAGGCATCATGGATGTTTCGTCGCCGTGTTGTTTATAGAGCTTGTTAATGTATTGTGTTTTGACTCAATGATGCATGATCAGCTCACTTTTTGTTTGTGAATGAAGAGAGCTAAAAGTAACTGAATTGATGGTGTGCTGTCTATTGGAGGATGTTCATTTGTTGATAGGCTTTTGGATAAAAAAAACGGCCTTCGTAAGGCCGTTTTGATTAAATTATGTAATCTCTAGTCCCGATTACTACCGCCTCCCATGATCATGAAGATCTGGAGTAGATATATGAATAAGTTGTAGAGAGCTAAGTACAATGAAATAGTTGCCAATATGTAGTTTCTTTCGCCACCATGCAGTATTTCACTGGTGTGATACATAATAAGACCTGAGAAAACTAGAATCATCAGCGCATTCACCACCAAGAACATAACAGGTGCGGCTGTGAGCATGGCAAATAGACTTAAAAGGATACCACCCAGGAGCATGACGAATAACATACCACCCATAAAAGAGAAGTCTTTTTTGGTGGTTAATACATAGGTTGATAGGCCAAGGAATATACACCCGGTTGTGGCTGCGCTAACAGTGATAATGGCTCCTCCGTTAGCAAAGCTATGAGTGATAATGCTTAGCATAGGTCCTAATGTGTAGCCCATAAAGCCGGTAAAGGCAAATGTGAGCAGCAAGCCAAGACTGTTATTTGCGTTGTATTGTACTGCGTAGAGTAGTCCTATCATGCCAATGAAGCTGATTAAGGGGTTGATAGGGTTGCTCAGTACCATGCCTAGAAATGCCATAGCGCCGCTAAACAACAATGTTAAACCTAAAAGAAAATAAGTGTTTCGAAGTACAGTGTGTTGAGCTACGAGGCTTGCCCGTGATCGATGGGTTCTGTATGTGGTTGTTTTTACCATAATCGACTCCTAAAATTTAGTTGTACCTATCCGTAAGTATAGTTCAATAATCACAAGATGTCTAGATTAAATAACATCATTTTTCTGTTGGGGGTGGTTTATTTTAGTGCATGTATTATGTCAAGATGGTTGGTTTGGTATGCGGGTTAGTGCCACTTCACTCCGTAAGAAGATTGTTACTTTAAATATAGAAGCTAAAAAATATTGTGCTACTATGGATATGCTAAAGAACCAATTTGACTGGATGTTATGATCATTTACTAAGGAAACAATATGCTTCTACCTGACCGCAGTTATCATCTATACCCACTTACTCAACTTCAAGTATTCAAAGATAAATGTTTGGTGATAACTGGAACCACTTCTGGTGTGGGTTTTGTCACTGCTAAAACTGCACTAGATGCAGGGATGAATGTGATAGTGCTAAATAGACAGTCTGTACGAGTTGATGAGATGCTAAGCCGTTTAAATCACCATCCTCGTTGTACAGCAGTTGACTGTGATTTGGCTTCATTTGAATCAGTTCGAAAAGCCGCTGCAAAGGTTATTGCCCTTTCAAATGGCTGTGTGGATATGCTGTCAAATAATGCCGGTATTATGGCGTTGCCCAGAAGCGCTACAGTTGATGGCTATGAAGTACAATTACAAGTTAATCATCTTAGTCATTTTTTACTCACTAAGCTATTGATGAATTCTTTGATCAATGCAGCCGATAAAAATGGCTCTGCACGTATCATTAATCATTCTAGTAGTATAGGTGATATGGTGGGTGATTTAGATGAAAATTACTACACCCGAGATAGTCTTAAATGGGGTGATGATGGACGGGGCATGTTTTGGCCACAAGGTGGTAGATGGCGGCGTTATGCACAAACTAAGTTTGCAAATCAGGTCTTTACCCATGCACTTCATAACAAATTACAACAAGCTAACATACCGATTAAAGTGTTGGCTGTGCATCCGGGGCTGGCTCAAACTCAATTGCAACCCAAAGCTATTTTGCACCAGAGTATGAGTCCAAGGTTTACACGATGGATGTTTAGATGGTTGGGCCAATCTGAAGCGGACGGTGCTTTACCCATGATTCATGCAATAGCTTCACAAACGGTTGAATCAGGCTGTCGGGTAGAGCCAAAACGATACCTATATGGTTTGCCTGTGGTTAGAAAACTTCGAAAACGCCCTTTACTATCCTCAACTCTAGATCAGCTATGGCAACTGAGTTGTGAGGCTGTTCATGAATCTTTTGATCCGGTATTTTAGTGAAAGGCTGTATGAGCGGTTTGGTATGGATATATTGATAGGTAATAAGTTAGCCTAATGCTTGTAGTTGAAATGATGCCACGCATGAGGTAGGCCGATCTGTAGTGTGTTTTGATGTGCCATGGTATGATTGAAACAGATAAATCTACCGAAAATACCGTTATGAAAATTACAAATGTTTTTTAATTTAATCTATGTTTAATGTAAGCTTTTAACCGATTGTTGATTTGTATAAGAGTATTTATCATTATTTGAATTTAAATGATTTTAAAACACATACGAGTTGGTCATCATATCATTTGGGGACTGACGCTCACGATGCTTCGACGTATTTTGCCGATTACAATAGGTGAAGATGTAACCAGGTAACGCTAGTGCCAGTGATTAAATTTTAGTCAGTTGTTGTTGTTTAGAAAGCGGGTTGTTTCAAAAGATCATGGGGTACGAGTTCCTGGTTTTATGTTTAGGTGCAATTTGGACAAATCTACTACTAGCCGGTATTTTCTTGAAGATTGTATCTTTCTATATAATGGTCATCGTTTGCTGGGTCAAAGGCTCAAACATGGTTTTTCTTTAAACATCGAGTGTGTTTAAAATGATGGGATTCTCTATGGTTAAGATGCTGAAAATAATATATCATTCAATTTTCCTGAATCATGAGTGGATGAATAATCAGCCTGGTTGTTTATAAAACGATAAGCGGGTTTTGATGGAAGTGATTAGGGTTGGATGTTTAAAGGGTGTTGACTTCGTATACTACCTAAGTATGATGCCTTCATATCCGATGTTACATATGTTGTTATGGCTAAATCAAACACCCAATATCAATGTCAAGCCTGTCAACAGACATCAAGCCGTTGGCAAGGTCGTTGTTTTTCGTGTGGTGCCTGGGATAGTTTAATAGAACAAGCAGTGCCTCAAAAGTTATCTAACACGCTTACTTCGCAAAAAAGAGGGTATGCCGGTCATGAGACAATGGCTATTCAATCTTTATCAGACATTCAAACAACAACTGTGTCTCGGCAACGAACAGGTATCGATGAGCTCGATAGAGTATTGGGTGGCGGTATTGTACCTGGCTCAGTCATCCTACTCGGAGGTGACCCAGGTGTGGGTAAATCAACTTTGTTGTTACAGGCCTCATGCGCATTGGCTAAAGGGAATAGGCGTATTTTATATGTGAGTGGTGAAGAATCACCCGATCAAGTAGCTATGCGTGCAAAGCGTATGTCCTGCGATACCCGAGGTTGTTATTTACTTGCCAGCACAGATGTGAGTCAAATCATTAGCCTGATTGATAGTGAACATTTTGATATGGTGGTGGTTGATTCTATACAAACCATGCATACTGAGCATGTAGCTGCCGCAGCTGGTAGTGTAAGCCAGATTAAAGAGTGCGCCATGATGTTTACCCAAATGGCAAAACAAACAGGTAGAAGTGTGGTGATGATTGGCCATATGACCAAAGAAGGGCAGGTAGCTGGTCCTAAGGTTTTAGAACACATGGTTGATACGGTATTATATGTAGAAGGAGAAAAAACAGGCCGATATCGACTGCTTCGGGCCTCTAAAAATCGATTTGGAACGGTTCATGAGCTCGGTGTTTTTGCTATGCTAGAACAAGGTATGAAGCCTGTAAAGCATCCATCATTATTATTCTTAAGCCAGCAATCTGAGCCTGTCTCAGGAAGCGTTATTATGTCGGCGTGGGAGGGTACAAGAGCTTTTTTAATTGAACTTCAAGCTCTAGCAGATGATAGCCATGCCCAAGAGTCACGTCGTATTGTGGTGGGTTTAGAACCCCAACGAGTGAGTATGTTACTGGCCATTTTACATAAACATGCGGGTATTGTTTCGTTTAATAAAGATGTTTTTATCAACGTAGTAGGCGGGATAAAAGTTTCGGAAACAGCCAGTGATCTTGCCATGGGTTTAGCCATTTACTCGAGTCTTTGCAATATCTGTTTACCTAAAAGTTTAATGGTGATGGGTGAGTTGGGTCTCAATGGTGAGGTTAGACCTGTCCAGAACGGTCAAGCGCGTTTACAGGCTGCTATTAAGCATGGTATTACGCACGTTATTGCCCCTGCTAGTAATAAGCTAGTGGATAAAACTGTTCGTATTTATCCGATTCAACATATTAAAGAAGCCAAAGTCATAGTAACCAGTGTATTGGCCAGCATGAGTCAAGCATCGGTTTAGATGAATTCTCATTCTATACCAGGGATATCACATTTTATGATCAAGCTTGTTGCGAGATAGCTTGTGCCTAATGATGTGATTTTTCATGTTCACCGTAAAAGATCATAATATGTATAAATATGTCTGATTTTAACTGTATTTAAACATAGATTAGTAGTAGATATTTTTCCATCTTTTATGACCATTTTCATCATCTAAACAGTTAATGTTCAACATGTATCTTCAATCATCAAAGTATGTGATTATCTTTTTCAAGTATGTGCCAATATAAAAGTCAAGAATAAAATTTTTTGTAAGCAAAAATAGGCAACGAATCAATGGGCTAAAAAATGGATATCTTGCTTGCTTAAATTTGCCTGGTTTTTGTCTTGATTACTGTGTTGATATGGATTATGTTGTATGTGTATTTTCATTGAGCCACGATATATTGTGATGTACTAGAGGAAAGCCCCCATGCAAGAAACACACCAGGTAGAACAGAAAGAAGACTATGATATAGCACAATTGCTTATATCTCATGCCAAGCATGTTCATTATTTATTATCAAATATCCAGAGTAGTGATACGACTGATCATGATCATTTGGCAAGTCGCGAACAGCCAAAGTATCTTATTCAGATTCAAGAGCTCATTGATGAAGCTTTTTTAGAGGACAACACCCAAGCTCATGATCAGCTTCAGCAAGAGATAGAAAAGTTGCCTGTTTTTTTGCAAGCGCACAAAAAGCCGTACCGCTATGCACAACAGCTTACTGAGCACTTATATGACCTAAGCTTACTTTTGGCCATGAAAAAGCCAGTCAATACATTAGAAGGAAGTCAGCAAGGGATTCTGTACACATCATCTCAGCATCGTTTCAAAATCAACGCGTTGGTTAATCATATCAACAATAATAAAGGCGCCTTCGTTAATCCTGAGACACAACTGCTGTTTAAAAAACAAGATATACAGCTTATAAAGATGGCTGCACAACAGCAGAAGCTAAAAATAGTCAGCCAGGACACCACTGAAGAGGCAGGTCGTCAGTTGCTGAAGCGTATAGGTTTTACTTCGCAACCAAATATTGTGATTGCCTCGCGTTATGAAGCTGAGTCTATGCGGCAATTTAATCCAGAGCGTATTTATCAAGCTGTATTAAAGGCGTTTTTAGACGTCTCTCGATATCAGGATCTTGAACTAAGTGAAAGTGAGTATTTTACACGGGTTGATCATGTGACCGCACGCACTGTTGAGTTGTGTATTCAGAAGTATGACGGAGCTGAGCATGTGCTTACGGTTGAACAGATACAGTCATTTGTTGAGTCAGCTTTGATGGAGCTTCGCTATTATGATGTGGCCAGGTCTTATGTCTTGTATCGTGAAGAAAAAAACATAGTCAGGCAGAATAGACTCAAGCAGTTAAAGATACAAAAGCTTTTTCAGCCTATTGAACAAACAATAGCGGTAAAAATTAATCAAAAGACACAAAAGCATTTATCTAAACAAGATATGGCCGGTTTTTTAGATGCTATTTTTCAGGGATATGAGCATTTAAATAAAGATACCGTACTAGACGAATGGTATCGAGCTTTATACAACGGCATACCCTGTCAAGATTTTATAGAAGCAGCTATCATGAGTTGCAGGGCTATGATTGAAGTTCATCCTGACTATAGCTTTATTGCTGCCCGTATTTTAAAGCAAAAATTGGTCCAAGAATCCCTTAATCACTTGCTGGGATATGATCAGTTGCCCTTGTCTATTAGTGAAGATTACCAAAGTCACTTTGCTACCTTCATTCAAAGGGGTATCAAAAATAAACTCATCAACCCAGATTTGCAAAAATTCGATATGGAGCGACTGACGGCTGCCCTCAAGATTGAGCGAGACGAACAGTTTAGCTATTTAGGCTTACAAACCTTGTATGATCGATACTTCTTACACGAGTCTAATATTAGGTATGAGTTACCTCAGTTTTTCTTTATGAGGGTAGCCATGGGGTTAGCTTTAAGTGAGGCCAATAAGAATGAAAGAGCCATTGAGTTTTATTTACAGCTTTCGAGTTTTACCTTTATGTCTGCTACTGCTACTTTGTTTAATTCAGGTCTGGTGCATTCACAACTATCGAGTTGTTTCTTGACCACTATCCCGGATGACTTGTTTGGTATTTACTCAAGCTTACGAGATAATGCCATGTTGTCAAAATTTGCAGGTGGTCTTGGTAATGATTGGACACGAGTTCGTGCTAATAAATCCATGATCAAGGGAACTAATGGCCAGTCATCTGGTATCGTACCGTTTTTGAATGTGTCAGATGCATCCACTATTGCTGTTAATCAAGGAGGTAAACGTAAAGGGGCGGCTTGTGCTTATTTAGAAACATGGCACATGGATATATTTGATTTCCTTGAGTTAAGAAAAAATACAGGTGACGATAGAAGGCGTACCCATGATATGAATACTGCCAACTGGATTCCTGACCTCTTTATGGAACGTGTGCATCAAAAATCAAGCTGGACTTTATTCTCACCTGATGAAACACCAGATCTACATGAGTGTTTTGGTACTGAATTTAAAAAGCGTTACCTTGCCTATGAGCAGTTGGCACAAGAGGGTAAGATTGCATCAAAGGTTGTAGATGCTGTGATTTTGTGGCGCAAAATGTTATCTATGGTATTTGAAACCGGTCACCCCTGGTTTACATTCAAAGATCCTTGTAACATTCGATCACCCCAACAACATTGTGGTGTCGTACATTCATCGAATCTTTGTACTGAGATTACCTTGAACACCTCTGATGAGGAAGTAGCTGTATGTAACCTAGGTAGTATTAACTTGTCAGTTCACGTGGATAGTAAAGGTATTGATAAAGCTAAGCTCAAAAAGACCATTACCACTGCCATCCGAATGCTTGATAACGTGATTGACCTTAATTACTATCCTATTCAACAAGCTGAGCTTTCAAATCAAAAGCATAGACCTATTGGGATGGGCATCATGGGTTTTCAGGATGCGCTTTATCATTTGGGTATTTCGTATGAAAGTGAGCAAGCGGTGTCTTTTGCCGATGAACTTATGGAGTTGATTAGTTATTATGCTATTGAAGCTTCTAGTAATCTTGCAAAGGAACGAGGGTCGTATGCATCATTTAACGGGTCTTTGTGGTCTAAGGGCATATTACCTATTGATAGTATCGGCATGTTAGCTGAGCAAAGGGGTCAGCAATATCTAGTTCAGGATACTAGCCAAACATTGGATTGGGCTCAGTTAAGAGAAAAGGTTAAGCAAGATGGGATGAGACATTCAAATGTTATGGCTATTGCACCTACTGCTACCATTGCTAACATTTGCGGTGTGACCCAATCAATTGAGCCTACTTATAAAAATTTGTTTGTTAAGTCCAATTTATCTGGGGAATTTACCATTATTAATCCTTATTTGGTTTATGCACTTCAGAAACGTGGATTATGGGATCTTAAGATGATGAAAATGCTTAAAATAAGCAATGGTAGTGTACAGCAAATATCCGGGATTCCTGATGAAATTAAAGATCAATTTAAAACAGTCTTTGAATTGAATACAGAGTATTTAATCAAAGCAGCCTCGAGGCGAGCTAAATGGATAGACCAAAGTCAGTCACTTAATTTATACATGGCACAAGCCTCGGGAAAAAAATTAGACAAATTGTATAAAGATGCGTGGCTGCATGGCCTTAAAACCACGTACTATCTGAGATCATTGGGTGCCACTGATAGTGAAAAATCCTCTATCGAAGATAATAGGCTTAATGCTGTCAAGGTATCAAACCAGCCACAAGCTTGTTCGATTGATAACCCAGACTGTGAAGCCTGCCAGTAACTTAACCCCACACAAGGAGATATAAACATGAGTGCAACCACTATGAAAGTCAACGAAGTGCCACTAGAGATACAGAATGTTGTTCTAGGAGAAGATAGAGTAACAGTTAGCCAAAAACAGCTGATCAACTGTCGTTCTGATGTTAACCAGCTACATCCACTTAAGTATATGTGGGCATGGCAGAAATATAAAGATGGATGTGCTAACCATTGGATGCCAGATGAAATCAACATGGCTGCTGATATCAATTTATGGAGAGATCCAAATGGTTTAACAGATGAAGAGCGCTTGATCATTAAGAGAAACCTCGGCTTCTTTTCAACAGCAGACTCATTGGTAGCTAATAATATCGTGCTGGGTATCTATAGACATATTACCAACCCTGAGTGTCGGCAGTATTTATTACGACAAGCATTCGAGGAAGCTGTGCATACCCATGCTTATCAGCATGTTGTAGAGAGTTTATCGTTAGATCAGGCTGAAATATTTAATATGTACCGGGAGGTCCCCTGTGTGGCCGATAAGGCAAACTTTGCTTTACCCTATACACAGAGTTTGGAAAGCAGGGAGTTTAAGACGGGAACACCCGAAGCAGACCAGCGATTACTCAGGGATTTAATCACCTATTACATTGTATTTGAGGGGATATTCTTCTACGTAGGGTTTGCTCAGATCCTATCGATGGGTAGGCGGAATAAAATGGTGGGTACTGCTGAGCAGTTTCAGTATATACTTAGAGATGAGTCTATGCACTGTAACTTTGGTATTGATATGATCAACCAAATCAGGAATGAAAACCCAAACTTATGGAGTGATGCATTTGAGAAGGAGATTATTGGCATCATTAAACGAGGTGTTGAGCTTGAAAAAGCGTATGCCTACGATACCATGAAAAATGGCATTTTAGGACTCAACGCCGGTATGTTTGCTGAATATGTTGAGTATATTGCCAATAGACGATTTAGGCAGATTAATTTGCCTGAGCAATATCCGGGTGTCAAAAATCCATTTCCATGGATGAGCGAGATTATTGATCTCAAAAAAGAGAAAAACTTTTTTGAGACCCGAGTAACTGAATATCAAACCGGTGGTGCACTTGATTGGGACGATGAGTAGACCGTTAGCAATGGCTACATAAAAAGAGGGGCTTAGGCCCCTTTTTTTATGCTTGATTACTCAGAAACAATATCTGAGATAAAATGATACTCGCTGCTCTGGTTTTTAATTCATTCATGGCAACTGTTTCTAGGCTTTCCAGATGTTTAAGGTATCAGTAACAAGACTTAAAACCCGTCGATTCGCCGCTTTTAGGTAATCAGGTTTGTATTTGGGTACTCCCTCACACCTTTATTTGCTAACTTGATTTTAAAGATTTATGATTAAACTTAGCGTTTAAAATGAGTAAGCACTGCAGCAGTTTTTACACTGGGATGTTCTCTATCATCGAATTCTCAAGCTGTGGCTCATCTTGGTTTTTCATCTGATATACAATTGAATTTAATAACCATGCATGGTCATGACAAGTTATATCAGATGTGCCTTTTGTATTTAATGGCTTCCAGACAACCATGTAACCTTGCCTGTTCTTACATCAAAAAGTGCGCCTACGATTTCGACTTGCTTGTTGTTAACAAGTTGCTTTAAGTCTGGGTTATCCTCTAAAATCTTTTGCACTTGGTAATGAATATTATGAGTTGAAATTTGGTCAATAAGCTCTGGATCTTCACATGATAATGTTGGATGCTTGGTTTTTGCATCTTGGATGGGTTTAACTAAATTTGATTCAATTTGATCGATGGGTTGATTACAGGCATGTGTGAGTATGTCACAGGGTGTATCACCAAGAACTACAATAGTTGGAATATTCATGCTATTCACTGCAATTGATAGACTCTTTGCTAGATGTTGATTGTAAACAGGACCTGCTTGTCTAATAACCCAAAGATCACCATCATCTTGTTTGAATAGGTTGCTGGGGGAGATAGGATTGTCCATACAGGCAAAAACGATAGCTTTTGCCTGACGGTGTTCATGATCACGCTTTGTTTGGTAGTTGTTTTGAAATTCTGTATTACCTGAGTTAAGATCGTCTATGATTTTGGTATGCTTATAGTGTGCATGCATATTGCATGAAAGTGCTAGCAGTGTGGTGAGAATGATTTGTATTCGCATAAATAGCTTCCTTGGTAAACGTTTTTTAACTATAGTTTCTTGATGAGTTTTTTTCAATGTTTTATTTTTAATGCAATGTATATATATATTTATTTAGTTGAATTGATCAGGTTTTACTAATATATTGATGTCAGATGCTTGGCCTTTTTTTGTTGTGTGGTGGTGCTATTTGGCATGTGTTTTAGATATAGTGTCTAATTTTATCTTTTTAACTGGCTTTTTTTAGGGAATTTGTCCAATAAATAGCTGCGTAATGAATTGATTTTATTTTTAATGTATAATGATTATAATAAGAATTTGAGAAACCTATGGAATACATTGCATTGCTTGGTCCAACAGGTGTTGGTAAGACGCAAATCTTGTTAGATCTTAATCAACAATTTCCTAATGTCTTTGAAGTGGTTAGTGTTGACTCGGTACAAGTTTTTAAACACATGAATATTGGCAGTGCTAAGCCCAGTCAGGAGGAGCTTGCTAAATTGCCTCATCATCTTATCGACGTGGTCATGCCCCATGAACATTATGATGTGGCGCTTTTCTGCCAACAGGCAGCGCATGCAATACAGATTATTCGTAAAAAAGGGAAACTGCCCATTTTGTGTGGTGGCACCATGTTGTATATGAAAAGTTTCATACAAGGCCTGTCGTCTATGCCACAGGTATCTGGCACTGCTAAAGAGATTGTTCTTGGCTATTTTAATCAGGGTTTAAGTTACGCTTGGAGCTGTTTGTATCAATGGGATCCCTTAAGTGCTGGTCATATAAATCGACATGATAAACAAAGAATACAAAGGGCTTTGGAAGTTTATGTTGAAACAGGTATGCCTCTATCAACTTGGCATGAACATCACAAAAGTCCTGTATTTCCTAAACAAGATTCTCATGGTCTTATACTAGGATTGCTTCCTAAAAATCGTGATCAAATAAAATCTCGTATTGAAAAGCGCTTTTTAAACATGATTCATAAGGGATTAATTGAAGAATGTCAGAACATCATTGAATCAAGTCCTGTTCGACTTAACTTAAATCACCCGAGTATGCGCGCAATTGGTTATCGACAAGTTTATGACTTTATACTCGGTAATATCGATAAACAAACGATGATCGATAAAGCAGTAGTTGCTACAAGGCAGTATGCCAAGCGACAGTTCACTTGGCTAAGAAATTGGACTGTTCCAACACAATATATAGAGTCGCCTGATGAGGCTAAGCGTCTGTTAGCTGATCGAATTCGTAGATATTTGAGCGCACACCATGTTCCGAGTGTTTCAGATCGATCTACTGTTGTTTAGTGAGAGATGACGATGGGTAAAGACACAGGACATGCGTGTCATGTGTCATAGACCGATTAGATTCGAGAATACCTCAAACCTATATCAGTGTTATATTGTATAAAGCAAACATGCCTATAGTGTGGTATAAATAATATGAACTTGATATTGGACTTGCTTGTAAGCATTAGTTATTTTGACTATGAGTCAGATGGCCGGATAATTAGAATATTATTAGCATGGGCGATTAAGATTTGACGGTATACCTAGTAACACCTTTGTGTTTGTGGTCAAAGTATTGATCAATCGGTGATGGACAACCATTTGTTAGACAGCTAAGATTGTGGACTGATGATAGGAAATAATTATGAAATCTTTTGGTTGTCGAATAAAAGATGTGTTGTTAGGTATAAAAGACTCATTCATGCATCCTAGCGTACACGACACTTTGCCTGAACTTAGTCAGATAGCTGATGATGTACCGGATGCCTGTTTGCCTCAGGATGAGAAGGCTCTGGATAACCTAATGGCAGCTGTTGCTAGGCAAGAGGATGTTGAAGAGCTTGACTCTGAAATGTCTACAAGGCTGTTCTTTTTTAATCATCGTCCTCAAAAAACCCATGTTGTGTTATTATACTTGCCTAATATGACTAGTTTGCACAGTGTATGTGGACGGGTTTTGTTAACATCTGTGCAACAGCTTATGCATGCCAATCTTTATTATTTTAGATTTCCAGGAACAGGGCTTAAACAACATGCAGCTGTTACTAGGCTGATGATCAAATCAGAGCAATTTTCACATAGTTTGTGCATGACCTGGTTGAGAAATACCTATAGTTATCTTGCCTTGATGGGACAGCACTGTGTTATTATATCGGAGGGTATAGGTAGTTGGTATGCCATTCAATTACTGAAGTACGCAGCAAGACTAAGAGACGATCAATTTATCAAGCGTGTTCTGGTCATTAATCCTCTTGATACTCGTGGTCTGCAGAATTTGGAATTATCTGAGCGGCTTGAGCAATTGAAGCTGACACGCATGCTCTCTTGGATGAGTAACCATAAATCGAGAAAGTCATTTGAAATGCTTATCAACCAAGAGTTGGACGGTCAAAAGGTATTTACTATCCAAGAAAAAAAAGAAATTCAAAAAAGTATCAACGCCACTTATTCAAATAGATATTCACTTGAAGCACCTGCTCAAAAAAGTCATACTTTTGGGGAATATATCAAATCACCCAGGTTAACTCAAAAAACTTTTGATCAACTAAGGTCAGTGTTACGTGGATTGTGGAGGTTGCAAAGTACTAAGTGTAAGACTGATAGGCAGTTGGGATGGGGTCTCACAGAGCTAGGGTCAAATATCAGTTGTATTTGTTATGGGCAGTCTATGCAGATGTTTCGTCGTGCATTCCATCAACTGAACGCTATCATCAAAATTAATCAGCAGTATTATTACATCGAGGATGGTCAACAACAGGCTGCATGTCTAGTGCAGCTATTATCTAATCCAGAGGATATTGAGGGGTTAAAATCGTTTATTGATGCGGGTGTTTTGTTGGTTCAGCAGCATCGTGACGGTTTAAGTCAGCAGGGCTTATGGGCTCGGTTTTCAAATTATATAATAAAATCAGAAGGTTCTCACCGATCGTTCTGAGTTTGAATTGAACGGGGTTGATTATCCCCTTATTAACCGGTTTTTATTTAAGATAAACCCAAATTTTATACTATGGATTCACACATGTAGCGTTGATTGAAAATAAGTATTATTCATCATATATAGGTTTCACTTACTGGAATAGTATGTTAAAATTAAATCTTTATAGGTCTATGTGTAAGTATAGTCCCCCCATAACCATATTCAACAACACAGGAGTAATAGGTCATGCAAAGTGAAATGATTCAAACAGAAAACCAAACAAAAATAGGTCAACCTATACAAGACCCTTTTCTTAACGCTCTAAGAAAGCAACGCGTACCAGTATCTATTTACTTAAGTAATGGTATCAAGTTACAGGGAATTGTGTCAGGCTTTGATTCGACTGTTATATTACTAAAAAACAATGCTAAACAAATGATATACAAGCATTCTGTAGCAACAGTAGTACCCACTCGTAATATTGTGTGGCATGATGTAGATGGCGGTATGACTGACACCCAACCGTTACTTGATGATCAAGAGCCTCTTGAAAATTACTAGATCAAGTATATGCGTATGTAGCGACTTTAACAAAAAACCTAAGATCCCAGACATTGTTGAGTTTGAGTCGCTAAACCTTAGCTATGCTACTAGGGTAGCATTTACGTGTCTATTTAATATAAAAAAAGTTAACTCCAAACACTATTTTACTATTAGCCAAATAGCCCTTATAAAGCAAGCAGCGGAAGAGACCTGTGCTACGATGGTCACTTTAAATACAAGTGTTCAGGCAAGCCAAGTAAAACAATTAACCAAACTAATAGGTCTTCCTGTGCTTGATAGAACGGATTTGCTATTGGCTTTATTTGAGGACAGGGCTAGGTCATCAACGGGTAAATTGCAAGTCGAACTTGCAAAATACAAACACCAGCTGACACAATTGGTAAGGGGATGGACACACCTCGAGCGTCAGAAAGGTGGTATTGCTCACAGAGGCGGTCCCGGAGAAAAACAGATTGAACTAGATAGACGTATATTAAGAGATAAGATTCATACTGTCCAAAAGAGGCTTAAAGTAGCACAAAAAACAAGGTTGCTTAACTTGGTATCGAGACAAAAGTCAGGGGTATTCAATGCTGCTATGATTGGCTACACCAATGCTGGTAAATCGACACTGTTTAACTTACTCACCCAGTCAAATACGTTTCAGGAAAATCTACTTTTTGCCACTTTAGATCCTCTTTCACGGCGTTTACAAAACGCATATTTTAAGCACATCATTTTGACAGATACGGTAGGTTTTATTCAAAATATGCCAAATGAGCTACAAGAAACGTTCTATGATACACTGGTAGAAGTTAAATATACTGATTTAATTTTGCATGTTGTTGATTATACCGAAAAAGACTATATGAAAAAGATATATGTAGTCCAAGATGCACTCAAGAAGATTGATGCTGCAGATAAACCAACCTGGATTGTCTATAATAAAGTGGACTCATGTTTGAATAAGCTACACGTTGCAGAATTTCACACACGTTCTTTTTATGTTTCTGCGAAGACCGGTCATCATATTGAACAATTGCGGCAAGCATTAATTAATTATGCATAGTAATCTTTTTGAGTAGGTTATTGTAGGTCAAATAGATTATGCCTCCGTATCGTATTAATGGAGCCTGTTCTACTGTTGCGTATGAAGGGATAGGTAGGGGCATGTCTAGGTTAGGGCTGGCTACTTGATCAATCGCTTGTGTTTACATAATACAAATAAGTATTCTGATTATGATAATGTCTATTTGTGGATTAGTACTGTCGTTGATAAAATTAATCGATGAGGTATTTTGGCACTATTGCCTTTAGAGTCATGGATGAGTATGTAGTCAGGAGCGATAGTCATTACCTTGCCTTTATAGGTTTCCAATGCTATATGGTCACCTATGCATATATAATCATTGAGCACTATGAAGATGCCACTTAGTCGATTAACCATAGCTGGATATATTACAGCACTGATTAAAATACCAAGTATAAGTATCAGAGTAGCTGTGGATCGATCGAATAAGCCTATTTGATTAACAAAAAGCAAAACCAATATGCCAATACCTATTATTTTGATGTGTGTTAACAAATTTCGTGTGATTTTTGAAGGTTCATGCGGTTTGTTACGTAACAAATGGTGTAATTTAACGTTAAGTAGATAATAGCATGCTGTGCATATGATCAAAAAGGCAACAAATGAAATCATAGTATAGTAATATATAACGTGAGTATTATTATTTACCAAATAGAGGTTGATTACAAGTGTGGTGTTTTCTTTGTTTGTATGTATTCTGGTGAACTGTATCACCATGGTACAGTTCACGAAATTTTGTAATCTTGTGTTTTATGATAAGATAGTTCTATCCTCTTGAGAGGTATTGCTAGTACACACAGGTGTCATCGGTAGACAGTTTGGTGTATTGATGACTAATGATTGAGTGTTGAGGGCATTTTATAGTAAGCAGTATCGTTGAAGCATGGTTAAAATCTTGACATGAGGGATCTTTTGTCGGGTTTTTCCGGTGTGTTATCATGGTCTAAATCACTCAAAGCTCCTAAAGATGATGTGCTGTTGACCCGTGAAATTGGCTTATCCGATGCTTCGTTAAATTCTAAAGACCATTCTCTGGGTGAGCGTGACGGTGTTTGTGAAGATGTTTTGGGTGGTGTTAGATGCTGAGTCTGATGTTGCACTTCTCTTTCGATGGTTTGATTATTTACTGAAGATTCTATATGGTCAGGCCTGGTTAAGGTCTCTTGCGGAGGTGTGTAGGTAGTTTCTGTAGTATGATCAATATCGGGGTAACAACAGCATTTCATGCACTCTAAATAGGTCGCCCATGTCTGATTTGGTGTTGCGGGCTTGTCGGGTTGCTTTACTCCTTCAGCTTCAATCACTGTGCAGTATGTTTCATTAATGAGTAAAGATTCGTCAATTTGAGACGGCTGTGTCATGGTTTCTCCGGTGTTATTGAATTGCAAAAGAGACTAACTTTTAATGCTAATTATGTCAATTATAAATCTGAAATGAATAGGTATTAGGTAAAATTTAACAGTATTTTATGGTTTGCCTGTCAGCACAGTTTTTTGATATTTTGGCAGTGATGTCAGTCAAAAGTAGATATAATCTGGATAATACAAGATTATAACGTTAAGGTTTATAAATAGATACAGTACAGAAAGTTTTGTACGAGATGATTGCTTCGATTGCTACAACCTGTGTACGATGTGGCTGCCTGTGGATTTATTTCAATCTAACCTGACTTTTTCCTTGATTAGTTTTGAAAAACATGCCCCAAAAACCTTGCTTACCTGTTTGTGGTGGTAAGTTGCTACTGTCTTCTAACGGCTTAATTAATGACTTATCCACGAATGCATTAGTTAGAAGCTCATGTCCGATATTGGTTGTCTTGTATTGATTGTTCAAGCAAGCATTAACAATTTCGAAATTATCACAAGCAGTTCTTATGTTGGCATCGCTATTATCACGTCCTGAGTAACATTCCAGCATCATGATCGATACTGCCTTTATAAACGTAATGATTTTTTCCAGATTCTTTGTGTGTATGAAACAAGAGTGTTCACCACGGCTATCACTATGTTCAACTACGTATTTTTTTGGTATGTCTACGTTTTCGGATAGTTTTTTGATACACGAATCTAAGACTAGGTAATTGTTAAATAGTTGACAAATAGCTCTCTCGAATTTTTCTTTTAGCTGATTAAGGTGTTCAATAGAATGGGCGTTATCGTTTATGTTGAATAGCTGGCAAACTTCGGTTTTAGCGATACTAGCGATATTAGCTAATTCCTCGTTGAGTGATACTAGCGTATCTTTTAGTGTATAGCTATCAATTATTGCCTGGCTTAATGTATTATGTGAATGGGTTTCACGGGGTGTGGTAACAGCTGAAACACTGTCAACTGTGGCGAGTTGTAAGGTAGTACAGAGTGCTATTGTTTGAACTGAGCATTTCTGTCTTATACTGTAGGCTTCTCTAAGGGAATCAGTGGCGTCTTTGTCGATGCTTTTTTTGCTCGCATAGTACGTTACTAGACTTTCGTAGGCTTGTTGTGCCATTTTGGGGATACCTCGTCCACGACCAGGTGGTGTAGTTCCGTTGATAGTAACTTGCTGTCTTGACGGACGCGATCCATTATTGTTGAATGTAGTGCCTTTGACTTGATGAGCACCTATTGAATCTTCATGCGACAACTTAGGTCCTCTGTTTGTTACTTTTGATGTCTGTATGGAGGCCGTTTTTACTTGTTGTGACGCTGCTATGATCTCTATGGCAGTCTCTGTAGCCAATTTTGGCCCCTTATCCACGGTAGGCTCTGTTTGAGCATTCGCGTTGTTATTCAGCATTTTCGGTTGTTTATCGGGGTTTACTGAAAATCCAAGTGCTTTTTTGACCCACATCATACACATCTTACATTGAACGTATAAGACCATGAAGGGCAGGGAAAGTACTTGAGTTAATTGGTAAAGAATGGATATACTATTGACTAGGCCTTTGAGTATTATGCGTGTCGACCGTTGCTTGAAGTGATAGGTAGCCTCTCTTATCTTGGCTAACTGACTTTGTTGTTTGACTATACCCATTTGTTTCTACCTGATCTAACTATTCAAGCGCAGGTTGACATTAGAGCTGTACGATGTCAAGTAGTATTTTTTAATGATGACGCAAGTTAATATAAATTTAAGCCAGTTTCGTATCACTGTGGGCTTGGCTTGAGGTGAATGTTTTTTGCAGTCATTCGCAAACTAAATAGACTTTGACTGTCGAGTGCATAGATAAGTTGTTTCTTCCATGTGATCGCTTGGGCCTTTGTTGCTTCTGTAATCTGCGTGTCATCTTGTGGCTGACTCAGTGCTAATGGTTTCTCTTGACTTTGCTGATAGGTGATCTGATCTACCATGGTTTGACGGATATGAGTTAGGTGTGCGCTTTTCCATGGAATTCGTTCAAAGGCTTGTATTAGCATACTCATGGTCACCATGCCACGCTTATTCAAATCGTTGCTTATCCCATCAGGATTAATAATACGTAACTGTGTTTTTTCGAAAAGCGATATAAGTTTGGCTAATAACAACTGAATATGAAAAGGGGGATATAACGAACGCTGTTTTGTGATATTTTCTATTCTTAAAGTAGTTTCAAGTAACTTGTCTACAAAGGGCTGATAGACAACCCAATAATACTCCTTGTTTTGAGACAGAAGTTGATCTGTGTTCTTGATCAATTCACTAATATAAAATATGTTTTTACTTGATAAATAGTGTTGCAAACTCATAAAACAGCCTAAAGTACACCAATGCACGCCCTTTAGATGTTGCAATAATCTTGCATCGTCAGTTTGTAAACCACGTGATAAGCTCGATTGCGCTGCTTGATTAAGTTGCATGATGATATTGGCTTGGATACTAGTTCCAAAATATGCATTTTGATTGAGTAATAGTGCTGGGTATTGGCCATGTCGCTCTTTGTAGGTTGCAACCATTATATGTTTTAGGTGGCTGATCTGAACCTGTTTATGGAAGTTAGGGTGTTGAGAAAGGGGCTCTGCTAGTGCTTTAGTAAGCTGATGTGCTATTTTACCGGGTAATAGGGTATCATTGAACAATAACTCCCTGACGATCATGTTAATATTATTGTTAATGTTGTCCGTGTGTCCAGATGGCTGATGATGACAATAAATAGCTATCAACATTAATAGATTGCCCATGCTTTTTTTCAATTTTATAGAATCAGATGACCTTGATGCATGATGAATAATGAGCTAATGAATTTGGGTAGTGTTTGATTAGAAAATAAATCTAAAAATCTTGAGGGCTCAACTTGAGTTGAGCGTGGATAATATTGTTGTAGGCGTTAGAAAGTTGTGCCACTCGTAATGATCTATTTTCTTTTCAGATGGTAACAGCATGTCGGCGAGTGATAAAGACGGATGTGACCAAATTCGTATGCTGTTTAGGCGTTCTGGATGTGTATCATCAACTTTTTGGTTAAATAGTGCTGTACTTAGTGTTTTATGTTTGAGTATACACAACCATAATCTATGTAGTTCATCTGTATGTTCCGTATGAATAATTTCAAGTATTTTGTGCAGTAACTCAAGACATTGAGATGCTTATCGCCTATGATGATACCTTGATGCCACTGTGAAACCTAAGGTGTTTATCTTGGGTGTTCATGAGTTGCTGGTCTCGTCGTAGCAATTGGCTAAGGGCTAGAGCCAGGTCGAGTGTTGGGTAGAGCTTTTCTGCCCAATCAACATAGACCAGCGCATGTCGTCTTTCTGCACGGTATAATCGATAATAAAAGGCAGCCAGGTCTGGATGATTATGTTTGAGATAGGGCACTAGAGTTTTAAAGCGTTCACAAGATCTGGCTTCAATGATGGCTGCAACCAATAGCCTCTGTAGCAAGGTAGGCACCCCAAGATTAAGTGATTGTAGCCCCTGAGCATAACGTGAGGGGCTGAGCAGTTTAAGCGGCCAATTCTTCCGTTGTAACCATCCCAGTACCAACTCATAATGACGGAGTTCTTCTTTTGCGATTTTGACTGACTCTGCTATTGCTGTGGGGTGCTTGATTAGATGTGGCGTGAGGCTCATAGCAAACAAGGCTGCTTTTTTTTCACAGGCTGCATGATCGTTGAGTAAGATAGGTAATGCGCTTAGCGCTTGCTTTGCCCAATCACTCGGCGTCGGACTAAGGTGGTTAAAAATAAGCAAGTCGACACGATCTTCTGATGCTTGGGTGTTAAAAAGGGCAGCAGTATCTGGCATGAATAGTTACGATTTTGTTGAGTTATTATTTCATAGATTGGTGTTGGGGTCAAAACCATGATGTTGAGTACCTAGTAAAGTAGCCGTGTTTGGCATCTTCAGTTACGCCTGTGTTGGGTTATGATGCTATGGGTTGATATTGGCTTCAAAACAAGGATGCGACTTAAATGGATGTTAAAGTATGTTAAGTTAGGTGAAGTTATGTTAGATTATGTTAAGTGGGTAAATGTATTAAGTCTACTTCGTTGCTGTGTATGGCAGGTGTAATGGGGGGGGGATGTTGTGGTCCGATTTAAATATCTCGTGATGTGTTTGATGGTTTCGGTAGTTAGTACTGTTTTAGTCGATAGTATACATGCAGAGTCCTCGTTCCCAGGCAGCCAGGGGCCAAGACTATACATAGTGGTGTTTAAGCAAAAAACAGATGTGAAGAAGCCACTTTCTGACGCTAGGTTGTTTAGGTTGTATCTGGATAAAGGTATTCATTTTGGTGTCCAACAATCCATTGGCGACCAGTCCGGTATGGATGCTATGAAAACCGATCATCAAAAACCATCGCATCATGATCAACCTATCGCAACTGAAGCACCTCAAAACCCTGAGCGCCAGGATAAAACTTCTGTTTTAGAGCAAGCCCCTGAATCATTAAATCTTGATCAAGAGGATGCGTATGAAACCCAAGGTCAAACCAAGCCTGCTCAAGCTAATCATCATGAAGAGCAACACAGTTTTATTACCCCAGAGTCTGTTAGTCGTGTTGTCCAAGCTTTTGACAGTGATGGCTACGAGTATGGTTTATACACTTATCCATTGACTATATTAACAGTATCGGCTAAGCCATTAGAGGTTAATATGTCGATAGCCAAGACTCAACAATCCCTCACCTACCTGATTCAAGGTACTCTCAAAACCTGGCTTGCATCCGGTCGTCTTAGAGTAGAGGGCGTTTTGAGCACTCGATGGCCCGATCTTGATGGAAAAACGCATTATCAAGCCATAGAGATTAACACTCGAGTTCAAACCAAACAATGGCGTTATATTGATCATCCAGAATTTGGCTTATTGGTATGGTATGAACCGGTATAATCGCGCTCACTTCTTTCAAAAGCATAAATGATTAATCCTGGTACAGCCAATAGGGTCTTGGTTGATGACTAAAGTGCGTTTTGTTCCCGAAAGTTTAGGCTAATGTGCACTTGATGTTGTTTTATGTGTCCAAACAGCCGTTGTTGTAGGTGGGACAGTAGCAAGCGTTTTTGTGTGATGAAGGTTGAGTCAATTTTTGAAGGAGAGGTATTTGAATGGTAGATATAAATAAGTTATTGAGTGGTTATCAAATGGGTGGTTTGATGGCTCGGTATTTAACCCCTAGATCTTGGTTCTTAATAGCTCTGGTGGGGCAAGCTACATCAGTGGCTGCTATGACCTTGCCTCAAAGTTTGAAGCAGTCAAGCTTGGTATTATCGTCGGGATTGATATTAAACCCCTCAAGCATACGCCAGCCACTATGGCAGCAAAGACTCGTGCCCACTGATCAAGCAGTTCAAAATTGGTATCAACGTTTTGACAGCTGGTTTTTATGGCAAGGTGGCATAATAGGTTATGTTAATTATGATCAGTACTCTAAAAAGTACAATAGTGCATTCATCCCTTCTAATTACGACCAAGCCAGCTATTATCGTTGGATGCAAAGCCAAGGTTATAGTGTCAAAGATAGTCCTTTTGCCAATGTGCGTATACCTGAATTGTTAGCAGGTACAGACGCATCAGGTAAGGGCCAATGGGTGGCTGTGTTTGATAGTTGCTCGGTGTCTCATCAAAATGTGGAATTTAGCGGTAAGCAGATTAGGCATCGAACGTCCTCACCTGAGAATCTTTGTAGTAATTTTGATTCAGGTGGCGGTCATGGTGCTCATGTTTCGGGTATAGCGGTGGGCAATCGTAATGACATAGGTGCCTATGGTGTGGCTTATGGTGCTGATCTTATTAGTTTAGATGCGACAGCAGGGCATTATTTGAATACCAACGGTCTTAATTTTAATATACCAAATCTCGTAGATTCTTGGCATACCGTAGCCAGCCTTAAATCTCAAGGCTATCCCATTATTGTGACCAATCACTCCTATACACGTTTTCGTCAACAGTTCCTGAACATACCTGGCATCACGGTGGAAGATCTTGAACACATGAATCCAAACTATTTTAATACACGACAACCCGATGTCATGAGTGCTGAAGAGCAAGGATTGATAGCCTCAGTATCACCTGCTATGGCTCATGTCTGCTCGGGGGGCAATGGTTCTGTAGGTAAATGGTATGGGCACTCCACCAATCCTACAGATCCCACACCCTACGCCATCATGAAATGGGTGCCTGAAACCCAAGATGCTTTGCTGGTTGCGCTCAATTTTGAAAATCGGGGTTCTGCGTGGACGCAAATCGGACAGCCGGCAGGCAAAAACATGCATAGAAGTGTGGTGGCTAACGGCACTAAGATTTATAACACGACTGGGCTTTTGGACGATACTAATACTTTTGAAGCCTACACGGGCACCTCTATGGCCGCGCCTATCGTGTCCGGTTTGATTGCTGTATTGGCCGAGCTACAGCCCGATAATACCGCCACGCAATTGACCGATCGTGTGCTTTTTTCAGCGGTCGCGCCAAAAAAAGCTACTTGTGCTTATCGTTACCAAACCCGTCTAACCAGCTGTGATGATGATGAATTTGTAGGTCAAAGATCAACCATATTCCGTCAATACTATGACTATGACAGGCTAACCCATGAGGTAAATGATTTTGTAGGTGTAGGTATGTTGGATGCTCTAGCATCAGCATTACCTATAGGTAAATTAAGAGTGCCTTATAAGACTTCAGATGGCTCAGTGAAGTCTATGCCTGTCGATGCGATAGCATTAAGGTCAGGTTTGTTGTCGGGCCCGCTTAGTTCCCCAGCCTTGAGTTTAAAAGCTCGTGATGGGTTAGACGGTGCTTTTAGTTTAACCCTTGCACGTTTTGATCGTGATGCTGAGGCTAATAATCCCGTAGATGGTAGAAGTATAGTCTTATCCCTAGCTAACCAGCACGAGTATGAATCAACTGCGTCTTTAAACTATCAAATTAATTTAGGGTACCATCGCCAGGATGCTAAGCGTCATTTGCTTAAGTCCAAAGGGGTCAGCCACGTTCACTACCAACATAAGCTTTGGCCAGTAAGCTTGAGCTACCGGGGTCGACTTGACACCCTCATAGGTATCAACCCATCTGTCAGCAGCTATGGCACATTTGAGTCCATGCATAATCCACTTTATTTAGCGCCCGTTGGTGATGGTTTGGCAGCAGGTATTCACTATCCATATGGCCGCTATCAATTTAGAACCATACCCTATGTGACTAATTCATGGCTGAGTTATGCTAGTCGATCCACTCAGCTTGGTGTCATGCAAACAGTATCCACTCATGATGGTATGCACTGGTTGTTGGGGATACATCATGAACCCAAAAGCTTATTGAATTTTACTGCAAATCACGTGTTTTTACCGCCTAACACCACAGCTGTGCACGGCGGTTTTTATAGAACAGATCAATTGAGCACAAGGCTCCATACTTCACTATGGATGGTTGTGGGTCGATTGATCAACTCTATGCAAACGAATAGTTTATTTCGCAAGCAGAGCGGCATAGTATTATCACAATATCATTTTCAAGGTATGTTGGATCTTAATTCATCTCATCACATCGCCATGACCCTAGGTCAGTTGCCACATATGGAGAGAGGGGTGTTAGATTTAGAGTTGCCTCAATATAGAGACTTTAGTCGTCAAATCATATTTCAGAAATTTAGACAACAACTTAATCAGTCTTCAAGAATTATAGAATGGGGGCTTATGAGCACAGGGACATTGGCCTTCAAATATAAAGCTGACTATCAACTGGGCTTGATGTTCCATGTGGATACTCGTGATACCAAGTCTAGTCAGAGTCGGCAGTTGTTTGCCCATTTGAAATGGCTATTGTGAGATGCGATCCTTGCTTAAGCCTACTAAATTACTTTTGTCCCTATGAATTATGAAATTTTAAATGCTGGGTGAGCTGAGGTTCAAATTTCCCAGATAAAAATTATTGTAAATCAGAGGTGTCTGTTACAATGTAACATGATGTCTATCAGGTAATACTTCTAGTATGGACCACTTTAAATGAGATTAAATATCATCGAAGTTATTGGATGAATGTAAGAGCAAATGTTTCTGACACATGTGTAGGTGAATAATACCTATGGCTGAAGCTGTGTGGGTATTCGGTTTTTAACCAAGTAGTATGGCATGGCTCGATTTTAGCAGTAACTTAGATTGTAATTATTTAAAATATTGAATTTTTATGATATTTTGTGTAAATATCAAAAAAAATGATATGAAATTAACAAGAAGTATGGTAAACACTTGGATAGATGACCATCCAGGCGCTACATGTTTTGAATGTCCTCAAGATATCACCAGTATAGAAGGATTTGCGTTTATTGATAGTGTTTTTGAATCAGTTATATTGCCAGACTCACTCGAAAGTATTGCTACTTTCTCTTTTACGTTCAAGAAAGGTCCAAAATCCTTAATTTTACCCAGATGTGTAACAAGTGTAGGCTATTTTGCTTTTTATATGGCTCCTTTTGAATCTTTACAATTGACCGTAGGATCAAATGGTATTAATGCAACGCTATTAGATAATATATTCAGAGGCTTTCCTAACATAATACCTTTTGAACACCTAAAATCTATTGACATTTCCGGTGATATTGAACACTTGGATGATAATATGTTTTGTGATTTTGAAGAACTTAAAGAAGTTAAATTGCCATCAGGTCTAAAGAGTATCGGTTCATTTGCATTTAAAAATTGTAAAAGTTTAAAATCACTCAAGCTACCATCAGGTCTAAAGCGTATAGGTGCCCAGGCCTTTCAATCCTGTGTGAGTTTAGAATCCGTGTATTTACCTGAGAGCCTAGAGGACATGGGACAATCCATGTTTTTATTTGCTGACAATTTAAGGTCGATTAGGATACCTGATGGTATAAAGAAGATAAATGACTGGATGTTGGGACCGGTGAGATTTATATCATTGCCCGAAATGATAGTCGGTGAGCCAGTGTGGGACCGGCACCATGATCCATATGCACAGGGGTGGGTAGATAGCTTAATAAGCAAGTTCGGCTACATGATAAATTGCAAGTATTTGATTGCACCTAAACATACTCATAAACGTCTTGAGTCTGTATATTCCCCAGATGACTGTCCTAATCTAAGTATACTTAGTATACATGAGGCGTTTGAACGTGATGATGATCACGATCTTGTTCAGTTGTTGAACGATGAATTTCTAGATAATTTTATGAATTATATGCATAGTTTTATAGACGACGATGATAGGCAAAAACTATCTAAGATTATTCAAACCATGACGCCAAGCGCAAAACAGTCGTTCATGGCATTTTACATGCCAGAACGGAAGATGCTAAGTGACTTAAGTAACAAAGACTTGATAGACGCCCTTGGAAACGCCCCGGCATCACTATTACCATGGATGGGTATAGACTCAAAGCAACTATGGATTAAGGATAATTTTGATCTAGGCCCTATAGTTGAAAAGTATCTAACGGTAAGAGACAAGTTAGCCTTAGATAATGCTGTAAATGGTGAGCTACTCAGTATCCCTAGTATGCCATCAAATAGAAAAAATAGAGTCATTAATCTGGGAAAGAATGATGATGAGGTATTATGCTCTGATGTACTAAGTCATGAACTGGATCAACAGTGTGAACTCAGTCAAAACACTATAGATCAGCCTGTTCAATCATTATCCATGAGCAGTCTTTTTTAATTTAGTGTGGATGCTTTTCCGGTAATGAGGTAGATCTTGTCGGATGACCAACATGGATGTAAAAAATAAGCTAAGTCTTTAATTTTCTCGTTACCATAATAATCGATATCTGGCAAGAATGATGCTTTGATCTTTGCGTATTTGGATCTTATGAAAAATCTTTCGTATTTTAATGCATGATAAGTTAACCATCATAAGGCTTGAAGCTTGGCTGCCTATGTATCATGAGTGGTTGGGTTGTTGTTTTTATCATCTACGAGTTGGATATCTTACGCGTATTTGCTATGATAAAAATATATAAGCTAAATGGGCATGGTGATGTTGTGCTTGGTCAAAAGAAAACGGCTATGGTCAGTATTTTTGACCTTCACCGTGATATTGTTTTTTCCAAGCATGAGTGCAAATAAAAGCAAAATCATGATCATAACTGATGCCTGGTTGCCTCAGACCAATGGTGCTGTGACTGCTGTTATGGAGTTGTCTAAGGCTTTACAAAATAAAGGCTATGAAGTTGTGGTTATTCATCCTGGTCTCTTCAATGCTCTGGCACTTCCCTTGTATGACGAAGTGAAAATAGCTATTACGCCATGGCAGTTAATGAATTATATCAATCATCACAAGCCAGACTATATTTATATACCTGTTGAAGGGCCTTTAGGTATTACTGCAAGTATGTATCTATCGATGAAGCATAGGTCTTATGTTACAGCTGTGGGTACTCGTTTTGCTGAGTATAGTGATGTTTATTTCGGATTTGGTTCCTCAGTGGTGTACCGTTTCATGAGGTTGTTTCATAACCAGGCTAGTGTGACATTTATCAATACTCAGAGCCAGAAAGAGGAGTTGGTTTTTCGTGGATTTACAGGCTTGAGAACCTGGTCTTTAGGGGTTAATCGAACTATATTCAAGCCCCTGCTAACCACACCGAGTAGGCCGTATGCATTATACGTAGGAAGAATATCCAAAGATAAGAATATCAGAGCATTTTTGAATGCAGCTACTCATCTGGATAAGATAGTGGTAGGGGATGGACCTAAGCTGGCTGATTATCGTGAACGTTATCCTGCGGTCAAGTTTGTGGGAAAAAAACAAGGGCATGAATTAGCTCGTTTTTATCAGCACGCAACTGTTTTAGTCTTTCCGTCGTTGTTGGATACCTTTGGTTTGGTGATTGTTGAATCCATTGCCTGTGGAACACCTGTTGTCGCATATAATGTATCCGGCCCTAAAGATATTATCATTCATGGATTGAATGGGTATTTGGTTGAGCCTCATCTGGATTTGTCATCTGCCATTAACGATGCTGTAAATCTTAGCCGTCAGGCTACTTATCAAAGTAGCCTCAAATATAACTGGTCAGATGCTGCAGACCAACTGTTAATGGCGTTGCGCAACACTCACTAAATCAAAATTCAAATATATAGGTCAAAGATAACTAATCTTTTAAAGTTGCCGCTTGCTTAGGTGTGGCTTAACCTATTTTATTAATTTTGCTTTATTATGCTATCACGGACAATATGTATTCATTTGATTAATCTTAAACTGCACCGTTCTTGAGGCAAGTTAATGCCTGGATTAATTTAACGATTAATATCATCGTATTTATTCTGAGTTATAATTCATGACAACATCTTGGAACTGGGCTATATGCTTTGCATGATATTTAGGGTTTGATTGTGGAAGGCTACGATTTGATAACAGCCAAAGTGGTGGATGGTGTCATGTTGGTTGAGCTATGTCATGCGCCCCATAATATGCTGAATGTTGATTTAGTCGACGACTTGATAAATCACTTAACTGATGCCTCATACGATGATTCAGTTAAGGGCGTCGTGATCAGCGGTCGGGAGTTGTTACCTTTTTCATATGGGGTTGATATGAAAGATATAACATCGATTAAACAGATTCAACAGGGTGGTTTCTATACCGTATTTAGGGACTTGATAGATACTTGTAGACAATTTGAAAAACCTATAGTAGCTGCTATAGAATCTCGTGCTTATAGTGTAGGCCTGGAACTTTGTCTACTGTGTCACTATAAAGTAGCATCTGAGCATGCGTTATTTTGTTTTCCAGAAGTTAATTATGGTATGGTTCCCGGAGGCGGAGGAACACAAATCGCTCCGAGGTTAATAGGTCTTAATACCGCTGTTGAATTAATTTGTAGCGGCAGAATCTTTGACGCAGTGGCTGCAAAGCAAAACGGTCTTATTGATGAAATTGTACCTGTCGGTCAGTCAGCAAAAATAGCCTGTAAAGCTATTAAAAAATTCATAGAAAATAAAAAATACACTTTTAATCATAGATGGTCAGGTGTTGTTGAACTTAATGGTTTTGATCAAGAATTCAAAAAATCCCATCTGAAAGTGTCTTCAATGGGTAAAGATGCACCTTTGGCTGCGTTCGATTGTATCATGCAGTCTACTACACACACACTCGATGATGGCCTGGACATTGAAGAAGAAACATTTATTAAACAAGTAGGGAGTGATCAGGCACAAGCACTCAGATATCTGTATTTTTCCGAACGAATAGCCCATCATATACCCGGCCTGAAGCTGGCTCATGCACATGCTATCCATCGTGTAATGGTGATGGGGGGAGGCGACCACCCATTGATCTACTTCTTAGAATCCTGTGTTAGTTCTGGTATGGAGGTTTACTGGGTGTGTCATGAAACACATGCCCACTTACTTGATAAGGTTTCTTTGTCAGCTCAACAAGTTGAAAATTATATTCATAGGGTAGTGCCCTCTGATCTGCATGCTGTACCGCATTGTGATTTGGTGATGCGCGCTGTGGATGATTTAGATATGGATCAAGTCTTGAAACAATGGTTTAATAACCATGAGGACAAGCAAGTATTTTTGCTTGATTCAGCCACTCAATGTGTTCATGATTTAGACCACCGTCCTCGTTTTAATATTCATTATTTTGGTCGTGATTTTGCGCGTCCTATGATTCAGATTAACTATCACAAAGGGAGTCAGGATCAGTATTTAGCACAGTTGTTGTCTTTTACAAGGTCCGCTGATATGATCTCGTTGATAACCATGAGGTCATCAACTTTAGATGTTAACCCTTTTTTCTGGTCAGCAATGATCAAAGAGCTTGTATGGCAGTTAATGCACGGTGTTCGCTATGATCATTTAACTGAACATATGAACACATTTGGCTTTACCCTAACGCCTGCTGCCTACCTTGATCAAATACGCTTGGAGTCTACCCAATCTCTTTTAGATAAGACTATGACCCATCATGGTACTGATTGGAGATATGGGTCGAACTTTGATGATGTCATGGCTTTAATACAATCATGTGCTGATGAGCAGACGCTTCTAAACAATGCTGATCATATCGATAAGCGGTTACTCAAAATTGAGAAGTTGGTCCAGTTGAATACGACTAAAAAGAATTTTTTGGATGTTAATGAAGGGTTAGATCGTCTTGTTCACATGATGATTGATCAAGCTGTTCACTTTCTTGATCAGGGTGTTACTTTGAGAGGTAGTGATATGGATGTGTTGATGGTTAATGCTTTTGGTTTTCCTGCTCATCTAGGTGGGCCATTGTGGTATGCAGATAAAAAAGGGCTTGAAGTAATATATAAAAAGATTTGTGCCTATCAAGCGAATGATAAGGCAATGGGTTTTGATCACTGGGTTGTGAGTCCGCTTTGGGAACGATTGATTGACGGTAATAAGCGTTTGAGTCAATATCAAACCTATGAATAAGTATTTATCTTGACGTATGACCTTACTCAGTAGGTCAGGTCATGGCCGCGCGTTTTCTATACTTGATGATTGTCACATTACTCTTTCTGAGTGCTTAGGATATTTGATCCATTCATGCTAACGATTTGACTAATATTTGAATGCTGTGGTGTCATAGACTGATCCCAATTTTATTAGATTGATCTTTTCAGAATGTTTTTAGCGAAAATGCCCGGCACTGGAGATATGATTGGTTTTTTATGTGAACTTGAATCTGTTAGATTGGCTGTTTGGGTGACTGAAGCCGGTTAACGCATGATATATATGTGGGTTGGGTCGGTGTGGAAGATGTATGACAACCTACTATGCTTGTCTGAGTATGGGGAAGGAGACAATGAACTCGGTACCCTTGAGTGTGTTAGGTTGTCGAACTTGGATACTTGCCTTGTGAAGTTGTGCAATTTGCTGGACTATATTTAAGCCAAGTCCTGTACCTTGGGTATTATTCCCAATAACTCTATAAAAACGTTCAAAAACACGCTCACGGAGTGTTTCTGGAATGCCTATTCCTTGGTCAATCACATGTAAGTGGTAGTGATGCTTGTCTGATTTTAATTGTAAAATGATTTCTGTGTTGCAAGGGCTATATCGTATGGCATTATCGACAAGATTACTCAGTAGTATATTCAGTGTAGTCTCGTGGCCTAGTATCATGGCTGGATGTGTGTGTTGCTCTTCTTCAAACGAAATATTGATGTTTTGTTTAAGTGAAATAGGAATAAATTCAGCAATCACCTGTCTGACAAGAGTAGGTAAATTAACTTCTACGTGATCGTTAGAGTAAATATCAGGCATGGTCCTACTTAACATCAGTAGTTGATCTACAGTGTGGGTTGCCCGTTGCACACTCTTATTTACCTTAACGAGTTCTGCTTTGACTTGGTCTATGGTTTCATGTTCGCAGGCTACCTGTGCATGTGCTTGAATAGCAGCAAGTGGTGTTTTGAGTTCATGTGCTGCATCACCGGCGAAGCGACTTTCTCGATCGAAGTTGGTACGTAGTCGTGTAAATAATGAGTTTAGCTCATTGATCAAGGGTGCAATTTCAATAGGAATATTAGACGGGTTAATAGGGTTTAAGTTATTGCGTGCTCTTTGTTTAATTTCGTTGGTTGTTTGGTGAACACTTCTTAAGCTTCTACCTATGACTAAAAAGATAAATAATCCAAGCGGAGGGATGGTTAGTAAGCTGATGATGACTGCGGTGTTGTTACTGTTTTTTTCGATGCTGAGACGTGTTGCATGAGGTTGCATCACAATCACGTGATCACCACGCTGCGTGTTAAGGTTAAAAACACGCCAGAGGCTGTGTTGGTATTGCATTCTAAAAAACCCATTTTTGGGTATATGATAGGGGTTGATTTCAGGTGCAGAGGGTGATTGCGCAACCAGCGTTCCCCGTTTGTCAAATACTCTAAATTGAATGCTATCCAGTGAGGCATGCAGATCTGCCTTTGATGCATCATCGTCGTATTGAAGGTGGTGCATATCACTGACGTACTGGGCAGTGTTTTCGTGAAGTTTGTTAAGGATTTTTTCGTTATCAAAGTCTTCAGTTATAAACGTACTAATGGTGTAGGCCATAACTACAATTTGTGCATCAAGATGTGGCTTGATTTGCTTGTATCCTGTGTAGATATGGCCTAAAACAGCTAAGGTTGTTGCGAATATAACACCTACTAAAAGGTTGGTGAATAAATATATTTTTATGGACTTAATGTTGTAAAAATATACCTTGAGAAATCGCATGTGAATGTTACAAGCCTTTAGGCTGTTTCAGCTATGTAGCCAACGCCTCTGATTGTTTTGATGTTCATTGCATTAGCAATTTTCTTTCGAATGTGATGAACGTGTACCTCAATAGCATTACTATCTACATCATCACCCCAGCCGTAGAGTGTTTGAGATAAAATTTCGCGTGTTACCACTTTGCCTGTTTGTTCAATGAGCTTATTAAGTAGTGTAAATTCCCGACGTGAGAATTCAACATGTTTGCCTGAAATAAATACCTTGTGGGCAGCTGTGTCAATGGTAACATCACCCAGTTTTAGTTTGGGGAGTGCTTGACCACCAATGCTACCACGTCGTATGATTGAGCGTAAGCGCGCGCAGAGTTCTTTTAAGTCAAATGGTTTTACCATATAGTCGTCAGCGCCAAGGTCTAGGTTGGTGACTTTATCGTTGATAGTGTTTCGAGCTGTTAGGACCATGATGGGCGTGTTGATGTGCTTGTCTCTAAGGGCTTTGGTAATATCCATGCCTGATACGCCAGGTAGCCCGACATCTAGAACAACTGCGTCAAAGTGTTCCTTGCCGTGTTGTTTTGTGAGCACTTGTAATGCTGATTGGCCGTCCTTAAGCCAGTCAACTGAATATTTATATTGTTTTAGTCCAGTTACCAGAGCGTCGCCTAAATCTAAATCGTCTTCTACTAATAAAATTCGCATACTATTCTCCTGTGTTGCTTAATTTTTTAATATTGTCTCATATTAAAATATTAAAATCAATATTTTTCAGTTGTGTTTATAATTAGTGTCTATTATTTTTATCAGCTGGCTTCCTGAACTAGATGATGGCTGATTAAGATATCAGAGGTTTTGCATATGTCAATTTGGTTGGGATATTATATTTATTAACCTGCCTTGTTTCGTTGCCATCGTTGTTGTTCGCACTCGGCTAATGATTGGATTAATTCGCTGGCATTTGTAGACCATGGTCCACGTGTGTCTAAAACATGCTTGGCTGATTCTGCATGTCTCAATAAAGCTTGTGCCACTGCGAATTCAAGTTTTTCAAATCGTGATATGCAGCCAGCAATCAGCCCTGCAAGTATATCGCCAGTGCCAGATACTGCCAACATGGGACATGCAAAATTGAAGATGATCATCGATTGGTCATTCATCCATATGGTTCCAGCGCCTTTTAGAATCATGTGGTCTACCCATGGATACTGTTTTTTTAGCAATCTACATGCACGGAAACGATTCATTTGTACGTTTAGGTTCGTATCTCCCAGTAACAATGCTGCTTCACCTGGATGGGGTGTGGTGATAATGGTACATTGTTTATGGAAGCTATTTGGGTTGAGTGATTTGAGTGCGCACAAACCATTTGCATCCACTACAACCGCGATGGGGTATTCAAATAGCTTTTTTAAGAGGCCCAATTCATTCAATCTTGATATATTTGATCCGGGACCGATCACAACAGATCGTAAACGATGATCACTAAGGTGGTTTAATAAATTATGATAGGTGTCGGTGATGATGTAAGGGTGTTGGTAACAGTTAATGGGTGTGTCGTCAGTTGTGATCCATACTGTCCAACCTGTTCCACAAAAGGATGCTGCTTGTGAGGCTAATAACCCAGCGCCTCTAAAGCCTAAATCTCCACCTATCACCAATACTTTGCCATAATCACCTTTGTGAGAACATGGTAACCTTGGTGGCGACACGATCATGTCATGACAGTAATCAAGTATGCTTGTGCCCGATATCGAGCTGGTATTAACATCTGATTCCCCGGCTATAAGTACTGTGCCACAATAATTAAATGCACAATGAGTGGTTAATCCCCGCTTTAAAATCCAAATGCTGAGGGTGAAGTTTGCAACAATGGCTGTCTCAGCCATGCCAGTGTCTGCATCTAATCCTGATGGCGTGTCGATGCTGATGATAGTGGCTGATGATGCATTGATTTCATCGATAATGGATTGATAGTACTCAGTTAGACCTCTGCTGTATTGAAATGTAATGCCAAATATCCCATCAATAATAATGCTATATGAGTGGTACTTAAATGTGGAGTTTGATTGTACGACGTTGATGCCTTTATGGACGCATTCTTCCAGTAGATTCTTAGTATGAGGTTTGATTTTGTTGGGATGCTCTATGACAACGCTTATCGTCACTTGATAGCCTGATGATGCTAATAATAACGCCAATGCAGTTGTATCAGCCCCATTATGGCCCTGGCCTACTAAACACAAGATGTTATCTCCGTCCTGAATAAGCTGATGTTGTTCAATACATCGATGTAGGGCAATTGAGGCTTTTTCTATTAATGTTGACGTGCTGATGCCTTGCTGGCGAATCAGATTTTTCTCCAGTGTAACCGCTTCATCTCGACTGTATGCTCGCCGTTTATGGTATGTCATATGATGATGCTCCAATGGGTTTTGTAATACCTAACAAATCGGTAGTGCAGAAACACCCAGGTCACATAAGAGACCAGGGAGCAATGTATAGCATATGATTTAAACACCCATCCGTCTTTTTCAAAATTCCGCCTATTTTTTATGGAGATTTCATATTTTAAATATAATAAAAAATGCTAGTATTGTTCATCAACTTTATTGGCGTGATCTATTGCTTGGTGACTCATTTGTGTTGGTTTGATAAGCGGCCTAGGGTGCGAGCACGTACTTTAATTGCGCTTGATATATTAATGCTAAACAAGATGAAGGATGTCCTTTATAAGCATGTTTATAATTTTAGATTATCCAGAAAAAAGGTCAAAAGTCTGTAGTAGGTAGCCATGTATTTTTAATCGGTGCATATGTAAGGTCTTATACGCTTGTCGACTTTGTATATAGGAGTGATAGGAGAAAACCGTAGGATGGGTTGACCTGATCGGTCTATAAAGAATTTTGTAAAATTCCACTTAATTCTTTTTGAGTTAAATATGCCTGGGCATTTTGTTTTCAAGAACGCAAAGAAAGGCTCTGTATTGGATCCGTTCAATATGACGGGTTTCATAAACGGAAAGGGATAGTTCTCGGCAAGTGAGCAAATAGATTGAGCATTAAGCGGTTCTTGCTTGAATTGGTTCGAAGGGAAAGCAATGATCTCCAGTCCATGATCAGTCCATTTTTCTTTCAATTGCTTAAGATCATCAAGCTGTGGCGCGAATCCACACTTACTGGCTGTATTAACTACAAGTATGGGTCGGTTGGTAAATTCTGCTAGCCTTAACGGAGTGTTGTCTAACCTGGTTAGAGTAAAATCATATACTGTTTTCGGTGCAGTGCTCATTATTACCGATGTAGCTATGTATCTTTTTTGTGACACAAATATTGAATTGTGTTTCTAGATAATCGTCCCCAAGGGGATTCGAACCCCTGTTACCGCCGTGAAAGGGCGATGTCCTAGGCCTCTAGACGATGGGGACAGTCTATTTGGAGCTAGGCGGGATCGAACCGCCGACCCCTTGCATGCCATGCAAGTGCTCTGCCAGCTGAGCTATAGCCCCGCTCCATGAGCATATAATAGGCGATCTTGCTTGGTATGTCAAGCTTGTTTTAGGATTGTTTGATCTATTTATGTACAAGTTCTTGTCACTCCAACGATGGTAGTCGCCATAGGTAGCTGGATTATAGATTTTTTTTGATTAGTTATGGGTTCTTTGCATCATGTGTGCTCTGTGGTGCTATCAAGTGTCAGTGCTTGTGTTGTCTATGAGTGTCTTGGATGTGTTCAAGCTTTAAGTAATGCTGAGAGCACGGCCTAGCATGTGTGAATTATTTGACAGGCTTGTTTACTTGAAAAAGAAACTCGGTACCTATGACAGGATTTATATTATCTACTGTGCTCATGATAGGCATCAATGAGAATGGGATGGGTGTACGTCATTCATCCAAATGGTTTGAATAGCATGATTGGATGTCACAAGCTGTGTGGCTTTAGGTGTTTTTTTGTTACGGTAAATCGTAATAGATTTTGGCATATAATGTGTATCTTGAGGTGTTAGCTGAATTAGAATGGGTTCCGTCCACCCTACCTCAGTTTTAAATAGCTCTTCAGCAGTCAGTTTTAGCAGGTGCGCAACTAAGGCTCGTATGCTATTGCCGTGTGCTACTATTGTAAGGTAGTCATATTGCTTGAATGCAGGCACAATGACTTGGTGATAGTAGGTCAAAACCCGCTTTTGTGCATCATCTAGTGATTCGCCCCCTGGCGGTTTAGAGTGCTGAGCACGCCGCCATTGTGCAACCTGCTCACGGCCATAAATATCTATTGCCTTTTGCTTACACATGCCTGATAAATCACCGTAATCACGTTCATTGAGTGCAGCGTTTTGAGTGACGGTTGGGGTGGTTTCCTGTAATGATGCAATGGCTTTAGCTGTTTTAATGGCCCTTTTAAGCGATGAGGTAAATACTCGTGTAAGCGGTAGGTGAGATAAATGTTGTCCTGCAAGAAGTGCAAATGCTTGCCCCTGTTTAGTCAATTCGCAGTCAATGATGCCGGTAAAAGTATTAGCTGCATTATAAACAGACTCTGCGTGGCGAATCAGAATGAGTTGTTTCATGAGGGTTTCCGTTAGTGATTACAGGCCTGTTTGATGATATCAGCAAGAATAGCTACTCCAAAGCCACTGCAATGCTTGCCATGGACTGGATCAGATGTGCCAAAAGCTGTGCCGGCAATATCAAGATGAGCCCAAGGTGTGTTATTTTTAACGAATCGTTGTAGAAATTGTGCTGCGGTAATGGCTCCTGCTTCTCTTTTTTTGTTACCTATATTAGAGACATCAGCTACAGGTGAGTCTATCATCTGATCATAAGCCTTGTGTAGCGGTAGTCGCCAGAGGAGTTCATCCACACGTGTACCTGATTTAATCAAGCTTTTTGCTAATATGTCATTATTAGAGAATAGGCCAGCATAAACAGAACCCAGTGCAATCACACAAGCTCCTGTGAGTGTAGCTAAATCAATAATCGACTCAGGCTTAAAGCGATCGATGGTGTAATCAATAGCATCTGCTAAAATCAATCGACCTTCAGCATCTGTGTTGCCAATATATATGCTTTTTCCAGAGCGAGATGAGATGATGTCGCTCGGTCTCGTCGCATTACCGGCGATGCTGTTTTCAGCCAATGCTACTACCCCAACTACTTTCTTGGGTAAGTGGCTTTTGGCAATGGTCAGCATAGCCCCAACTACGGCTGCTGATCCGCCCATATCATGATGCATATCTTCAATAAAGCCAGATGGTTTTAAATTGATGCCACCTGTATCAAAACAAATACCCTTGCCCACAAAGGCTAATGGTTGTTGAGATGTGGAAGCATTTGAGGGTGACCATTCCATGATGGCAAGATAAGGTTTGTGGATACTAGCTTTACCTACACTCAGGAGTGCGTGCATGTTTTCTTTTTCAAGTTGGTGACAGTCCAGTAATGTCACTTTAACGCCGAATTTGTCTAGTTCGAGAATGCGTTCAGTGAAGGCTTTAGGCGTCAGAATATTTGCAGGCTCATTCATAAGATCCTTGGCAAGGTTTTGACCTAGGAGTAAGTTTAGTAGGAATGAAAAATGTTGTTGATAGGGGAGTGGGACAACGTGGTAAAATGTGGTTTTGGATTTAGGTTTGGATTTTGTTTTATAGCGATCAAACCGATAGCAGCCAGCCTCAATGCCAACTAATAAGGGATGAACAGGATGATTATCTTGGGGTGTCAGCCATGCTTTTGGCCAGGCAATCGTGATGCAGGTTTCGTCATGTTTGCTGATGTGTTTACCAAGGCTAAGGCCGCATGATTTTGCGGTCATGGCATCTAGTGCGTCTGTATTGCCTAAACCCACACATATCACTCGTAGATCTTCACAGCCTGTGATTTTGCTACCTAATGTTCTGATTTGATTTTTTTTACCTTCAAAACCAATCTCTTTGAGCGTTTGCTTGATGGTGTCGATACTGTTCTTAGTGAATTTGGGTAGTAGACTCATGTAAGCATCCTGATTCAAACCCTGCATATCGTCACTAAAAAAAAGTACATAATAGCCTTGAAGTTGCTTGATGTGCTCTATGCATTGATGTTGGCATCCGTTGATGTTCATGTTCGTCCCAGACAAAAAATATTTACCATTGTATATGAACTGAATCTAAAATACAAAAAACAGTTTGGCTTTGATGACGCCAAGCTCAGTGTATGATTCACTCAGTCATCCAATCACTGCTACTTGATGATCCTGATCCAATCTATGACGACGGTTGTAGGTGTCAAGCATCCTGTACCATAAGATGTGGTGTGTTCGAGTCAGAGCAAACTAAGTCTTGATGCTTCGAAAAGGCCACTTGTAACTTTGGGGTAAAAAGGTGTTGTTTGTGACAAAATTATTTGTGGTTGTGTCAAAAATATGTCTATAATTGTATACGCGTTTATAACGGCAGAAGCCAACAATAATTTAGATGGCCAAAAAAACCAGCAAACACGCGCGCAAACAACCGCAACTCAAGCGCGCGCCTTCAAAATTCCAGCAAGTTATTCCTTGTCGTGAGTCAATCCTAAAGGCTATGTCCGTTTTGGGGAAACCTGCTAAGTTAGATGAGCTCATTCATAAGCTTGACGCACAACCATCACAAATCGAAGGTCTCGAGAGAAGGGTTAAAGCTATGATACGTGATGGCCAATTGGTCAAAAATCGAACAGGTCGTCTTGCCGTGACTAAAAACATGAATTTAGTTAAGGGTAAGGCTCGCATGCATAGAAACGGATCTTTGTTTCTAGACTTGCTTGAACCGCATCGAGCTGACTATCCAGGAATCATACCAACATTCACTTCATTGCAAGCTCGAGAAGTCATGCATGATGACGTGGTTCTGGTAAGACTTGTGCCACTCAAACAAAAAGGCGAGTATCGGGTGGTGTTGGTAGATGTGATATCACGTGGCTACGATCGCTTGATAGGACTTTGTATTCAAAGGCACGGGTTACATTATCTTGAGACCAGTCAGCGATTATATACAGGCACCGTATTAATCGACGAAGCATCCATAAAAAGCGATTCCTGTAGGGAAGGGGAGTATTGTTTGGCCAAGATCAAACATTACCCGAGTCGATATCAAGATTGTATCGTTCAGCTCGAACATCATTTGGGCGATCATACCAAGGCTGGTCTAGAGCGTGAATTGGTAATACACAGTTTCAATTTGCCAGCGGTATTTCCTGATAAAGTTATGAGCGAAGCCAAGGTGTTGGCTCAAACTCAGATTAAACCCGACCAGTATCGAGACGACTGGCGTTCACTACCGTTTGTGACGATAGATGGAAGTGACGCCCGAGATTTTGATGATGCTATCTGTGTGCAGTCTCACGACAAAGGATGGACGGTGAGGGTAGCTATTGCTGATGTGTCAGCTTTTGTCACACTCGGAAGTGCTATTGATCAAGAGGCACAGCGGCGTGCAACCTCGGTGTACTTGCCTGGCAGTGTGATACCTATGCTACCTGAAGTTTTGTGTAATGATTTATGTTCCTTAAAACCCCAGGTAGACCGTTGGGTTTTAGGTATCACTATCCATATGGATAAACGCTTGGTTGTCTCGGATGTGACGATGCACAAGGCTATTATTCACTCTCATGCGCGCCTGATTTATGAGGATGCTGCAGATATGATGACCCAAGTTGAGCAGACACAAGATCCAAATAAGTGGCAAACCATGATCCATGATGCCTACCGACTTTATCAATCGTTGTTATTGAAACGTCGAAGGCGGGGGGCACTAGAAATCGAACTGCCTCAGCCTAAAGTGGTTTTTAATGAGTATAGAAAAATTCAAGGCTTCATACAGGAGTCGCGCACGGTTGCGCACAAGGTTATTGAAGAATTGATGTTGCTGGCTAATGAACAAACCGCTTTATTCATGCAAAGGCATGGTATCAGTGGTGTTTATCGTAATCACGTTAAACCGGATGCCAAACGTCTTGAGGCCTTGTTGCCCTTGCTTGAGACATATGGTATCAATGTTTCTAAAAATAAACGTCTTACACCACATCTGATGCAAACCATTGTAGATGAAGTATCAGCGTTACCTAATAAAACCATCATCATGCCTATGGTTTTATCCTGTATGGCTCAGGCAGAATATCAAACACATAATTTAGGACATTTTGGTTTAGCCTATAAACAGTATTGCCATTTCACATCCCCCATACGTCGTTATCCCGATTTGATGGTACATCGAGCTATCAGTCATTTTCTTGAGGGCAAGCCTGGTGTTGCCATGAGTGCTATGAGTCAAAGCCAGTGTGCAAAACACTCCTCAAATGCTGAAAGAAGAGCAGATGAAGCCAGTCGTTACGCTTTAAACTGGCTCAAATGTGAGGCTATCTCATCAAAAATGGGCGAGCGGTTATGGGGAACAGTTACCTCGGTTAAACCATTTGGTATGTTTGTCATGCTTGACGACGTGTTTGTCGACGGTATGTTACATATCAGCCAGTTACCCAATGATTATTACCGCTACGATGCCCAACGTCATGAATTGCTGGGTGAATCCAGTCAGCGTTGTTTTAAGCTGGGCGATAGGGTGTGTGTGATGATTGACCGCATTGATGTCCTTGAGCTGCAGATTGACTTTAAATGGGTGGTAGAAAAATAATAATAATCCAATATTACAGTACTATAGTGATTTATGTGTTGTGATTTGTTGATTTTGTGTGGCTGTCTGCTATAGTGCCGAACATAATAAACAAATAGGAACAAAAATGGTAAAATTATCTACAATCCAGGCGGGTCTCTTACAGTCTCAACAGTTTGAAAAAGGTAATCAAAGCGATGCTGCACGGGCATGCACATTGGTCACTAATATGTGGGACCTGACTCAGTCTCTTGATAGTAGCTTTACAGAACATCTAACAGCAGCTGCTAATCATTACGGTATAAGCAAGGATTTTCTTGATCTTCGCAGAATGGTTTCATTGTTGACGATTGTAGCTAAAACAGCGGAACAGAAGGACATAACCAGAGAGACTCAGATTGGAAACTTATTCTCAGAGTCTTCTATAGCTAACGATTACGTACGTCCCGGTCAGGAACAGCGTGCCGACTTCAACAAGCTGGCGCATGCCATCGCTTTTTCTGAAGAACCTTCATTAAAACATTTAATGGGATCTAACCCTTCTGCAGTGATTGGCCTTACTCATGTTAACCAGGTTTTCAAAGCAACCATGGCTGTGCTTGAAGCGGCAAAGCATCCAGAAGAAAGCGCTGAACGAAGAACATGTTTGAGTAAAGCTTTAGATTATCTTCCAAAGTCTGAAATGACAGCTGAGAGAAAAGCATGTGTAAAAGACCACTTAGCATTCATGGCAAATCAACTGGCAACAGTAAATATGCTAGATCTCGATTACAGCCGTGACAATATCTTAGCTGAGCTGAATACCCATCAAAGAATACCTATCAACGAATACGCTAGCAAAAATCCGATGCCAGCCTATCGATCTTTTGTCACCCGTGTCGTAGCATCCATTCGTGAAAGCTTTATTGCTCGTATGATGGCAAGTGGTAAGGCAAAACTTGGTGATCTTCTTAATGACATAAAGTCTAGACTCGGCTACAAGCAATCTGACGATCAGACAACCGGAGATCAAAAAGACGTCAAACAAGGTCAAGCAAGCAATGAAAATCTTGATCAGACTAAAAACGATGATGTCAAAACAGGTTTCGTGTCAAAAATCGTGAGCCGTGTATCATCAATGGCTCGCAGCTCTTTAGATAGCCTACGTGATAACGTGGTAACTAGATTGCTTTCATCAGCTATGACTCAAGTCAAAAGTTTAAGCACAAGTATGATGCAACGCCTAGGCTTAACTGGCGCTAACGATCACGTTGTGGCCATGGATGCTAAGCCTGAAGTCTCCACTAATCTTAGAGGTCAAGCAACTGTTGCTAAGCAAGGGAAATCAGAAGAAACTGAACAAACCAAGGTTGCTGTACCTGCACAGCAAGCGGTATCCGCGTCTGCCTAGATAAGGATTGTTACAAAAAAAGAGCGCCATGAGCGCTCTTTTTTTTGCGGTTTATGTTTAGTAACTACACTGACCAATTCTTTCTAAGTGGATTTTTTACCGGCTTGTTTTCTGTGGACGCCTGTTTCTCATTTTTTTGACGTATGGTTGAGTGATTAATTTTTCTTATTTTTGGTGGTTCATCTATAGCTCTCTAACCGCGTTAGATTATCTTATCTTGGTTATGATGATATAAAATCGCTCAAGCCTATTGGGTATGTGTTATTGATTGCATATAGAGTAGTGTGTATGTGGTTTATTTTGAGCTATGTTTTATTACGCATATCAGATGGCCAGGCATCAAGTAAAACCAAAAATCTTAAGTGATTTTATTTAAAAATACCGAGACGCAGTCGTTTAAAAACCATCGCCCATGTTCAGTAAGACATAGCATTTGTTCAGATAGTTTGAAGTACTCGGTTAAATGGCTTTTATAAACCATAGACTTAACATCTTGCCAATGGAGTCCCGTGGTTTTCTCAAAATGCTGGCGTGAGATAGGTTTGACTAGCCTTAAATGATTAAGCATGTACTCAAATAATATTTCTTCATCATCTAAGATTCGTTTTTGATGCTCTACCAGTGGTTGAGCTACGTAAAATGTTGGTGCTTTTTTTCTCTGCCAGCGGTATTGTTTGCCCTGGTGGCTCATTTTGCTATGGGCGCCATTTCCACAGCCAATATAGTCACCAAATTGCCAATATTGAAGATTGTGCCGGCAGGTTTTATCTCGTGTGAACGCAGATACTTCATAACGACGGTAGCCATGTTTCGCTAGTATTTCTAAACCATCTTTTGTCATCTTAAAAGCTTCATCTTCACATGCGCGAGAGGGCGGATTTTTAGCAAATTGAGTGTTGGGTTCCATGGTTAACTCGTACCATGATATATGCGATGGATTCAGTAGGATGAGTGTATTTAGGTCAGAGAGTGCTTCTGATAGATTTTGATCCGGTAGATGGTACATAAGGTCGAGATTAATATTCTCAAATCCTGCTTGGATAGCCGCTTCGTAAGTTCTAAAAATAGCCTCAGGATTGTGCGCACGTCCTAACAATCGAAGATGACGAGATGAAAAACTTTGTGCGCCAATAGAAAGTCGGTTGATCCCGATCTGTTTTAGATTTTTAAGGTGTTGCGCTTGCAAGCTTGCCGGGTTCATTTCAAGTGTTATTTCGCAGTCTGTGCCTACTTGATAATGATTATGAATGACATGGATGACTTTAGCTACTAGGTTGGCGCTTAACAAACTGGGTGTTCCGCCGCCAAAAAAAATACTGGTCACAGTCCTTTTTTGTGCCCAACTTGCACTGTGTATTAAGTCTTGGCAGAGGGCTAGAATATACTCACTGTCATGACAGTTGGCTTTTTTGTGAAACGAATTAAAGTCACAGTAAGGACATTTGTTCAAGCACCATGGATAGTGACAATACAGTGCTATCTCAGATGAGGCTATCATGTGGTGGTTCTAGGGGGCCGCCATTCGTATTTCTTACGTGTGCGCCAACTGCCATTAAAGTATACATCACGTTCAATCGTTGCAATCAACCGAAACCCTGCTTTTTCAGCCACGCGTTGTGAAGCAAGATTATCGAATAGCGTATGGCAGATTACCCGATCAACACGAAAAGTATTTTGAGCAAACCTAAGTGCATAGCGAGTTGCAGCTGTGGCGATGCCTTTTCCACAGTGATCAGGATGCACCTCGTATGATAGTTCTATGGTTTTATCTTCAAGTTGCCATGAGTAAAGTCCACACATGCCAATAAGTATGCCATCTTTATAGATGCCCCAGTATATGCCTTCTCCCGTCCATTGGAGTTGGCTATGGCGCTTGAGTTCAGCCTGAGCATGCGCGATACTAGAAGGCACTGTTTCATGGGTAATGGACAATAGCATGGAGGGATGTGTATAAATTTCGTAATAGTCTTTAGGGTCTGCATGTGATAGACAGCCTATGGTGATGTCACGGGTAATAAAATCCACAGTTCGGAGGTGATTTAATTGTATATATGATATCAAAATATGCCTCTTTAAAGAAGCCTTTTTCAGTCAATCATGCTTATAAAGCATTATTTTTTAATACTCTATACAAAGATTGACTCGCCAGTGGCCGAATAGTGTGGTATGATATCGTATGATGTTTCTTTGATCTAATTGATTGATCAGTGGGCTATGTGTCGACTATAGCTAAAGAGGTAGGATTGATGGTAACGCTACTAGGTATTGAAAGCTCATGTGATGAAACCTCAGTGGCTGTCTACCAATCTTCTTCAAATCAGCTGAACCAGCTTATTTATTCTCAGGTGAGCTTGCATAATCAGTACGGTGGGGTTGTTCCTGAGCTTGCGTCAAGATCTCATTTAGAGATTATTGCAACCCTTACTGATCAACTACTATCAAAATATTCTATTAAACCCTGTAGAATTGACGCTGTGGCTTACACCAAAGGTCCGGGCCTCATAGGTCCTTTATTAGTAGGAGGCTCTTTTGCTAGAGCATATGCACAAGCACTTGAGAAACCAGCCATACCCATTCATCATTTAGAGGCTCATATTTGTGTTGTATTGTATGAGTATCCTGAGATTGATTTTCCTTTCATCACACTTCTCGTGTCAGGTGGCCATACTATGCTAGTTGAGGCATGTGCGTTGGGTGAATATCGCATTTTAGGTCAAACACTTGATGATGCATGTGGGGAGGCTTTTGACAAAGCAGGAAAAGTGATGGGGTTGGGTTATCCTGCAGGTAGTCAAATAAGCAAGCTTGCTCAATTAGGTGGTCCCAATAAGCTTATTCAGCTGCCCATCCCACTTAAGCATGATAAAAGCCTTAATTACAGCTTTAGTGGTTTAAAAACCTCGTTCATGAGAAGCTATACGCGTCATAAAGAAATTGTTCCACTCAATGATTTTTGCTATGCGATAGAACAATCTATTGTGGCTCACCTAATATCTAGGGTAAAGAGACTCATAACTCAGTATGATATGCCTTTGATCGTTGCTGGTGGTGTTGCCGCTAACCTATGTTTGAGACGTAAACTCATGGCACTGGCCAACCAGCAATCGTTTCGAGTAGTATTCCCTAGCATCGAGTACTGTACCGATAACGCTGCTATGGTAGCATTTACCGCCTATCTCAAGCTTAAAGCTAGGGTTGCGCTGGATCATGAGTGTAACTCCAAATCTTATTGGCCACTTGATCAACTATCATGCAATAGTTGTAGTTAAGGATAGTCGCATCTTGGATTGGCTCTATTCCCCAAGCAGTCGTCGATGTAACGTTAATATACGTATATTTAAAGAGGGCACATTAAACATGATTTGACCAGAAGATGAGGATTTTAATAGGTTATATTTGTGTTTAATTGTATTTGATAGATGCTCATGAACGGTTTTTATCATGAGGGGACGTCATGATGGCTTATTGGCTACTGTATGGTCGTGAGCAAAGTAGCGTACAAATAAAGTAGGTTGATAGAGGCTGATGATAAGGTATAAGTCTATAGATCTGTGGTACCAACTGGAAGTTGGAAAAAGCGAATAATGTGGTCGATATGTTGCCTGACAATTAAACAGGTTAGCACTGTAATTGTCAGACTGATAGTCGTTATACCGTTTAGATAGTAATATGTTATCATAAAACAGAAGCTGGCAGCTACAGAATACATGCCACACCACTGTGAGCCATAAAGTCTTAATAATACTCCCCAAAAAAGTGCAGATACGAATGCCAATAGGGGTGAAGCTAAGATACAAACACCCAGCCCACTAGCAACTCCTCGACCACCTTTTCTACCCACGGGGAATATGTGCCCTAATACGCTGATGGATGCTATAATGATACTTTGGGTGTGTGTGTAATTGAGCTGGGCTGCAATAAGGTACATGGCTACAGGCTTTGATGAGTCAAGTATGCAAGTTAGTAGTCCAGCTAAGATACCGTTGAGTCTTAGCATGTTGGAGCTTCCTGGATTACGGGATCCGGTTGTTCTGGGGTCTTTACCATTAATGATATATGAAACAAAAATAGCGGCATGCAGCATACCAAGGAAATAGGATAGTAAGGGTAATATGAGTGTCATGGGGTTATTAGATACACTTTCGTTCATTATATCATAATAAATATGTTCTATAACAAAAGCTAGCGAATTATTGACAAGTTATGCCACGTTAATCCTATAGTTCAGTTACTGTTAAGTATTTAAGCGTTCTGAACCATTTCAGTGTTGTAAAAATAAGATCTTTGTATTACTATTTGCAGATTGATTGATAAAGGATAGATGAATGTCGGATCTAAATGGAAAGTGTGTCGTGGTAACAGGTGGTATAAAGCCTGGCATCGGTAGAGCTATCGTTGAACAAATAGCTACCGATGGAGGCCTTTCAATTGCACTTCTTGCCAAAGATAAACATACTGACACAGATATTCTTATACAAAAATTAAGAACTGAACATCAATCGGATGTGCGTTTTATTGAAACTGATTTAACATGCCAGCAAAGTATCAAGTCTTCAATAGACAAAGTGGCATCTCTTTTTGGTGGTATTGACGTGGTGATACATGCAGCGAGTGCCTTTATACCGATCAAAAGTGAGGATCAAAGCTTGATACAGAAGTATCAGCTCAGTAATGAGGTTAACAATACAAGCACGCTATCACTAGCTAGTGCATGCTTTTCATACCTTAAGGAGTCAAAGTCTCCTCATTTCTTGAATATAAGTCCACCTATTAATCTTGATTCAAAATTATTAGCAGCCAATATCGCGTACACAGCTTCTATGTATGCGCGTAGTATGTTGACTATAGGATTGGCGCATAATACAGAGTGGCAAAAATATCATATACGTGTTAATTCACTATGGCCACTGAAGCCATCATCGGATTGTAATATTATGATTTATCAGTCGCATATGTCAAAATCGCAGCGCCAGGATACTAATAGTTTGATGGCCGAATCAGCGCACTACATATTAAAAGTTGGAAGCGAGAAATGGCTTGTGAATGGTGAATTTTTGTACGATGAGGAGGTTCTAGAAATGGTAGGCGTATCTTTTGCTGATCTTCATCGAAATGATGGTCACGCAAATCATCATCATGGTATGCCAGGTCAGCAAATGGGTCATCATAGCAATACTCATCGATCAAAGCAGGCCGGATATATCCACCAACATATACCTAGTCATCACCATGATGATGATGATACTTACATTTAGAGCGTTTATCTTTTAATATTTAGTGATACCATCTGGTACTATGAATAGTGTAGAATATCAATTATGCCGAATCAGCCGTTATAGGGACCACAACCACCTTATTTTGCTTACAACATGACATACAAAATTCATAGGTCTTGTTTTATGGTTATTTCAGCTCAATCCAGATCTTCTTAGTTTAATTTTCCAAATGATTGTGGAGTCAACCAGGTATTATTTATCAAGGCGGATGTATACGAATCAGCCATTGTTGTTTTAATCAGCTTTACTAATTGTGATTTTTTTATAACAGCGCATATTCAATTATTCTTGCTAGCGTTTTAAATGCTAGAGTACGGTGATATTTTGTTTGTTTGCACACGAGTACATTGTAGTATAGATAGCGTTGTTCAGATTAATTGTTGGGCGCGTCCTCATCACTCCATTCACCTACAAAGTTCATGAGTTTGTCAGAACGATTTGGGTGTCTTAGCTTTCTTAAAGCTTTGGCTTCTATTTGTCTTATTCTTTCTCTGGTCACGTCAAACTGTTTGCCAACTTCTTCAAGTGTGTGGTCAGTGTTCATTTGAATTCCAAATCTCATTCTAAGGACTTTGGCTTCACGTGGCGATAGGGTTTGAAGCACTTCTTCAATTGCGTTTTTTAAATTAGAATTGGTGGCAGAGTCTATAGGTTGTGTGCCACTCATATCTGGAATAAAATCTCCGACACTTGAACCGTCGTCATCATCGCCGATGGGTGATTCAGTGGAGACAGGCTCTTTGGCTATTTTTTGAACCTTTCGAATTTTGTCAACAGGTATTTCCATGAGTTTAGAAAGTGTATTGAGACTTGGCTCTTTACCGGTATCTTGCATGTATTGCCTGGTTATTCTGCTCATCTTATTGATGGTTTCGATCATGTGTACAGGTATTCTTATAGTTCTGGCTTGATCAGCAATTGACCGCGTAATCGCTTGTCTGATCCACCAGGTTGCATACGTAGAGAATTTAAAGCCTCTTCTGTATTCAAACTTATCAACGGCTTTCATTAAGCCTATGTTACCTTCTTGAATAAGATCTAGAAACTGAAGACCTCTGTTAGTATATTTTTTTGCAAGTGAAATAACTAAGCGCAAGTTTGCTTCAATCATCTCTTTTTTTGCTCTTTTGGTTCTAGCATCTGCTATTGTGAGTCGCCTGCATAGATCATTAATAGCTCGTCTATCAACCTCTGATTGCTTGAAGATATGCTCGAGGTTATTTAATTGTCGTTGTATCATGGGGATGTATTTATCTATATCGCTATCGACCAACAAGTCACTGTATTGTTTTTTGAAATTGGCTATAAAGTGTTGTTCAGATCTCATCAGTATTCGTTGGATATTGATGGATTCGCGCGGTTTTTTTAGTATCTTGTGAGCGCAGTAGTGTACCAATTCTTTATCTTTTAGCTTGATTGAATTTTGTATGTCTTTGATGTAATTGGTGTAGGTTAATACTTTTTGCGGCGTGAGCCTGATTTTGTTGAAGAGATCTTTGACTTGTTTGTAGGAAGCATGAGATTCTGGCTCTTTTTGAGTTTTATACTCATGGAATGATTCTATTAATTTGGCCATGAACATACTAACTACTTCTTTGTCCATTTGCTCTTCAAAGGCATTGTTTTCATCGATGATATTACCTGAGTCGTCTGTACTGTCCTCACTATTATCACTATCGGATGCATCTGCAGATGCTATATTGTCTGTTAAGGCTTGCTCACTGATGGCATCATTGTGGCTTGATTCATTAGTACTACTAACTTCAGTATCGTGCAACGAGTATGTGATGTTAGTAAATATTTCCGTGACGTCAGATTCTTGCTCAAGGCAGTTCTGATAATCTTTGATTAGAAATTCAATAATTCTAGGGTAATCGCTAAGAGCTTGGATGCTTGCATTGGTTCCAAGCTCTATTCGCTTAGCAATATCAATTTCTCCTTTTCTGTCTAGTAAGTCAACACAGCCCATTTCTTTCATGTAAGCTCTTACTGGGTCTATCACGCCAAATTCACTCAATCCAAGGTCTTCAGGAATGTCTTCATCATTGTCGTTGATACTTGAAAGTTCTTGCATTTGCATAAACATCTCGTGGGATGGGATTTCATCCACTACGGTGATGCCAATATCAGAAAGTATTTGCCATATACGATTGAAGGTCTGTTCATCAGATCCGCTAGGTAGTATGTCATTGAGTTGAGTGTAGGTCACATATTTGAATTGTTTGCCAACTTTAATCAACTGTTTGAGTTTGTCATTCATCATGACAGAATCGTTATTCATGCTTTGAGTACTCTTCTAAGATCGCAGTTCAGTATAGCAACTTTTTGGGATCTTTTCAACGTCAGTTGCAGATGCGTAGTGTTGAAATACTCTTAAAAATACCAATCCATACGCTTAGATTGGCTGCGTGCTGATGGATTGTAGTTGGTTTTTTTGTGCGATTAATTCTTTTAATTTTTTTCGCTCCTCTTCGCCAAGTGTTTCGCAAGTTACCATCATATTGTTAATAAGATCTTGAATGGCATATATTCTTAATTTAGCGATCAATATGCGGGGAGGGTAGTTGGTTTTTTCGTCAGGCGTTGTACTAAAAGTCTCGAATAACGAAGTTCCGTTGATAAGAGATATTAATGTTTTTCCTGATGTCCTAGGGTGGCTTATGAGGTGTTGGATCCATAAATTCAGTAGCGTTAATAATGGATTATCATCAGGATTCTCAATATGTGTTAGCTCGGTTTCAATAGTAGACTCTTTTTGACTCAAGCTGTTGATGAGTTGATAGGCTATTCTTGTTCGTTCACGCTCGTTCTGTTGTTTGATTCGGTACGGACGTGCTGATGGTGCCTGTTGTTTTGGTGAGGGTGTTGCTTCTTTGTGGATATTGAGATGCTTGTAAATCTCATGAGTCATGATTTGTTTTATCGAGTCGTTTTTGATAGTTTCGATGAGCTTTTTGGCCTCCTCCATATAGCTTGCTCTGCCCATAGGCAATGTTATGTCATGATGTTCCGACAGTGTTTGAAAAAAATACGCATCCCAGGGGGTTGCGTGTTTGATTAGGGCGTTGAATGCCTCTATTCCATGTGCCCTCACAAAACTATCTGGGTCATGATCGTCGGGTAGTAATAGGTATGAAACCTTTGAAAGCGGTGTGATATGTGCCAGTAGCACGTTTAAGGATTGCCACGATGCTTGCCGTCCAGCCCTATCACCGTCAAAGCAGAAGATAAAATGCTTTGCATAATACTTAATGGTTTTCCAGTGTGACTGAGTAAAGGCAGTGCCCATGCATGCAACGCAGTTTTGTAAACCATAAGTGTAAAGGCTGAGCACATCCATGTATCCCTCTACTATAATCATTTCAGTCGATTCCGCCTTTTTGAACTGATAGATACCATATATGACGTCTCTTTTTTTAAATAAAGGTGTTTCTGGCGAGTTAACATACTTGGGCTTAGCATCTGCAGTGAGAGACCTGCTGCCAAAAGCAATCACTTTGCCTTCATTGTTTTGGATGGGAAACAGAAGTCGATCATGAAATCGAGATCGATTGCGCACCATGAGCCCCTGATCCTTGATAACATCTGGTTCTGATTTAATAAGTTTAGACAACATCATTTGGAACGCAGGGCCTGAGTAACCTATGTGGTAGTTCGAGCGTGCTGCCGAACAAAGTTTACGCGTTTGGCAATAATGCAATGCTGTGGGGCTGTTCTCTAGGTCTTGTTTGCTCGCGAGCACAAGACTTCGCAATGCTTTATGGGCTGCGATTTGATGGGTGCTTTTAGTTGTTTGGGTTGTTGAGTAATCAGAAAGCTTAATGTTGTACTCGCTAGCAAGTTTTTCAACTGCTGCTATAAAACTTAAGTTATGCTGTCTCATGACAAATGCAATGACATCTCCTTTTGCATGGCAACCGAAGCAATAAAAAAAGCGCCGTTCCTGTGATACTGAAAATGACGGTGTTTTCTCGTGATGAAAGGGACATAATCCCAAAAAACTTTGGCCTCTCTTTTTTAGAGTAACCGTTTTTGATATCTCATGAACTATATCTACAGCTTCGGTTAGAAATTTAAGGCTTTCAAATCGGCAATGGTCGCTACTCATGAATGCTGATGTTTAAAATTCAGTCTCTAGTTCCTTGGAAACGCCTTCTTTTGTTTCGGCATTCACGTTTACCTTGCCTGGCAAGAGTTAATCGGTATGATAGTTGAAAGGTGTTCTTAATCATTTGTTCTTTTTCTTCTTTCTTCTTGGCGCGCTTTTTTGCTGCAGCTTTGTCACGCTTTCGTTGCTCGGTAGGCTTTATGTGATAACGATCTCGAATGCTTTTTAGACTCATTTCCTTATCTCGATCCTTGCTTAGTCTCCTAAGTGCAGTATCCAAACTACCACATCTACTCACTTCAATTTCTGGCATACCTTCTCTATTGCGTAAAAATAATGCGACATTTTACATAATAATTAGTCCTTAGTCAATATTGCTAAAAAAAAAATGCACCTCGTTTGCCAATATGCTCTATACAGTTTCAGAATTTACACGGAGGTTATTCAAGTCCTATGTTTAATGAAGATTTAGAGAAGGCGTTAACGAATGCTAATCATTTAGCACTAGAAATGGGGCATATGTATATTGACATAGAGCATCTTTTGTTGGCTATCATCGATTCGAGTGAATGCTCAAAGGTCTTTGGTATCTCAGGTACCGATGTTAATCAGCTTAAATCAAACATCAAACAGCTGATCACTTCAGATGCTCATTACAATAATTCCCACCCTAACAGTTACCAGCTTGAGCATACCGATACTTTCAAGCGTGTGATTCAGCGGGCGATCTTTCATGTTCAAACACTGGGTAAAACTCACGTCTCTACTGGCTTTGTTCTTGTTGCTATTTTAAGTGAAACCAATGCAAAAGTATGTCATATCCTCAATGATGAAGGAGTCAATAAGGTCCTCGTAAATCAAATTCTAATTCAATCTGATGACGTTGAGCAGTCATTCCAAGAACGGTCGGATATTGATAATCATTATTTTAATGAGGAGGTTAAGTCAGCAACACCAGAGTCATCGATCGCTAAATACACTATCAATCTTAACGAACAGGTAACACAAGGTAGAATAGATCCTTTATATCAGCGCGATAAGGAGTTAGAGCGTGTCACAAAAATACTATGTCGACGACGTAAAAACAATCCTATACTGGTAGGTGAGCCAGGTGTTGGGAAAACAGCTATTGCTGAAGGTTTGGCCTATTCTATCGTAAAAGGGACAGCAAGCGATCATTTGCGTCTGGCTACTGTATATTCGCTGGATATTGGTTCGCTACTTGCTGGCACTAAATACCGAGGTGATTTTGAAAAACGTTTTAAAGCCGTATTGAAGGAACTGAGCTCCGATCAAAATGCGATTCTATTTATTGATGAGATTCATTCAATCATCGGTGCCGGTGCAGCATCAGGGGGGTCAGTTGACGCTGCTAACTTGATGAAGCCTATGCTCTCAAGAGGTCAACTGCGTTGCATAGGTGCGACCACCTATCAGGAATATAAACAAATTTTTGATAAAGATAAAGCATTATCCAGGCGCTTTCAGAAAGTGGATATTGTTGAGCCCACTCCCCATCAATGTTTGGTCATACTTAAACAAATAAAGTCACGTTTCGAAGACCATCACGGCGTTCACTATTCACAAGCAGCTCTTAAGACTGCTGTTGACTTGTCGGTTCGATATTTAAATGATCGTTTTCTACCCGACAAGGTTCTTGATGTTATTGATGAAGCAGGTTCCTCAAAATCGATTGAGAAATCAAAATCTACAAAAAAACTTATGGTGGATGCTAGGGATATTGAAAAAACCATTTCAGAAATTGCACGCATCCCAAAAATATCAGTTTCGATATCGGACAAGAAGCATTTGTTAAATCTTGAGCGTGACTTGAAGATGACTGTCTATGGCCAGGACGAGGCTATATCAAGTGTCACGACAGCTGTTAAAGTGTCAAAATCGGGTCTTCGTGAGTCTACTAAACCAATCGGTAGCTTCTTATTTGTGGGACCGTCAGGGGTTGGAAAGACAGAACTGGCCAAGCAGTTAGCCCACTCAATGAATCTTAAGTTGCTTAGGTTCGACATGTCCGAATATATGGAAAAACATTCATCTTCTCAGTTGATTGGTGCTCCAGCAGGTTATGTGGGTTTTGATCAGGGAGGTCTATTGACTGATGCTATCATCAAGCACCCTTACTCTGTGCTCTTGCTTGATGAGATTGAAAAAGCACATCCTGAGCTACTAAATATCTTGCTTCAGGCGATGGAAAACGGCCAGATGCACGATAACTTAGGTAGAGTTGCTAGTTTTCGACATATCATAATCATCATGACTAGTAACTCGGGTTCCTCGGAGTATGATAAGCCATGCGTAGGTTTTGGAAATCAAGAAGTTCCTTCTCCTGGTACTAATCAAGAGATAAAGCAACATTTTTCACCTGAGTTTAGGAATAGATTAGACGCTATTGTTCATTTTAAGCCATTGGCCAAAAAGTCAATTGAGGCTGTGATTGATAAATTCTTGGCCAACCTAGAGGTCAAGCTTGGTCAACAAAATATTGAGTTAACTGTTACCGACGATGTGAAGACATACCTTCTCAAGCATGGTTATGACAGCAAAAACGGTGCAAGGCCTATAGAACGATTGATAGAGAGAGTGATTAAACGACCTTTAGCTGAGTCTTTATTGTCAAGTGATTTGAGGCAAAGTAAGTATGTTAATGTTTTTGTTGAGGATGGGGTTGTGGTCAGGGTGTATGACGCTAACAAGACTTTATTCGTAGAAAAAAACATTCAGTAACCCTCAAATTTATGAAAGCCAAGGTATACTGCTGAAAGACTGTTAGTTGGGTTTTTAGTATTAGGCTAGAGTGGATTTTGTTCAGTTTGATCATCGCGCTTTGTCTTGTAGCGTTTGACGATGCGTCCTTTAGTCAGGTCGTACGGTGACATTTCCACGTCAACATCATCGCCTGTTATGATACGGATGTAATTCTTTCGCATTTTTCCTGAAATATGGGCTAATATTGAGTGCCCGTTTGAAAGTTTTACTTTAAAGGTAGCATTAGGCATACATTCTTCAACAATACCTGCATAGAGCATAACGTCTTTATTCATTGGTCTGGTAAAAAATAAAAAATAATTATACACTAAATCTTCACTTGTTGCAAAAAATAAACGCTCAATTATATGATGAGCTAGACATGAGCTTATTGAATTGTTAGTCTGGGTTGGTGTGTTTAAGTAGTAATCACTAACTATTTAAATGTGCCTATGTTTGTATGAACGCTGCACAGAGGAGAAAATCATGGCTAGAACTAATCAAAAGCATGTCAAAACCCCTAAAAGCCAATCTAGCTATCATGCTACGCCGAGCCGGTTTGTTAGCTCGATTTCACGCGTAGTTGAGGGTAATATATGGTCTAAAATCAACAAAGCCGTGTCAAATCCTTACTACATAAACATGGGCATTTATGCTGCGTGTAATCTAATGATTACTTATTGTGGCTTGATCAGTAACACCTGGTTTTCTGGGTTTCTTATAACGAAGCTTGTGCTTTCTTTTGTGATTACCGGCCAGCTACTCATGGCTTTATTTAACGAATACCCAGAGATTGCTATTAATACAGGTGATATACCACTGTGTGAGAATGAAAAACCAGACAAACGATTATTAGCTAGGCAAGGCTTGTCAACGATACTTTACGGTACTTTTTTTTCATGGGTGGTTCTGGGGGCTATTTATAATGATATTGCAACTACCTATACCATGATTGATGGACAAATCGTAACGCTTAATCGTCTATTCAGTGTGCCGAGGTGGTTATCGTTGACCTATTCATCGGCTTTTATGCTCACAGGCTTTTTATGCCTTGGCATGCAGCAGATAGCCAATCCTGTTAAGTATCTTACTAAGCTGCTTTTGCCAGGTATTGGTCTTTATCCTCATGACTCCCCAGAAAAAAAGTCCAAGCATGCTGGTGTGAGTATGTATCTTTTTTCATTATTGCCCTCCCGTCTTAGACGATTAACTCATGCCTTTTCAAGCTCAACCTTGTCCGTATATAGAGATATTGTTAGGAAGATAAACCACAGTCTCCAGATCGGCTATCAATACCTCATTGTGAAGCCATTTAATCGGTACTGTTATCTGTACTTTACCAATCCGTACGTGATGGCTATCACAAAAATAGACGGTGCATTCTTATACGCCTTGGGCGATTATTTCCAGCTCTATCTTGGTCTAAAAGCGCTTGCCGTTATGCCATTTGTAATGACAAGCACTACGCTACTTACGGTAGCCATACGTTTTGTTGCATCACAAAGATTGTATGTAGCGTTGGCGCATTTTTGTATTTCTTTTCTTAAAAAAATCACTGTTTGGTCCGAGAATAGTCGTAATATGATACAATACCATCTTAACCAAGACGAAGCCATGTTGTCACTTAATGGTAAAAAACCATTTGTTGATAACGCTTTTCTAAATTGGGTGCCTAGCAGTCATAAGGTAATTAACCGGCTTTCATTAGCTCGTTACACCACCAAGGCATTATACTCAATGGTTTCAGTGCTGTTATTGAGTCAAGGAAGTATCTTACTAGGTATGTATTGTATTTTTGGCTATTGGGTAAGCGAGCTTATGAAGGTTTCTGTTCAGCTGATACCAGGAAGGCCGAGTCTTAGAATAGCATCTGGACAAAAATACACCCGTAATCCAACTGATGCTGATGATTTGAAGAGTATACCTTCTGCTGAATGGGAGGGAACTTTGGCAGCAAGTGTTAATACCCTAGGTTCAATGACTGACCGTTTACGATCTTTGTTTAAGGCCGATTGGGGATTCAATGGATCGAGTCTTGGCCAAAAAACCGCGTACAAGCAGGTTAAACCCAGTTAATTGTGTGTAGGTGCCTAGCCTAAATAAAGAATTTAGCATAGCTAGGCCTCCACCTATTTATTAATTAGCCACTTATGATGTCTATGTCATGGTCTAATAGTAGTCATCACATCAGGTTGTATCTAATTTTAATATAATTACACACAATGTCTATTATCAGAAATTTGTGTCACTCTGGGATATGGTATTACTTGATGATATGTTTTATGGGGTTTTGAATGCCGATTACCTATTTTATAAGATGATCATCAAGGTTACTAGAGGACGATCACACCTGTTTAGCTAAGATCTTGACATCATATCAATTGCGGCGTATGGTTGATTGTGCAGAGTGCCAACTAAACTTTATGAAAATAGTACGCAGAGATGACAGCTTATCAGCCTTGGGTTCGGATTTTAACCCTGTTTTAGATAGAGTATTTTCAGCTCGTGGATTGAGTGTTCGTGAGCTTGATCATCATATTAGCGCACTTATACCGCCAAGTAATCTCATGGGAGTTGGAGGCTTTGTAAACTTGATGCTGAGTGCATATCAAGCTTCGCTGAATATAACTGTTGTTGGTGATTATGATACTGACGGAGCAACCGCGACTGCTGTTTGCGTCAAGGGTCTGCGTCTGTTGGGTTTTCAAAATGTTAATTTTATGGTGCCCAACCGCTTTTCGACCGGTTACGGTTTGTCTGTTAGCCTTGTTGATGAGATGGTTAAACAGTTTCCTAAAACACATATTATCGTGACTGTAGATAATGGTATATCTAGTGTAGAAGCAGTGTCATACGCAAAGCGCTTAGGTTATAAGGTTTGTATTACAGATCATCATTGTCCTGGTGATAAGCTGCCCGATGCTGATGTATTGGTAAACCCACAATTATATGATGGTGCTTGTGAATTAAAGTCATTAGCCGGTGTAGGTGTCATTTTTTATTGCATGCTAGCTCTAAGAGAGGGATTCAACCAACAAGGCTATTTCTCCTTAGCATCTCCAAAGCCCAGCTTTGCTTGCTTAATAGATCTAGTGGCTTTTGGTACTATTGCTGATCTAGTAACACTCAATCAGAATAACCGAATAATTGTGCATTTGGGGCTACAGCGTATACGTAAACGCCAGATAGGCAAGGGATTATATGCACTTATTGAATCTTCTAATGTAGAGATTGAAACTATATCAGCCGTAGATATTAGTTATCGACTTGCACCCAAGTTAAACGCTGCCGGCAGAATGGAAGATATGACAGTGGGTATTGCATGTTTACTTAGTGATGATTGGGACGAGGCATTTAGGTATAGCCATATGCTTCTAACACTTAATAAAAGCAGGCAACATTTACAGCTGTCTATGCTTGACTCAGCAAGAGCACAAGTGTGTACTCTGAAAGGTAGAAAAAAAGGACTTTGCCTTTATCACAAAGAGTGGCATCAAGGTGTGATTGGTATTTTAGCTTCACAGCTAAAAGAAAGATACTATCAACCGACTGTTGTTTTTTCTGATGATGTTGATGAATCTTTAATTAAAGGTTCGTGTCGTTCTATACCTGGTATTAATATTCGCAGCGTGTTGGGCAATATAGATAAGAAAAAACCCGGGTTACTGCTTAAATACGGTGGTCATAGAATGGCCGCTGGTGTTAGTCTTGAGCGAAAAAACTTGGATTTATTTAGGTCATACTTTAATACAGAAATTGCCAACTTTTCAGATTCATTGTTTGAAGAAACATTATATATTGATGCTGAGCTTGTAGGGTCAGAGTTATGCTTATCCACTGCTATAGCCATCGAAAAATTTGGTATTTGGGGACAGTCATTTGAGGAGCCCTTGTTCGGAGGAAAGTTCATAATTGTTTCGAAGCGAATACTCAAAGCCAAGCATTTAAAATTAAGGCTCAAACTAGAAGACGAATCTCATTATCACGAGGCTATATGGTTCAATGCTCCTGAAGAATTCTTAGATAGATATTGTGAAGACGAAACATTTTACTGTTGTTATCGATTAACTGTAAATCGATTTCGTGCCATAAGATCACTCACTATTAATATTATGTATATGGAAACAGTTCATGATCTTGCCATGGCCCCTATGAATCCATGATTTAGGTAGAAAACTGATAATTAAATCAGACCTATGCATGGAGTTAAATAGAGAAGTCTTACATCACAGCAGTATGTTTTTTTAGTTGCTATTTATATTGAGTAAGAAGATAATCTTGAGATAGAGATACGATAAAAGGCAAGTATATAAAGTCCTTTTGCAGAGCAAGGCTTGAAATTATCAGTAAAGCTTGGATGAGATAAGCTGTACCGATTGGGTACAGCATAAATTAATAAATAAACATATTAAGAATGATGCTTTGGTTCTAAAATGAATAGCATACTATCATGATATGATAATCTTTTTAGGATAATATTTGGATACCCACTGTAAAATGAGAGTTAAAAGTCCGCTGAAGACAAAAGATAGAAGAAGATACTTCAAAGCACCATTATAATCAGCTACAGTGTAATGACCATGGCCACTTGAAGATACAAGGGTCAATCCAAAGATGGGTGTGACCGCACTGATCAAGAATTGAAAAATGTAACCATAAACAGCCGATATAGTACCCGTGTATTGATGCTGGAAAAGATCCGCAAGATAGGTTGCTAAGTAAGTATTATTAGCCCCAAGGAGAATGGACACAACCAATAGCGAGACAGTTACAATCCAAATATTTAAAAAATAAATGGGTGTAAAAATTAAGAAAGCAAGAGCTATAGCACTACCTGAGAATTGAAAGGTCATCCAAGCTAGAGGGCTAAGGAAACGATAATATATTTTACCCAGTACTATACCTGCCGCACCATAAATAATAAGGCAGCTGGTAATAATAACCATGGCGGAGTCCCTAGAAACAATCATACTTAGGTAGGGTAGTGCCCATAAAGGTAGAAAAACATAACTAAACAAGGTAGGAATGGTTTGTGAGACGATAACTGGAAGAACCAGTCCATTATTCATTAATCGAACCTGATCAAAGTAGCTATTAAGTAGACTCTTACTGTAAGTGGAAATGTTTCGAGAGGGATTATTCATTCGTGCTGTAAAGACTAAATACAAGGTCATGACAATGCATATGCTGAAAAGTACCTTATTCGTATTGTTGAGGCCATAAGCTTTATCAAGATAAACAACGCCACTGAGTGCAGATGAACCAAGATTGTTAGCAAACAAAAAAATGCCAGCTAAAAATGGTAGTTCGTGAGGATTAAAGTGCATCTTAATCACTTTAATGCCAGCTGGATACCAGACTGAAACACCGATGCCAATGATAAATTCACTCACTGAAAAATTGATAAATGTGCTACTATTTGTTAATAATAGTATCCCAAGGGTTGATATTAAGCCTGCGATTGTGGTGATAGTGCCCGCACCATAACGGTCAATAAGAGTGCCACCGATAATGCAGCCGAGACCGTTTCCTAAAAAGAGGTAGGCAGTAAGTTCAGTAAATTCAGGTTGAATAAATTGATAAAGCCTATGAAGGTTGCTTTCAATACCACCAATATAGACATTGATAAAACCCTGAAAAAAACTCATCAAAAGAAGGCTACCGAAGGCAAAATAACGATTAGTCATAAGCTATAGTATTACATTTAATATAACTACAATTTAATATAATATAGAAAAAAATCAAGTGTTTTACAATCCTAAATTTGAGTGAAAAGGGTGCTTGACAACCTGTTCTTGTTAAGGCTGTTATTTATAATGGCCAATCGTGGTTAATGTTGTTCTGAAGCATCAAAATAATCACGATTAATGCCGTCAATTCATATTAAAAACCCTGACACATGTTTATGCATCATCTGGGCTATGTAGCATCATTAATGATTTGGCTGTTACACTTTTTTGATTGTTTCATGTAGTGCTTTCTAGAACAAATTGCTTCTGATTTCTATTCTTTACGGGTTGTTTGTTGGATTACTCTGGTATATATCTTGCGCTATGTGTATGCTTATAACATCAGAAAAAATTATAGAACTTCTGCATGATCACAATGGTTATAGAGGTGTGATGCAGTGCTTTCAATAGGGGTGTTTGCCTCGCTATTTGGAGATGTTTTGTTATGAGTGTTCAATATTCTAAACCATGGGAATACACTTATCAATCGCTTGATCAATTACCTATTATTTGTTCTTATATTTGCCGATTGATGGATAAACATCCAAATGCCTTGATTTACTTCAACGGCGAGCTGGGCGTAGGTAAAACAACTTTAATCAAATCCATAATTAGGGAGTGTGGTTACAAAGGGCTTGTCACTTCTCCTAGCTATCAGATAGTTAATACGTATGAAATAGTTGACGATATTCATATACACCATTTTGATTGTTACCGACTTGAATCACCCGATGAGCTTGAGTTAATGGATGTTTATCAATATCGTGACGCTGTGTGTTTGGTGGAGTGGGCCGATCATGGTATGAGGTCACTATTTACACCTGATATTGAGGTAAACTTATCATTTGTTGATCATGATTCTGATGATCGATTTGTGTCGATTGTTTATCAGCTAACATCATAGTACAAGCTCTCTGATGTACTGATTGACCGTCAGGCAGATTATTAAGGTCCATGCTAAACACCCAGTGCTAGATTTTGAATCATGTTGATTTGGCTCATTTAGGCCTTGACAGAGCTATCTAAATCAAAAATGTACCTTATGTATAAATTTTTCATCTCCATGGCATAATACACATTTCGATAAGATGCAGCCATGATACGAGCTGGTATAAAATGTTTCACAGTATGTTGCTTATATTGGGGATATCAATTTTTTAAAACAATATTATCAGTATGATAGGCCTGGTTAAAAATGCTACATATTATTGATAATCACCTTCTATTCGGGTTTATCAGAGACATCCAAAAAGTTATCCCAAAAGATATCCACAGTTTCTGTGGATATCTTTTGGGTGCTTATCTTGTGCTTATTTTGATTGGCTATTTGTCAAGATGTTTCCTTTTTCAGACAGCTGTAAGAACTGCTAAAAAGAGCACTCTTAGGTAATAGGTCATGATTTTATTAAGACCTGGTAAAACTGAGTTAACAGTCTATGTTTTTGACGATATGACGCGCAGCGATTGAGGTAGCCTATGTTGCTTGGCTGATTTAATTTAAAAATACCCCTATTAGCTTGTGATGTAAGATGTATATGCTGCCGTATTCTGTTATGACTAGGGTCAAACGCCTATCTCGAGTTTTTACTACATAGGTCAAGCACAAGTAATAGACAAATCGTTTGAGAGATCAATCTGCTTTTTGAACAGCTGACTTCTTGGGAGTTTGGCTAGGTTTACTTGTAGGTGTGTGATCAAAAAATCTTAACCTAGAGAACATACTATTAAGGTTTGTTTTTACATATCGACTCGATGGTAGTGCTTTAGCTATCAAGTTAGCTGCACTTGCTTGCTGACTTTTCGTAAGTTGATTAACTTCGAGAAAAGTTGGTTCATGTAATGAATAAATCGTCAGGGTACTTGATACCAAGTAAGCTATTATGAGAGTTAGTGGCTGAGAAATCAGGGGTGTAAGTAACAACGAGGTACTGGAAAATAAGGCTAGCATCAATCTAAATTGGAGTGTTCGCTCAGTGGGGAGTGTTTCGTTGTTCTGCGGCCTTCCATCCTTTGAAAACCCTGATAATGACTCATAGAGTGAAAACAAGTTTACATAGAGTGAGGCAATAAACGAATTGGCAAAGAGAAAACTGGCTTGAGCAGCACTGGCCAGTGCATTGACGCAGACGAGGGGGAGTATGGCAATCGTGGCTTTCCAGTGCTTCAGGTAGACTCTTTTCAGGTCTCCATTGGTGATGGATGTGATAAGTTTGGATGCCCTATTTGTATAAAATAGGTGCTGAGATGGGTGGCATACGATGACAGTTGCAGCGACTAATAAACTGCTTATAGGTATCGCTTGTGGTAAAAAGGGGAATTGAGCCAGTACTGTCATAGGTAGGTATAGCTTGCGCGAGAAAAATATCATTTTCAATTGGCTATCGGCAACTCGATACAAAGTTGTACTGAAGGCAAGGCTTTGTATGCAACCTACGATCCAAAGTGAGGTTGAAGCTAATGACTCAGCGACTTTTGATACATTAATATTCGAGGTTTTGAGTGAGTTTAAAACAGCCTCAAGTTTTTGTTTTATCCTTATGCGAGCACTTTTTCGATTATGCTCTTGGGACGACATAGGTAGTGATGATACTGACCGCGAAATGACTAAATACATACTGGTACCAAAGCCTAAAATGGTCAATTTTGACAAGAAATCAATATACGGGCTTTGGTTATTAATGGCCAATAGTAGGCTTCCCATGCTGCTATGAATAAGGGAAAATACTAGTAAGGTACTTAGTAGAACAGTGACATTCTTCAGTTGACTTTTGTCAAGACTGGCAAAGGTATGGGGTGTTTTAGTGGAGAACGTAACCATGTTACATAGCCCGCTCGCAAGACCTATAAGCGATTTACTCGTGATGCTGATTGTGCCAATAGTTCTTTTGATGTGGTCAGATTGATTTATGAAATGAATAGACAATACAAAGTTGACAATGCCAACACAGATGGCTGACAAGCTTGACAAAAAATAATGACGAAGCTTTATGTGTGCTTCAGATTTAGCAGTGGTTTTTCTAGGCATATGTGAATGTTTCAAAGAAAACAACATAACATGTTAATTTTCTAATGACAAGCCTTAGTGTTTGGTCGCTCAAAAATAGGCAAAATATCATGTGGGTACGTTGATTTGCTTTTCGAGTATTGGCATGTGGGGTGGTACTAATATATTCTGTTGGCAACAGCGTCAGGGTATCGGTGCAGCTGTTGCCAACGAATAATACCTGATGTTAATCGTCATGTATCTGTTTCATTAAATCACTATCAGTATCTATCTGATTGTTATTAGGTTGTCTTGATCGATTTGTTCGCCTGGATCTTTGTCGGTTAGATCCTGAAACGCCATACTGAGGCTTTTCTATGATTGAGCTTTTTGGTTGTTTAGAAGTCTCTTCCTGATCATTTTGTGGTTTACGTGTGGTTTGAGATGGACTTCGTCTTTCTCGTTCCTTTTTTTGTACTCTATCTTCAGAAGGTCGTCTATGTGTTCGTCGGCTGTTGTGTTTTCGATTGTTATGGTGTGATCGGTTGTTGTGAGATGTGGCTGTTTTATCGTCATCTGACTGGCTGGTAGATCCAAATAGTGCCTGCCACATGCTTTTAAGGAATCCATGGTCATCTTGTTTATGTCGTCTTGTTAGCACTGATTCTTTTGGGATAGCTGGTTTCCTTGGGTCAACGCTTGCCCACGATTTTAGCTGATCAGTAGGTGATATCTGGCTATAACTTTTGCTATCCTCAGCTAAATCTTCGGATCTAAAACGTTTAAGTACACATTTATGAATCTTGTAGTGTTCATTGGGGATGATGATGATACTGACTTGGTGTAACAATTCAATTTCATTGATGCGTTGTCTTAACTCGTTAAGGATATACGTGCTGACATCAACAGGTACTTGAACCTGGATAACGTCTGTCTCACATTCGGCAGCACTTGATATTTGTCTAAGCACGTGATAGGCATAAGAGGCGGCGCTTCGTCTTTTACCAAATATAATACTCTCGTCATGGGGTATAGATTCGAGCGATGATTTAAAGAATGGGTAGCCCATACTTTGTCTAAGAATTGTCATGCAGCCTGATAGCTCGCTGATGGCTTCATATTTGATTCTTGCTTTGTCGCATTGAATAGCCGCCTCGAAGCGATCTTGAACCTTTTTGATGTGATCTGGTTCTTTCATATCTATAAAGTCGATGTAAATGATGCCGCTCATGTCACGTAGTCTAAGTAAGTCAGCTGCTTTATCAGCTGCCTCTAGGTTTGTGCTGAGTGCTGTCTCATCAATGTTACTACCTGCTACTGATTTGCTTGAGTTTACGTCAATCATGACACCGGCCTCTGTTCCTTGGATAACCAGGTGGCCACCAGAGGGAAGTTGATGTGATATCGAAAAAATGTCTTCAATCTGGTTCTCAATGCCATAATGTTCGTAAAGTGGTTTGCTGTGTTGATATAACTCTAACATGTCGGCGATGGGCATGGTTGGTCGTGTCGCTGTAAGATAATCAGCAACAAATTCATAAGCAGATTGTTTGTTAACAATAATTTTTTTAACATGAGTAGACAGTTGATCTCTCAACCCTCTGATGATTAAATTTTCTTCCTCGTATATGAGCGTGGGTTCTTTAGCTTTTTGCCATCGGTCTTGAATTAAACGCCATTGTTGTTTGAGGTTTGTGAAGTCATGCTGCAAATCTTCGATAGATCTATCAAGACCAACCGTTCTTACAATAAGACCTTGTCCCTCGTCAACATTTAGTTGATCCATAATTTCTTTCATGCGAAGTTTTTGAGCAGCATCAGCTTTTCTTGAGACAGCATGTCGATCTGTATAGGGAGAGTAGACCAGATATGTGCCCGGTAGGGTAATAAATGTTGTCAGTGCATCGCCTTTACTTCCATGATCCTGCTGATCTTTTTTTACTTGAACTAGGATTCTTTGACCTACCTTAATCAATTGAGACACATCTGCAGGCCCTTGTGATTCATCCCAAGGTTGAGAATAATAAACAGGTGCAATCTCATCATAAGCTAAAAAGCCGTGTCTAGGCTTGCTATCCTGGGTATGACCAGGCATGTCAATGTCTACAAAAACCGCATTGATTTGTTTTGCAAATCTTACTACTTTGCCCAAGTAAATACCGCTTTTTTTTCGTTTTGATTCCTTAGATTGCTCATCTACGTACAATAGTTTTCTTTTTTCATCTACGATGGCTATCCGCACTCTATTTTCTTCAACGTCAAATAATAACGAATCTGGCACACGAACAATCATGTTCACTCCTCCTAATTATAAGTTTTTGGCAGCAGCAGCTGCGCACTATGGATGCATTCACTGGCTGATGTTTGGTTGTCTTTTTGTTGCTAGACAATCGAGCGAGGCAATTAACTGGGCCTTGGTATCAGTAGCCTTGTGTAAGCATATTCAATATAACATGTTTACTTGTTGATAGCAACAAAATATACTATGAATTCTATCAGCACGGATAAACGGCTTGCTTCAAATTGAATACGTAACAGTTGATCGGGAGCGTTCAGGCCAGCGTATCGATAATTTTCTTTTCAATCACTATGCGGGTGTACCAAAATCTAGAATTTATAAAGCTATAAGGAAGGGAGAGGTTCGTGTTAATAAAAAACGCATTGCTTTTTCTTATCGCTTAGTTCTTGATGATCTTATCCGATTGCCTAAGCTCAATGCTAGTACACACGGTCACTTTGAAGCAAATAGTTCCTCACTACCTATGGTTTTGAGCAGTCCATTCACTGTGATTTACGAAGATGATTTTATTCTTGTTATTAACAAACCTGACCGTATTCCTGTGCATGCAGGCTCCAAGCAATCTCATGGGATTATAGAGCGATTAAAATTGACGTACCCAACATCGCACTTATACCTTGTGCACCGTCTTGATAAAGATGTTACAGGCTGTTTGATTATTGCTAAGGGTAGGCATGTGTTGAATGAAATACAACAGCACTGGCATCATCAAAATACACAAAAGCACTACCAGGCACTTGTTTTTGGACAATATCAAAACCAGCGCACACACATCAATATCCCATTATCAAAGAAAGAGTTGGGGAAAGATAAATCATCGTTAACCATGATCACTTCGAGTCAATGTCATCCTAGTGAATCATACTCTCTGTTAGCCATTGCCCTTGATTCAGGTAGAAATCATCAAATTAGAAAACATCTTGCCTACACATTGTTTCCGATCGTCGGGGATGATAAATATGGAGATTTTGAAAGAAACCGAACTTTTTACCATAAAACGGACTGTAATAAATTATTTTTACATTGTTGTAGGTTAACTTTTCATCATCCAAGTAAAGGTTGGTTGACCGTGAATGCTGACTGGCCTAAACCACAATGTGATATAATGACAAGTCTGGATTTTCAGGTTAACGAACATGATTGATTTAGTTTTTGTCAATATAAATCAAATTTTTATATAGATTACTCATGCTTTATCTGAGGTCTTGACGTCAAATAAAAGCCGTCAAACTTGTATTTAGGCTTGTGTTTATTATAAGTGCTTGGTGTCTATTCAAAGTGAATAGGGGGGGGCATGATTACCGGTGTAAGTATGGCTGGAGTGAGTGTTCATATGACTACTCCTTTATGAATATAGACTTTATCATGTGCTCCAAGAGTGCATGGTAAAAAGACTACGTACACTCATAACACTAAAGCCATCATAAAATGTATTTGATTTTAGTTTTGTAGCTTGCTTATTCGATAAATATTTAGTTACTTAATGTGATCCTTACAGAGGCAAATGGCTAATAGAGTATTGAGGCTATTCGGTTGTATATTTTTATGTGATGACCTTAAATGTTTAGACGTACTCATAAGGTGTCTTAATTGACATGAGTTAGGGTTTTTGCTTCGATTTTGTCAGATTATTCAATGTATACTACAGTTATCTATGTCATATATTACTGTTTTATGATTAATGTTTTATGAATCATAAGTCACAACAATGGTCATTATTCCGGTAAATGTTATTACCGGAATAATTTTGCTGCAGACTTTTTTAAATTAAACCTTCCCATAATTTTGATTGCTAATGCCGTATAGATAGGGATGACATATGTCAAATGTATCACTTGACTGTTACCATGATTTGTAGATGGTTGACGCCAAGGAAAGGGTGATGAACACCCTATTGTTGATAAGCACAAATCTTGTCTCTTACTATTATATTGTTCTAGACATACGATGGTTACATACTTAACATCGTCGACATTCTGGCACCTGACATGATATCCATGGTGGGTGAGTAAATTTTGATCTTGTAACGGGTTTTGGTGTTCGATAGTTCTCATCTTCGTCACATGGTGCACATGGCATTGCCATATCAATAGCACCGGTCTTATCAATATCTTCAATATTGTTTGCATCTGAAAAGGCTGAAACATCTGATTTGATGGCGGGCTTTTGTCGTGATGTATTAGGTGTGTTGCTTACTGTATTCGAAGTAGTTGGAAAAGCTTGGGTTTTATAAATGGTGTTTTTGCTCACGGTTTCTGGGCCATAGGGTTTAACGCTTGGCCATATTTGTGTGTAAAGTCCATTTATGAAACGTGTGCATAGCCCGTATTGTTTATTAAGTGAGGTATTATTGCTGGTTAAAAATACGCCGTCTACCAACATGCCAGATAAGAAATTGAGTGTCATCAGTAGCCCTAGTGCATGTGTATTAAGACTTAATAGTGGAATGATTTCTAGTGCCTCAGAAAGCTCAATGACTGCTAACATACCATGGACACACGCAGCAACATGCATTGATGTGCGAACATAAGGATTGGGTTGCTTGTGATGCATGCATCGGCCTATGGATTGATATAATACCCAGGACCACATTACCGCCCCACTCCCGGATATCATCAAAGCAATATTTGAGCCTAAGTAAGCACTGACGGCTAAGCTTACATGGATGTTGAGTTCTGACCAGAGTCCAAAACCACCTAATATGACCATGATGCTATTCGCCGCTTTAGTCCTGCTGAATAGTGGCTCATCTGGGATTTCTGCCATGCCATAAACAGCTGGTAGCTCGGCGCTAACTCTAAGTAGGCCTGACGCTAGTGCGACAGCCATGATCCATAGCCCAGAGTAAATACCGGTTGATACCATGTGAAGTGCTCCCACGCATGGAATAATTGCATCAAATGACGCATGTAGCAATAGAAGAAATAGTCTAGAAGTGCTGTCGATTGATAGTAGCTGTTGATGTATGTCATTTAATATGCCGAGGAGTTTGTTTTTTAGGTAAAGATAACTAAACGCACTATTTCTATTCTGAGCTAAGAATACATGATTGAACTTGTCTAAGAAGATGGTGGGTTGATTGAAAGCCTTGTTGAGAAAATGTAGTTGAGCTTTTAAGACTTGCTTGGCAAAACTTATGAGGTGATTTAATCTTTTCTTAATGTTAACAGTGCTGGGCTGGATGCCTTCTAAAATGCCGCGCAGGTACGTGTTGATCCTTTGCTTGATGTGCGGCTTAGTTGTCATTGATGTACTTCCCTGCATGGCCTTATGATGGGTGAGTTGATAAAGCATGCTGGTGAGACTGAGCAGTCCTAGGTTTATTGTCATGGCTGGCGATAATATATGGCTTTGGTTGATGGCCATCATAACAGTAGTAAGCAACCATATGGTCGCACTGGTGTAGGTGAGTTGTGCAAAAAAAGTGACGTTTTTGGCATGCTGTATTTCTTGGCTGTTAGGTTGACAGCAATCATCAGGCTGAGTTGCAGATTGAGTGATTACTTGATAGGTAAACCAAGTATAAGCCAAGGCATAGCTGAGGGATCCTGCAATATTAAAGGTTAGGTTGAATAGCTGAATCGATTGACCCTGTGAATATGGCATCCATTCAGACAGTACTGTAAAAGCAAACAATGCATAGGACACTCCAGATAATAACATCAAGACATGTTTGACCACAGGCTTTAGGTATTTATTTAAAGTTGTGTGTAATGATTCAGTCAGGGCCATGGTTGCTAGGTTTATGGGTTTGGCCATCATAAATAATCCTTTTAAAAATTGCAACCCAGGTTTTTCTGATGACTGAAACTATGCTTGCTGGATGCCCCTTTAAGAAGGTTTCCATATAGCCTCATTACATGGTGAGGTCGTGGTCATACGGATGTAAATCATGCTTACCATTGTATGTGTGTTTCTAGGAATATGAGGATTTGAGGATGATCTTTATATGAGGTTTGATCTTTTAGTATGATGAGTGATGAATCATGATAGTTGAGAGAACTTGTACTATAAGTCGTTTGTTTTTGATGTATGGTATGATGATGCTCTGGTTATGGACATTAATACAATTAGCTCTAGTGGTATTATTATTATCCAGTTTGGTAGTCTGCCATGAATTGGGTCATTATTGGGTTGCTCGATGGCAGGGTTTAAATGCTTCTATCGTTTCCATTGGTTTTGGGCGATTGTGTTATGAATATCAGGATGCAAGATATACGAAGTGGCAGATACGCTTGTGGCCTTTGGGAGGGTATGTTGATTTATGTGCTGATAATCCTCAAGCTATTCAACGGTACCTTGGTTTGTCCTTGTGGCGTAAATCGAGTATTATTTTAGCTGGTATTGCGGTTAATTTATGTTTGGCTTGGTTGATATTGGTGATGGTTTTTTGGTGGGGGAATTGGGCTGTTAAACCGCTTATTGGCGATGTCCACATAGGCTCACGTGCGCATCACGTCGGTTTGATGCCTGGGGACTTAATTACCCATGTCAATCAAAGAACAGTACGATCGTGGCCTGATGTGATGAGCCAGGTTTTGATTCAACAGTCTTTTTCAAATCACCTGAGTTTAGCCGTAATCCGTGATGGCCAAAGCTATGAATATGAACTCAGTGAGTTAGATGTAGATATGAATAATAGCCACAATAGCTTGCAAGATTATGGCGTTAGTCCTCAACATTCTGGTGTGGTGTGTCAAACAACACTATCCAAACACCATAATCCTGACTCGGGACCTTTGCCGTTAGGATCATGGGTTCTGTCTGTATCAAATCAGCCTATTGAATCAGTTTTAACTTGTGATAATCTGTCCCCTATTTCCTCTCCAGTCACCTTTTGGATTAAACATCAAGGCATCACCTACCCTGTAACCATTCAACCCAATTTACATCACTACGAATTTGTCCCTCTAGTATCTTATGTGCATCAACGGTACTGGCTTAGCTTGGGTTTGTTGAGTAGCATGCAGGCAGCTTGGGATAGTTGCTGGGATTTACTCACGTTACAAGCTATCGGTTTTATCAAATTACTTACGCTTAAATCAGACTGGAATAATATGCTGAGTCCGGTTGCTATCATCGATCAGATTCATGCCAAGGTAGCCAATTTACATTGGCAGGGATTGTTAAAGTGGTTGGCATTGATTAATTGTTGTTTAGTGTTTATTAATGCCTTACCGATTCCATCGCTTGATGGTGGTCAATTTGTACTGGTATTGATCCAGGCATTATTCAATCGTCCCATCCCTAATGCGTTTATTCATTTTATAGATAAAGTGTTGTTTTCAGGTTTGTTGGCATTGGTTTTGATGCTAGCAATCAAAGACCTGGCCGGTCTTCTGTGGGCTTAGTGCTCGTTACATCGACTCTGATAGTAATATCAAATAATGACCTCTTGTATTTAAAGAGATGAGCAGTACATTTGCTGGTATGAAGCTTATCTTGCTTGATTAAATACAAAATACCGTTCATTATTTAACACCATACGATTAATATTTCATAACTTTGATGTCATACGCTGTTAGGTTATCTTGGTTATGGTATGGTTTTGTTATGTTGCTTGATCATAGTTTGGGTGCTTTGTGTATGTGACATGGCTAAGACTGTGTTTTGTAATTATATACTGATTTAATTTTCAACAGGTTAGTTCAATTGTATATGACCTAAAATCAACTGCCAGTTTGTGCTAGAATAAGTATCTTGTATGTATGAACGTGTTGGCATTTTAAGAATACTAATAAAGGTGTGTATTCTCTAGAATAGATATTAAAAAGAACGTTACGTTAACATTAGCGTGATAGTTTGGGAAGCATGTTGCTTTTGGTTGACTACGGATGGATGGCTGAGCACAGGGTTACTCATTTTATCAGATGGGTATGATTCTTGCGTCATACTCTGTAACTAGACGTCCTATGGTGTGCTGATTTTATATAAAATATTTCTTAATTTATGTATTTTTTTACGAGCGGCGCATGTTTAATTAAAGTGTTCACAAAGTGGATTGCTTGGGTGAGGTGACAAGCTTGATTTAACTATACTAAAATATGTTAAAAAAAAAAGACCGAATTTAAAAAATTCGTTGTACACTCTGTGGCATGTATGTATACTGATAAAAAATAGTGGGTGTAAGGATGATCTGTGAAGTAATTGTTGTAACCTCTGGTAAGGGTGGTGTTGGCAAAACGACTACAAGTGGCGCCATTGCTACTGGCCTAGCCATGTTAGGAAAAAAAACGGTGGTGATCGACTTTGATGTAGGTCTTAGAAATCTTGATCTTATCATGGGTTGTGAGCGTCGTGTGGTCTATGACATCATCGATGTGATTAGGTCAGATATAAGTGTTAATCAGGCCCTGATTCAAGATAGGCATTTTCCTAATTTGTTTATACTAGCAGCATCACAAACTCGGGATAAGGACGCACTCACCATGAGCGGTGTCAAAGAAATCATCAACACGTTAAAGCAGAGTTTTGATTACATTATTTGCGACTCTCCCGCAGGCATTGAAAAAGGCGCACATGCAGCTATGTATTTTGCTGATAAAGCTATTATCGTTACGAACCCTGAGATATCATCGGTTCGAGACTCTGATCGAATGATAGGATTGCTCTCTTCTCGAACATTAAGAGCTGAACAAAGTAAGGCAGCAGTCAAGGAATATTTACTTATCACCCGATACAACGTAGATAGAGCTTCGGAAGGCGAGATGTTAAGTGTTAGAGATATCTTAGACATTCTTTCCATAGATATGCTAGGTGTTATTCCTGAATCAAAAGAGGTCCTAAAAGCCTCGAACGAAGGTGTTTCAGTTATCAGAAATACCCAGGCTGAAGCCGCTCAAGCATATATGGATGCGGTGGAGCGGTTGTTGGGTAAAAATAAACCCATGCGTTTTGTCAAGAGAAAAGGCCTGATTGAGCGACTAATGTGCAGTTTTGCAGGAGGTGACTGATCATGAGTATTTTACAAATGTTAGGTTTCATAAAGAAGTCACCCCAGACGAGTAGCATGGCTGCTCGGGATCGTTTGAGAATTATTGTAGAGTCTAATACCAAATCAACCATTCACAGAGAGCTGCATGCTATTCAGAAAAAGATATTTAGTGTTCTTGCTGAGCATCTTAATATACCCGAAAAAGACTTTTCTATGCAGTTGGATGAGCATGAGGGTAAAACCATGCTAGAACTCAGTGTTCAAATTCCAGCCAGTTCCCCAGCTGATGGCTGATCAACTCTACAAGATTGCTAAGATGCTATAATTGCATATTTTTACAGTACTAACTTGTATTGACATCACAGGTGCATCAAATACTATTTATATACGTCCTTCGTTGGCAGAGTAAATTTGTGTGTTGCATTGCAAGCAACCTTTGTCTCAATATAAATGACCTGCTCAATTTGACCATGTCAAGTTTAATACTGGATCAACTATAATGGGCTAATTATAAGTGATGTTGTAAGCTCTAGGCTTATCCGTGGTATAGTTTTCCACACGGCATGGTCAGGTTTACTTGTGCAATAAAGTCAGCTAACACGTTCACAAGAGGCGCCATAATGACCCCATAAACCACCACAAGATGATATTGATATTAGATCGATGATGGGGATCCCATATGATTATTTGCTTTTGCTTTCCTGGTACCTTGTTTCAAAGTCTACAGGCGATAAATTGAGTGGCGGGTAGCCGGCCTGTGTAGTCATTTGTGTTACCATTTGCCTTGCGTACGGGAATAGTATGTTAGGGCAGAAGCTTTTGAGTAATCTATCTAAATCTTCCTCACTGTAACCCTTGATCACAAAAAAACCTGTTTGCTCTAGTGAGAGACTAAACACATCTACCATTTTATTGGTATCCTCATGATGCTTTTGCTTCACATGGATAGCTATAAGAAGGTTGACTCGAAATTCATCGTTACTGAGTGATGTGTCTTTAACATTGATTTCAAAATTAGCATTAGGTTCCCATTTTCCGCCAAGGTCTGATGGAAGCGCTTTGGTGCTAAACTGAATATCAGATAGGCACACGTGTTGTATAAGAAATGCTCGCTCGGTTTGTTGGCTCATGGTGTTAGTCTCCTTGGTTAAGCATATGTTGGTCTACGTAGGCATTGAGCTCAGTATATCCACCTATGCATTTACCATCAAAAATAATTTGAGGGAATGTTCGTGCGGAGGTGTAGGATCGTATGTCCTGAAGTATCGATTCAGGATTTGTTGCATGCTCAATGTTAATTTCTTGGTACTCTAGATGGCACAAACTTAAAAGACGCTTGGCTGCTTCACAATAGCCACAGTGGTTTTTGGTGTAAACGGTTACATTTTTAGGCCGATGTGGGTTGCTCATACTTGTCTCCTTTTGGTTTGGGTTTCTGATAGGTTGATGTTGTGGCTTTGAGGTCGTTCAGAGGCTTTTTTTGTAGTTTCCATTGATGGTAACCCCCTTCTATACTGGAAAGCTTGAAGCCGTGTTTCTGTCTTAAAAACTGGGCGATCTCAGTGGATTTTACACCGTCTGTACAAAAGAGAATGTAAAGTTGATCAGGCTTTATTACTTTTTCGGGTGTTTTACTTAGTTCGTCGTGTCGAACCCATTGTGCCTTTTCAGGTCTTTCTTGAAAGTGTGCATTTTTGTCCCTGATATCAAGCAATAGTGCTTGTTGTTCTTGTATTAGGGTGTTTGCCTCATCAGGTGTAAGAATATGTTTGGCAAAGACCCTTGCGCCTGTTTCTTCTTTAAGTAACAATATGAGTGTAAACACTATAGCGCATGAAATGGTCCAGTGCTGTGTCAAAAATGAATAAAGTTCCTGAATTGATGGCATAATGTTTTACCCTGTTGTATACAATATACTTATATGATACCAAATATCGTGGTAATAAATCAACCTGATTAGCTACTTGAGCCCTTTTCCTAATCTGATCATCTCACTATGATCTGATTAAACCTCAACGTATTCATAATGATTCATGATAGGATATCATTTTATCCAGTGAGCATGATCAATTGAACATTTGCTAATATCGCAATGATTAACTTCTATGGCTTCGTCTGTTGTATACAGTGGATTTATGATCTATGATCTTAGTGGTGTTATCATATACCTATAAGGCAGGTACGTGCATGGTCGTTTTTTTTATAATGCTCAAGAAGCTAGTTAAACTGCGGTACATATCTCAACCTATCCAAGCGCGCACTACGATTGCCTCACTTACCATTATCCTGTGGATAACATTGCCATGCCATTCCAAGTTGGGGCCCCTTTCTGCCAGCTTCTCTTATTCAATCAGTGATCTCTTGACATATCGTTATCACACTGTACAAAGTCAATTAATATTGTCTGAGTTAGCTGCACTTGATCACGACTGGCACCTATTATTGAACAAGCAACTCACCGTACTTAATCACGCTCAACAGCAACTCAAGCATATCCGGGAAGTGGCCCAATCGGCGAAAACAGGCTTGGTTATTTCACATCATGCTTTAAGTCGAGCCTCTCCGACACAGCGGTGGCTTATTAATCGATGCGAAGGACTCATTCAGACTTGCTCTGAGCCTCATGGACGGTTCCACTACAAACAATATTTAAACAAAATCGAGATGCTGCATCAGCTGCTAACACAAAAAGTGTTTGATCTTCTGTCGGGTACGGGTGCAGCTTATGATTATTTTTACGTCATGATGAAGCAACCTCAAATGTTAGTCGCGGAGCGCCATCGTGTACAGTCTGAGCTAATACTCGTAGATCTTTTCAAGCGCCACCATGAGCAAGATCTTGCACTGTCGAAGGCGCTGACTGCCTGGAAGCGAGCAGGTTTTACGAAGGTGAAGGACACTTATGCCATCTCACCCCTGCTTAAGGCCCAGACTGATATGAATCATTTCTGTTACACTTTAAAACCAGGTATAGTCGTCGATTCAGGTTACACTCAAGGACTTGGCTACAGAGTTCTTATTCGCTCAGAGGATGAGGGTGTTTTAATGATTTACCAATCTATTGGTCAACCCTTAGTTAGTAAAGGTGAGCTGGTAGCAGCTTACCAACCTATAGCTTTACCACTATCAGATCGTTTGCAATTTGATGTGCTGCGGGTTCGTTTATGATTGATGATTTTTTACAGGGGCTAAGGCCCTTATGATGGAGTCAGTGAACCGTGCATCGGGATTCATTAATAGGCTAGAAGCTTTGTTGGGCATGGGTTTTGTAAATATTTGACGCTATGCATCATGTAGGGTTATTTGACAAAGTTTGATTACTCAACTATAAATCCACCTTGTTACTTTAAATAAAGGCGGTAATTATGAAATTGATTAAGCAATTTACTATGATTGGTATGATATTTGGGACCCTGCTGTCCGGCTGTGGACCCCAATACCGCACAACTAAGGATTATATCAGAGGTACGGGACCCAAATTTAGTGCTTGTGCACTTCAATGTCAGAAAAACCTAACTGATCAGCAATATAAGTGCAATCAGCTATACCAAGAGTGTTTAAAAACCGCTACTTTGACTGATTTAACCTTAAATATAGCCAGATTGTCCATAGACAAGGAAGTATTAAAAGAGTGCCATTTAAACTGTCAAATCAAGTATCCAGATGACACTTTTCACAACAGATATTCACTAGAGCGATGCAAAGATAACTGTTCTCCTAGGTCTATTACCATTGCTAGAGATGACTGTGGAAGACAATTAAAAGGTTGCAAGTATAGCGCCGATCAGCAGTATGATCGTTGCTATCAATATATCTGTGGCGGAAAGATTAAGTATCAAACAGTCTGTGTTGCAAACTGTGAACAATCATAACTTTGTTGTTTTGTCTTTGCATGGGTTAGTCATTAATTTTAATGGCTAATGGCTTTAATTATCCAGGCCAATCGTCATGTTATTAAAGTGGGCTTATTAAGTGTTAATCACGGATGACTGATGTGGATGCCTAAAAAATCCTACATATTTTGGGATATAACCATATTTCCTGGTAGTGTTTTAAATATTGTTGCATGTTATGATAATCATGAAGAAATTAAGCGTTTACCATCTGGTGGTTGTGTATATACTATCATATGCTGTAGTGGTATGATTGAATTAGTCTTTCAGTCATAACATCAACATCAAAACGGAACATTTTTAGCTATATATGGGCGCGCAGACATCAATTTTCTCCACGTTAGAATGGCCTGATCTTAATCACACGCATACGGTCGTTTGTGATTATGGTATTCAGGCCCGTTTATTGGCTAGGCAGTGGCAAAAACACCAGCAGTCGATGCAAAAGGATGTTGTTCTTTTACCTTGTTTTACAAGTTATCATCATTGGCTTAAGCATGCCTATTACATGAGTTCCGTGACGCAATGTCGCGTATTGGATCATCATCAATCATATCTTATATGGCAACAGCTTATTCATGACGACCAGCCACATTTAACAGACGATCAACTTCATGATTTAACCTTAAATTATCAGGGATGTTACCAAAATGCTGATGCAATCCCCCTTCATTATCAAACTATCATTCAAGCCTATCGTGATTACCTCAATGACCATCAACTGACCGATGTGAGGCGACTGGAACAAACATTGAATAGTTGGTATCAACCCAGTCAATCCACTCATTTAGTCTGCGTGTGTTCTCAGTATGCTCAACCTGAGCGTTATCAACTCATGAAATCTTTGCCCAATACACAACCTATGAGCTTTCTGAGACTCAATCATCATCACAAACGGATTGCAAATACCTTTTCTAAGCTAATTTTTCAATATAATCAAGTAGCCAAACTGCTTCAGAGCCAATGTCAAGAATACGAAAGGCCCCTGGTGGGGGTGATACTCCATCAGCCTTCAGCACGTGATTCTGTGATCGCACAGCTGTCAAGACTTACTGACCATTGTGAATTTTCAAGTGCTGCTGATCTTATTGATCATCAAACAACTCCTGTCACTAAACGCCCACTCATAAGGAGTTTGCTTGCCTTAGCTGACTATATGACTTTATTTTTAAATCGAGGTCACGTGCCTGAACATGATGTTTTTAAGTACCTTTATCCTTATCGACTGAACACCTGGTCAATCATTCAATGGCCCAGCAACCTCAACAGCATCCTTCATGATTTATGGCAGTCATGTCATGTAGAGGTTCATGAATTTGGCGTGATGTATGATTTTGAGGTCTGGTCTGTATTTTATTCACGTCTTTTAGATGAGCTTGGATGGTCATCGTTGTGCTTAAGTGATGCAGAGCAAGCTGATTGGCAATTATGGTTAGAAGCCTTTGATCAAGCTAAGCCGTGGCAGCTGTCACAACCGATACGATTGGAAACTTGGCTTAAATATATCACGTGTTGTCTAAAAAATACTCATGATAAACGTCACATCAGCCCTTTTGTATTCTTAAGCTGGTCGGAAGCTCAGTTTGTACCGTTTGACATGCTTATTCAGTGTGATGCTGATAGTAGTCATTGGCCATGCCAATCAGAAGTCTGTCTAAGTATAAGTGATTGGAGGCAGGCACAAGCAAATTGTGTAGGTGCCGAGCATTATGTCTTCTCGGCGCTTATGGATGAACAAGATCAAGTATTAACGCCCTCGCCCCTGATTGAGCATTGGCAAGCCATTCAAGTTAATCCCAATTTAGAACCTGCTGAGTCGGATCTTGAGTGCTTCCCTTCTACAACTTTAACTTATCCACCAAAGTCTAATAAGCCTATCAGTTCTTCACCGTTGACAGCTGCTGCAGAGTGCCCTACTAAGGCCTATCTTCAATACCATTTAGGTTTACGAAAAATAGAACATCTACCCATACTGTCTGTGAGTATGAGGCATATGGGGCAACTGATCCATGATGCCATCTCTGATTCTGATTTAGTCAATCAATATCAACGTAATAGTCTTAGCAACTACGACATTGCTTGCTTTTTAGATCGATGCAATCACCTGTATTATAAACGTTTGCCTAAATGGCAACAAACCATGGTTGTCAGCCATGTGCTTACCGAGGTCTTACGTTGGTATGACTATACCAACGGTGTTGATTCTGTGGCTCCAGAACGTGTTGAGCATGAACGCAGTCTTCAAATGCGTATGGAAACCTCTGATTTTAACTTAAGAGCAGACAGAATCGATTGGTTTAAGGACGAATCTTGTCATATTATTGATTATAAGCTTGGCAAAGTATCTAAACATCAATGGCTTACCAGTCCCCTCATAGCCCCTCAATTACCTTTGTATGCACTAAGTCAACCGCGGTGCAAGGGTATATTTTTTGCCTGCTTACACCCTGATGCTTATGGTTATCAAGGCATTGCTACCACCAAACGTTATTCTCATACTCAGGTCTTGGTAGATGACGATTCACCTCAATCTTGGTCAAAGCAGCTTGCCGTTTGGCAGTCGCAGATTGCTCGCTTAACTCAAACCTATACGCAAGGTTTAGTTCAGAATAAGCCTTATCAATCTGATGCTACCTGTGATATGTGTGGCCTGAGTATGATATGCAGGCGTCATGAGGCCATTGATAGTCTGGATATTGTCCTGCCGACATAGTTTTTAATGTTAGTATACCTACACCTTAGCGACAACATGATCCATCGTGGTCTAACTAATATCACACATTTGCCTATGTCAATTCTATGCTTCGTCTTAACAGAAGTTAGACTCTTTTTGATAGCCGTGGACAAGATCAGCTTAATGCATTTGATCCAAATAAAAATACTCCTAGCTCAAAAGGCTCAAGATTAAGTTTGAAATCTTGATGATTCTAAACCAAACGCCGATATATTGGTATAAAAGTGATTTAAAATAGTTACTTGTGGGTGTTAATAGGATATAATCGAACTATTTATTCAAAAATAATTACCATGGCCAAACTAACAAGACAAGACGTAGAAAAGCAAATTCAAAACAGTCAAGATCCTACTGTGTTTATTGTGCCAGATGGCATCACTGAAAATGAAGAGAGAGCCTTTGAAAACTTCGATAAATAAATATGACTTGAGCTTGTGCTGGCAACTATCAATAAAATCCTCAATATTATCGGTACTCATTTTACAATAATCCGTTGTTGCTATTTCAATAAGATGGCTTGCAAAAGATTAACCAAGTTAAGTGTGATATCATGTTCTAGTAGTGGCTATACTGCTTGATTTTCTATAGACATTTAAGGCTACGAGTGGTCACATTACGTCGATTAAGTGGGAATGATGTCACACTTAAATAGTGCACACCTACAAGCAACACAAAGCAACGTACCATCACTTTACATAGCTCGACTGGATAACCCCTATCTTTTTCTTACCGATACTTAGTTTTATAGGATTTGTGCCTGTAAAATCACCAATCAGTATTTGTTTTTTAGGGTCGTGTATCGTCTCTTGATCTAGTTTAACCGCACCTGATTCAACCAGTCTTCTGGCTGCGCTATTACTGGGTGCAAAACCCAATGCCACTATGATGCTTAACAGGCCTGCCCCTTGCTCAACATGGGTTTGTTCCAGTTTAAAAGTGGGTAATGCTTGGCCTAATCCTTGTGCTTTAAACGTTGACAGGGCGGTTTCTTCGGCCTGTTTTGCCTGTGCTTGTCCATGGGCAAGCGTCGTGACTTCATTGGCTAGCACGATTTTTGCTTGATTAAGATCGCTGCCGGTAAGTTGGCTATAGTCCTGGATGGTTTCCAGTGGTAACTGGGTAAATAATTTTAAAAACCGTATGACATCTGCATCATCCACATTGCGCCAGTATTGCCAAAAATCATAAGGTGATAATTTATTAGCATCCAGCCAAACAGCACCAGATGCTGTTTTCCCCATTTTGGCACCGCTGGCTGTGGTCAGTAGTGGCGAGGTATAGCCATATAGCGATTGTTTAAGCAGCCGCCTGCCTAGATCAATGCCGCTTACAATATTACCCCATTGGTCGCTGCCACCTAGTTGTAGCCTACATTGATATCGTTTATTAAGTTCAACAAAATCATAAGCCTGTAAAATCATATAGTTGAATTCTAAAAATGAAAGATTTTGCTCGCGTTCAAGCCGCAGTTTAACGCTATCAAATGATAACATTTTATTGATACTAAAATGCGGGCCAATATCTCTAAGCAGTGAGACATAGCTAAGTTCGTCCAGCCATTGAGCGTTGTCAATAAACGCAGCACTGTTGTCTGAGTCATCGACTTTGAGGTAACGTTGAATGATACGACTGATGGCCTGCTTGTTGTGTATGATGGCTTCAGGCGTTAGCATTTTTCGAGCCTCGTCCTTGCCTGATGGATCCCCTATTTTGGTAGTGCCACCTCCCAAGACCACAAGCGGTTTATGTCCGTATGTTTGTAGCCATTTTAGCAACATGATGGGTACCAGTGACCCTACATGTAAGCTATCTGCAGTCAGGTCGAAACCGATATAGGCTGTAATGGATTGTTTGGCCATGAGTGTATCCAGCGCAGTTAGGTCAGTGCACTGATGGAAAAAACCTCTTGCCTCAAGGCATTTAAGGACAGGGCTTTGTAATGGGTGCATAAAACGTTCTCATGGCATAATTTTTCATTTTACCAGAATTAAAAAAGACATGCCAACGTTACATTGGTCCTTCAGTTTGGTGAGATTGAATAAGTATCAAGGTCGGGTGATGTGAATCAGGCTGGACGTTTGTGTCTATGATTGTTCAATCTATGGAATCATATCTAAAATCCTGATAGACACCATGTTATCGTTAATAATTGGGCTATGCGGACTATGATTCAAAATATTACCCCATGGTGATTCAATCGGTACCTCTGTTTAGGATCATGAGGGTTAATTAGTTATTTCGGCATTCATATCATAATTTTTAATAAAATCACATAAAATAGACTTTTTGAGCTATAACCCCATGTCTTTTAAGTTAGGACCAAGGTTATGTTTAAATATATGATTATGATCATTCAGATGTGTGTGTTGTCAGTCTCAGCGGCCACCTTTAAATTGGATGCTAATTCAGATTTAGTAGGCAGCCTTATCCAGCATCAGATATCGGCTAACGATACCTGGTTTAAAATTGCTTATTACTATGATGTGGGCTACGATGAGCTTCGAGCTGCCAATCAGCATGTTAAGACTCTTAGCAGGCATGTAGGGGATACATTATTAATTCCATCCATGTACTTGTTGCCTCCCAAAAATTATCGAGAGGGCATTGTAGTGAACCTCTCAGAAAAACGCGTTTACTATTTCCCTGATGATCACACAGTTATGACATACCCGGTGGCTGTTGGACGTGACGGTTGGAAGACGCCGTCATTTAAAGGCAGAGTCATCAGAAAAGATATTTCACCTACCTGGTATGTGCCTGAATCAATACTAGCCTATTATTATAAAAAACATGGCGTACACCATCCTAAAACGGTACCGCCGGGTCCTAATAATCCTTTGGGTAATTTTGTGCTTAGGCTGTCGAAAACAGGTATACTTATACATGGCACTAATAATGATAAAACAGTAGGTAAGCGAATAAGCTCTGGTTGTATTCGCATGTATAATCGTAATATTGTCGAGTTGTTTTATGTGGTCGATATAAATACGCTTGTCCGTTTTATTCATGAGGATGAAAAAATTGGTTCTGACGGGAGTCGTGTGTATTTTGAAAAAAATATGAAATACAGACCCTATGATATTCGGTCAGTAGAAATGCTTATCAAAAAGCTATCTGATAAAGGGTATTACTTGGATATTAATTATGATAAACTAAATGAGGTTTTTATCAAAAATGAAGGCATTCCCATAGCAATCGGGTATGTAGATCGTGCTCATTTACTCGGTGACCTGTCAAGGGGACTGACTGCCTTTATGTATGAAGACTCAGAAGAATAGCGTTGATCCTTAATCGGACTTATTCAGTGACCGTACTGTTTATGTGGAGTCGCTTTCCTGCCGTTATTGATGATTTAGCCTATACTGATTGATCATAACCAGAGCTGAGTTAGCGGTATGGTATGGTGTAGACTGTATGGGATTAACACTTACCTAGACATGTCCATCTGCTAGTTCTAAAGCTCTGATAGTGGCTATGACATTACTAACGTCTTGATCATATTTGACCTTGTTCCATATTTTGAGTATTTGGCCTTCGTGATTGAGTAAAAGAGTGGTGCGCTCAATGCCCATGTATTTTTTTCCATACATGGATTTTTCTATCCATATACCTAACTGTTCACAAAGGTCAGTGTGTTGATCACTAAGAAGAGTGAAGTTTATATGCTCTTTCTCTTTAAATCGTTTCAGTTTTGCAACGTCATCTTTTGAGACACCGTAGACAGTACAGTTAAGTTCATTGAATTCTGGATGATGATCTCGATATTGACAGCATTGAACCGTACATCCTGATGTCATGGCCTTAGGATAGAAATAGAATACAGTATAGCCACTGTTTGATTGCTTGAATGTCCACGGTTTGTCTTGATCGTCGATAAGGGTAACGTTGGGAAATGTCTGCATACTTGACCTTTGAGTGCCTTTGATTTTATTTTAATTAAGCCTGTTGTAAAATTCAAGAGCATGGGTGCAATTCATGCTGAAGTACTTGTAAATTACATGATAGTAAGTTAGTATGATTGACCTAAAAGCCAATACAATTCTTATGTCATCTAGTATCTTAAGTGCCTTTACCAGTTTTGTTTTTTTTGCGGTTTATTACTTTTATGGCATGTTTACTGCGAGCATAACATTGTCTGTGCTTTCAGCTATTCAGCTGCTGGCTGTCAGTTTAGGCGTGGCTCATGTTAACCGGTTTGAAAAAATAAACCTCATTGCTGTATCCGTTTTTGGTTTATTGACTTGGTGGTTCCACAATGAACGTTATTTGCAATGGAAGGTATCTATCATACACTTAGGCCTGGCTGGTGCATTAATAGCTTATCGTCGATACACGGGCCAAACGGTTTTTTCACAGTTGCTTGCGGCTCAAAATATGGTAGCACCTGATGAAATTGCCCTAACTGTTGATCGTGCTTTTGCTGGTTTTTTTATGCTTGTGTCCATCATCAATATTTTTGTCTTCAAGTGTTTCAGTTTAGATAGCTGGGTTTATTTTAAAAGTTTGTTGTTTGTCTTCAATGCTATCTTTTTTGTTATGGTAACTGTTTTCGCAGGTCGTCATATCAAACCCCTTCAGCATGCCAAATGAGTGATTCAGTTAAACATCAGATTCAACAACTGCTTGCATGTAAGCTCAGACCCAGCTATCTCCTCGTTGAGGATGACTCCCATAAGCATAAACACCACCTAGAAGCCATGAGACACCCGGATAAGGGGCACTACCATGTTACCATCCAGTCACCTTTGTTTGTAGAAAAAACAAAAATCGCCCAACATAGAATGATTTATCATGCAATTAAACCCTGTATGCATGGTATACACGCATTACAAATTACCATCATGCCCACTTAGTTTTATGCCATCTATAGAGCTGCCTTGTACGTGCTTAGGTGCATACATGATTACAAGTTAGGCTACGTGTGTAACAAGACAACATGTTGCGGGAGCCTAAACTGAGCATGTATTATGGCTTTGAATTTCTAGCTGTATTAACCCACTATCGTCATTTGCGTCTGGCTTATGATCATTGGTTATTTTGTTGGCCTATTCGTTTAATCAGCTTATATTCCCGTTAAACGTTTAACACTGGCTCGTTATTCCTGGTACAGGCATTTGATATACGTATCATCATTGAATCGAGTAAATAACTTGCAGTGGCAGTGATACCAGTTGATAATATTCTCTGGGTTTCTTGAATAATATCCAGTATATACGTTAGTCTATGTGGGGCTTGTATCATGGGTATGCTAGGAAACAAAGCAGATGCCATACTAAGATCAGTGCTAATGTTTTGAGCTTGGTGTAGTTGTTGCCAGAAATAAGTCTTGAGGGCTGTGATGACTAAGTGTTGTGGCATGTTGCTAAGACCCTCTATAAAGCTAAGTGGTGAGGCTAGCATGCTTTTTGTGTGCTCAGCGATATAACTATGTGTTTGATACATGCTCGTAAGTTGTTCAGCTGTGTACTGCTGTGCATAAAATTCCTGGATGATATCCTGATCTGAGCATATATCTGCTTTTCTTTGAGGATTTGTATGGACTGTATATATGATACATCGACTCAAAATCGTTTTGAGGACCTGTTGTTTCGTAGGTGCTTGAAGTATAAAAAATAATTTGTCTTTGGGTGATTCTAGGCTTTTTAGTAACCTATTGCTAGCTTCTATGGTTAGTGACTGTGCTTGAGGTATGATGATGACTTGATGTTGATGGATTACTGGCGTCGATTGTGATTTTTGGATGAGTAATCTTATGTGTTCAGTTTTGATCTTGACTGACGGGTTTTCTATATCGACAGGACAAGGCATATAATCAGGATGTGATTGACAGTCAAAAAGATGGCAGGATTTGCATTGGTTACAGGCGCCTTTGGGTGTACAACTCATACAGAGTAGTGACTTGGCAATTTGTTTCAGGTGTTGCGTAGTTGATTGGTTGTGACTTGCTTCTATTAAAACTACTTGTGGCCAAATTTTCTGGAATATAGTAACTGTGTGGTCCATGTTGATTCCTGCTCTGTGTTGCGTTTAAAGCCATGGTTGAATAGCGTGGTAGCATGCATGACAGACTTGTGCTATAGATTGGCTGGCATCGATTATTTTGATGCGTTCAGGATCATTGTGGGCGCGCGCTAAATAGCGTGACCGCACGCTTTCGTAGAACGTTTTATCTTGTTGGTCGAATGTATCTAACTTGCGTCTCTTGGCAATACGTTTAAAACATAACTCTACTGGCGCATCAAGAAAAAGTGTTAGATCGGGTTGTATATCGGCAACTATCCATTGGTCGAGTGTTTTTAAATGCTTATCAAGATTGTGATGAACTGCCTGGTATGCATGTGATGCATCATGAAAGCGGTCACATATCACCATGGTTCCCTGGCTAAGTGCTGGTTTTATAGTCATTTCAATATGCTCGGCCCGGGCTGCATAGAATAACAATGGATGGGTGAGCGGATGTTTGATATGTGATGAACTCAATATGAGTTTTCTTAGCTTATTACCAAAGGCGCTGCCACCTGGCTCACGTGTTATGAGGTAGTTAGCTTTTTCACTTTTCAAAAGTTTTGACAGGTGTTTAATAATAGTTGATTTACCTGATCCATCGATACCCTCAAGGGTAATAAAAGTTGCTTTCTGCTTCATTTGTTGTTTCCTCCCCCGGGTTTTGATTGTTTAAATTTAAGTTTATGCTTAACGTGATCTTTGTGGGTTTTAGTAAAGGTGTGTTTCCCTTTATCATTGGCTACGTAATAGTAATAGTCGGTATGGGGGTCAGCACTAAAGCTAGCTTTTATTGCCTCCTCACTTACCATTGAGATTGGTGTGGGTGGGAGCCCTTTATTAATATAAACATTGTACTCATTAGGTGTTTTTAGGTCTTTGTAATTCAGTTTTTGATGATGTTTATTAAGCCCGTAATGTAGACATGAGTCAATTTGCAGTGGCATGCCAATAGCAAGCCTATTTAATATAACACTAACGATGTTTGAATATTCTGGTGTATAACTACTTTCTCTTTGTACCATAGATGCAATGATCAGTGCTTGTTCTGGTGTTTGATACTCTAAATTTGTATTTCTAGCTTGCCATAAGTTTTGAAGTAACCTGTTCTTGGCGTGATGTGCCTGATCAAGTAGGCTGCTGATGGTTGATTCCTCATAGAAATAGTACGTACCGGCAAGAAACTGTCCTTCAAAGCATGGGTTAGGGTTTTGGTTACAACTATCATGCAGCTTGAAGTGTCTCAGAAGTGTTTGAGGGCTTTGAGGTATTAATCGATTATCGGATATCAATGCTTTATAAAGCTGGCTCCATCGCCACCCTTCAATGATGGTGAACTTGCCATATAATCTTTTTGATGTGGCATGGTTTTGGATGAGGTCAGCCATGCTATTGCCTTGATGGTAAAGATATCTCCCTGGTATTAGTGCTTTATTTCCATATCTCAGCTGATAGGCAATGACAAAAAGCCTTGGATATTTGACAATGCTTGCTTGATGAAGGCGGCTAGCTACTTTATGCAGCCCTTCTCCTGGCTTTACCACGTATTTGTGATGGGTTTTAGTGGACCTGATGGGTTTATATACAGTGAATGCTAATGCAATGATTAGCAGCGTAAATACTGTAAAAACCAATAAAACAACTTTGGTGAGGTTGTTTAAAGCCCTACGTGCTAGCTGAATCACTGTTGCATTTTTGAGTTAGTAGCGTCCTGGAGTGCGTTTATAACGGAGGCATTATCTTCGTTAATAACTAATGGTTTGCCTGATGAATTAGTGTTATAAAAGCTCCAAACTCCAGGTCTTATCCTATGTGCTTTGATCATTAGGGGCGCTTGTTTAGTCTTGGTTATCTGCAAGCTAATTTCTGATTCACTTTGTCTGATTGTTCTGATGCGGTAGCCCTTACCTTTCAGAGCTTTTTGAACAAAGGCGATAGCCTGTTTATGTCCATAGCTAGGGATGTTGATGCCGTAGGATGGTTGGTTTTCAAGATTAGATGGCTTCAAATTACCCTCCAGGCGAATGGGTGGTGTGGTATCTAGTTTCTGATGATCTGTTTTTTCATGCTTGAAAATACTTTTTGTACTTCTGGATGATCCTTGATAGGCAGAGTGGGCTGTGGTAGTAAACAATACCAATAAAACTAGGATATGTCTGGTTAAATTCATGTCGCCTCGTTATCTATGTTTGCTTAAAAACATAATAAACTATGCATTATCGTTTGTAAATATGCCAGCATCGTTGAATGTAATCAGCATCAAGATATTTAAGGAGGGTCTTTTGATATCATGTTATTTATTAATGAGATGGAACCATAACACTGCTAGTGGATGGCCAGTTATGGGTATGTAAATAGTGCTCATGTTATGGCGTTATGTTCCCATGCTTAGCTTGGATAAGTGCCTGGAGTAGTTTTTTTGAGAAACCATCACTTGGTTGTTTATGAATCTGCTGTTTGATAATGTTCTCAAACACCTCAGGTTGACTCAGTAAACGGGCTAGTTGCTTGCTTTCTGCAGCGTTTAAATGTGGTTTTCCGATTACCGTGTATGCCCACGCACCTAGATAATAATAGCCAAGGAATGTTAGGATTCCAACAGAGAGCATCCACAGCGCGCTGAACAAATGGTATTTAGCTTGCATGGTGATAAATCACGGTGTATGAGGCCCAGTTTAGTATGATTATGTTTAAGGTTCAAGTTTGTTCCAGTTATCATTCTCATCGCCATCAATGAGCTGATTGCAAGATCAAACAGAATTCATACAACGACTTAAAGATAAACAGGATTTGTGTATAGCTTTTTTTATTAAATCACTGGTTTTTCTTTAGAATGTTATGTATGATGTTGTCAGGGTGTGCGCTCTATCAATGCGTGTAACGAATAGAAACAAAGGAGATACAATATGCGCGTGTGTTCTGTTCTACTAGCAGTGTGGCTAGGTTTTTTTCAGGTTGCTGCTTTGGCGTATGGAAATGATCAGGGTAAGGATCATCATAAAAACGATGACAAACGCATGCTGAGTGATCAGGAAGTTGAGGCTCACCTAAGAGAGATTATAAAAAAAGAGGTCACTATTCCTACTGAAGACCAAGGAAAAGTGCAACTTATAAGCGCCGAGCCTAAAGGCCGGATGATGGAATATACGTATGTTAATAACACCGTGATGGCCAGTGAAGCGACGAACTACTTCAATGCTCTAAAGAAAAATGCCTTGCCTGTTTTAGAAGCGATGTTTTGTAAGACAGAGCAATTCACGTGGTTCAGGAAACAAAATGTTGATATGTCATGGCGATATCAGGCGAGTGACAAGTCAGATGTGGCGCTTGTGACCTGTCATCAGAAAGAAACATGCGAGTGCAATATTAAAAATCTGTCACAGAAATAATTTGTTTTCATGGCAAGTTAAGTCATCTGCGCTTAGGAGAGCTAGTATTTTGTCTTAATAAAATCATGGTTTGCGTTGTCAGACATGTATTCAGCGGATAGCCTATGAATTGGCGTGTATTTTTAATTAAGTGGACCTATCGAGCTTGATGATTTTAGTGGTGAGACCTTTTTATGGTTGATTCTTGTTATTCCTATCGCGCGTAACGGGTGACAACATGTGAGCTTAGTGCAACCAATTGAGCATTGGTGTATCTGGTTACTTCATGTGGTCACAGATCACACATTAAGCAGAGTGGATGGCTTACTTTCTTGACGAAGGCCTGTGAGCTCTTTGATCATCATGATCCGTTTCGAGTTTTTCCCACCCTGTTATTTCCTTATAGTCATGCATGAACATCTGTAGAAAACGCTCTTTACTTAGTGCGTCCTCCTCTAACAAGGGCATTATGGATTTTAGAAGCTGTAGTCTAAGTTGTCGACAGAGCTGGTCAGATGTTGAGTCCATTTGCTGAAGTATAGGCTTTTGCTCTTCTCCATTTTTGATGACATGGTGCTGATTCGCATCTTTTTCAAAGATTGGGTAGATTGCTCGGATGCTTTGATAACACGTTTGTATGGATTGAAGTAGATGGTCGTTAACCTTGTATTTGCTTTTATAGGCGAACAGACACCGCATTAACCTGTCGGCTTCTGTCATGGTAAATAGTATATGTGATGTGTATGTTGCGTCTCTGGTGGTTTGTTTTCTAAATTCAAAGTCACAGTTATTTATTCTTAGTGTCAAGTTGATCCACTTTTGTATCAATGATGCCTGGTACCGTGATTGTAACGCATGGTCCTTTGGATCAATAGCTGCTAATTTGGAGCGATCAATCAAATCATGACAAAAGTGATCTGGTATGGGCTCTCCCCTCCCCTCTTCAGTGATTTGCTCTAAGTGTAGGTGGTATTCACGTTCATTCACGAGCATTTCAGTGCCTGGGTGTTGGTCATCAGGTTTTGATTTTAACCTAGTAGAGAAATACCCGCTTGGTGATATACCATAGGCAGGTGCCTTGGGTTTATATCCTTTTTTAGCAAAAAAATAGAGCTGATTAAGCTTGCTTGTACCTGTCTCATATCGCATCAGTATAAAGGGTTTAGCATAGGTTTTTGCTTCGTGCGTTACGGTAATAGAGCCACTCGGTAATGCAGGGAATTCGCCTTTGTGTGTTGGGGTTGATGGCCTAAAAAGATTGAGGTCTGTTGCCTTGTGTTGCGATGGACTTTCTTTTTTTAAACCGGATTGTTCTTGTGGTTCTATTGTCTTTACTTTTTGGCTATGAGATGGACTGGTATGATATATGGGTTTTTGATCGCCAATCTTTGGTTGAACCTGTTTGTATTCGTCAAGGCTTAGCCTGATGGTTTGGTTTTTTACGACCTTACGCTTATAAGGATCATCGATCCTGTGAATTCTAAAATATTTATATAAATCTTCAGCATAGTCAACAGCCTGCTGCGCTGCTTGAAAGGATATAAAATAAAAACCTGCGTCACGAGTGATGCTTATAATGCTCATATATTTTTTGTATTTATTATCTGCTATTAATATAGACTACTTAATTATTTATGTCAACCAATATTTAGTGTGTCCCGGTTTGTCAGCTGCTTTTTTACCCCTAATCTTATTTAATTGAAACCAACAGTTTAACCCTCCTAAGCATAGGTTTGAGTTTTGAAAGGTGATTTTTTGTTGGACGTGCTTATGATGGGTTCAGCTTAGCATAGCGTCCTTAACAGAATATGCGGATCTTAGGTTTTCTGTGGTGTCATTTTCACTTTCTTTCAGATTATTAATATGCTTATCTGCATCTTGAATCCATTGATCAACTTTGTCTAGTGATATGTTTTTGTTCTGTGTAACAGCTCCAGGTAAAGGCTGTACACCCGACTGTTGGCGTTGGCATACTTGCGTTTTTGTTCGTCGCCCTCTGACTTGCAGTATTTAGTTTCGCTTGGATAGCTCTGATTTTTGAGACGCGATCAGTAGGTTCTATTTGATGACCTCCCAGTTCACCATAATCTTCGAATGCTATGTTAAGTTGTTCGCAAAGGATGTCTATTCTGTAGCTTATTTCTGCATGAATTTCTTGAATAAGAGCTACCCTTAGCACATCAAGATCGTCTATCGCTTGTTTCTCTGCAGATGTATGACACATATGCATGCTATATTGTTGCGCAACATCTTTATCAATATTACGTTCTAGTATTTTAATATTATATAATTTGATTGGTGCGGCCATGGTTTTTAATTCATCAAGTTTACCCGTATAGTGCTCTTTTACATAATCAGGCAAGCCGATATGTGCTATTTTTGATTTTAAAAATTCATCTTGTTTTATATTTTTAGTCTGTTTGCCACTTAACCGTCTTCTAGCATTATAGAAACACATAGCCAAAGACGCAAAAAGTTTGTTCAATCTAGAGGTCTTTTTTGTATTGCTGCTCAAAAACCGCTTCATAACGCTTAGGTTCACCAAGTAAGCCAAGTTGATGCATACGTACGATGTCTATGGTTTTTTGTGTGAAACGGAATACGCGCTCCACAGTATAATAACTAGGTTCAACCTTATCCATACAGACATCGTCAATGGCTTTGATTAGATCATTAATGGTTTCAGTCCCTACTGAAGTTTTGCCTTTAGCTAGGTAACCATTAAAAACATTTTTTTGTTCCATTTTTGATAATAGTTCTTGTTAGCTGTAAGAAGATCCTTGAGTCATTTGAGTAAATGATATCTAATGTCTTGTGCTGACTGCTTACCCTGCTCAACACTTAGAGCTGAACCAGGATCTTTCGGTTGCGCATCAGCAGTAGCAGAACCCATGCGTTTCATTTTAGTATTCAGATTATCGATTGCTTCATTTAGATCAGTCATTATAAATAACTCTTATTGATGGATCTTATACACACTTTAATTACCGTTTAACTAGAACCATAAAGCCAAGCACACCCGATAGGCATGATGCTATTAATATACTCAATTTACTCTGCGTGACCTGATTGAAGTCTACTGTATCAGGGTCGAATGCTAAATCTCCAATAAATAGGCTCATCGTAAAGCCAATGCCACAAAAACATGCCAAACCCAGTAGCTTCCTAAGCGTGATGGATTGTGGTCGTTCACACAAACCAAGATAAGAACCCAGTGTACCAAATAATAATATCCCCACTGGCTTGCCTACCACCAGACCCAGTATGATCCCTGATGCTAGGGGCGTTGTCAGCATTGATAGATCAACATTAGCCAGTGATATGCCTGCATTACAAAACGCAAACAAGGGTAATATAACGTAGTCTACCCACGGGGTTAATCGTTTGTGAAGTTGATTAATTAAGTTATTATCTTGTATATTGGATCGATGACCGATACCGGTTGGGAAGCATAGGCTTGAGAGCACACCTGCAATGGTTGCATGGATCCCTGATGGGGATATACATAACCAAACGCCCACTGATAGTATCATATAAATATTGGTTTTGTGGATGCCTGCTCGATTAAGTAGCAACATGATGCCTAATATCATGGCGGCAAGCAATAGCAGTAAACCATTCAGTTTTTCCACATAAAATATGGCGATAATCATAATAGCACCTAGGTCGTCGAATATGGCCAGTGCTAATATGAGAGCCCTTCCTGCTATAGGTATTCTGCGACCAAGAATACTGACCATACCAAGTGCAAAGGCGATATCTGTTGCAGTTGGTATGGCCCAGCCATTTAGTTGCTGTTTATCATGGAAATTTATGGTGATATAGATAATGGCTGGTACCACCATGCCTCCAATAGCAGTGACTAGCGGAAATGTAACACGCTTAATCTGGTTAAGTTCGCCATATAATAGTTGTTGTTTAAGCTCTAACCCAATCAAGAAAAAAAATATTGCCATTAAAGCATCATTCACCCAATGAAATATGTCCTTTTTCCAGTCATATTCACCCACCACAAAACCTATTTTTGTGTGTAAAAACGTATCATAAAGATCTGACAGAGGGCTATTTGCAACCGCTAAGGCAACGAGAGCGCCTATGAGTAATAATATGCCAGTGAGAAGGTGATTATGGTGAAGGTAAACAATATGACGTTTGGAGAATGACACGATAGGCTTTAACATATGGTGATTCAACTGTTTAAATGAATACATGTATAGCCTAGAACGCGGTCTTGTGTTAGTATTTTTAATTTGAAAAAGTTGTTTATTTTATGGATGTTTACCTTGCTATAGCATACTCACTAGTGGGTGCCTGTGCCTGTGCGCTTGTAAGCTATCGGTTTAAACGATCGCAGACCAGTTTGTTTATATTTTGCCTGGCTTGTCTGGTGGGTCTCGTAGAGGCTCTGATACACCGTTTTTTGGGTATAGATCTCATTTCTCAAACCACGATCATGATAACACCAAGCTATTTTCCAAGTGTTGTCATTGAGGGACTGCTTAGTTATTTACTTTTTGCTGGATGCATCCATATAGATACGCAGGTCTTTCGGCGGCAACTATTGCCCATACTTATGCTTGCATTGCTGGGCACCCTATTGGCTGTTTCACTCAATGCTTTAGGTTTATGGGCTTTAAGCTTTGGTATTGAGGTGCCATTCGGATGGCTGGAGTGCTTACTGCTCAGTGCTGCTATTTCACCTACTGATCCAGTGGCTGTACTTTCGTTGCTTAAAACAGTTAGAGTGCCCCATTCAACGAGTGTGATCATAGCCGGAGAATCATTACTGAACGACGGTGTGGCTTTGGTTATTTTCACCTTACTTAAAAAATTTTTGACTGTACAAACAAGTCAAGTCACCAACATCGTGACAACATTCGTGTATGGATTACTGACTGAGGTTCTGGGTACATGTTTACTCGGTTTAGGGGGTTATGTTTTATACCGCATTCTAGTGAAACAATCCAGGTATGCTAATAATACAGACAAGTATATGGTACTATCATCACTTATGATGGTTAATATTTTGTATATCATTGCCAAAACCATTCATCTATCTGCACCCTTATCGATAGTCTTTTTTGGCTTGTTTGCCAGTCGTATCATTCAGGAAATGGCGGTATCTAGTAGGCAGAAATTGTTTGCTTTTTGGGATATGGTGGATGAGTTATTGAATGCTATCTTATTTTTCATGATCGGTTTGGAAGTATTATTTCTCATGACGTTGCCTTGGGCAAGATGGTTGATATTAGCCATAGTCGTGTTGGTAGTGTTTTCAAGATACTTGAGTGTATACTTGCCGCTATGGTTATCGTATGGAAAAAATCTCAATATGAAGATGGTTAATTTAGTCTCACTTAGTGGCTTAAAAGGCGCATTGTCTCTAGCCATGGTTATCAGTCTGTATGGGCATACACCTGCTGCGCAGATCATGCTCCAGTACGCGTTTGTGATCGTGGCTTTTACCATTGTGTGTCAAGGTAGTTTTTTTGAATGGTTGTTAACGCAGCAGTATAAAAAATGACGATCTAAGGTACTACTGGCTAAGATTTCAGTTTAGATGGTTATATTGGCCTAGCACCGCTTGTCAAAAACAGCAAAGTTGGGGGTTTGTATACTAAAACTCATGCCACTCAACACGCCAGTCCAGTGACGTGATACGATTATCAAATTCTTTTTTGTATTGTTGGTAAGTTTGTTCAACACGCCTGACTACCTGTTCTGATACCAGCAAATTTTGTTCTTGATAGTTTTTAGGACCGTCGTGGTAGAGTTTGTAGTGTTCAGTCATAGAGTGGTTTCTAAAAAGACTTCTATGTTTATGGATATACCAATGTATAAATCCGATGCTGTCTAGATAATGACTTCGTTTTGCAGAAGGATTAACTTTCTGATACTCATGCCAGCTGGCATCAATGGCTTGTGCATAACCATAGGCAGAACTCTTGGGTTTTACAAAAATATCATATAGCCAGTGTCTTCTATACGAGGCATGAGCTCGAAAGTTGGATTCGTGTTTGATGATAGCGAATGCTTCTGCTGGATGTAGTTGTGTGCGTTTAGCTAATACTTGATGTGCCCTGTAAATTGGGGGGTTATGATAGTAGTAATTGAATGGATTAAAGTTGTCCTGACCTTTCATGGTACAGATAGCTGCAAGGGCCAATATTGGAACTCGATAAGCATGCATATTAGGATGGCTGATGCGATTGGATATTATCCTTTACACATAAACTTAGAGGAGCGACCAATAGTAGTACCAGTGGTACATAGGCAAGGGCATATAAATAGTCGGTTGTTGTATGCGGTAAAGCATATTGATTAAGTATGAAGCCGGATAACGGTTGGAAAATGATACCAGACATCATAACCATCATGTTGATCAGGGCAACCGCTGTGCCAGCACTCTTAGTTGAGGTTTGTTCTCGTGCTATAGAAAAAATTAGAACTTTGCTACTAGTAAAAAAGCCGAGTACAAATACAGTGAGGTTGAGCATCTGGTATGATATTTGCGCGTAGATAAGTAATGCTAGCAAACAGGATGTTACTAAGCAACTGACTCGTATGATGGACAGTTTGGAATAACCTTTAGTGGTAATATAAGTTAGCGAAGGTCCACCACAAGCCATGCCTATGAAGAATAATCCCGTAATATACGACGCATCGTGGCTGCTGATCTGGTAAGTCACTTTGATAAAGTCAATTGAAAAAAGTTCGGCAAAAACCGCAACAGGCGCACACATCATTAAGCCCATAATCCCTATTAGCCACATATAAGGATTTTTGAACAAATCAAGCATCTGGTTAAAAACTTGCTTTCCTGTGATATGCGCATACTTTTTATGCACCAAATAGCGATGCTGGTGTCTAGAAAATGCAAAAAGCATGCAGATAAGTAAGCATAACCCAAATAAGGCTGTCTGGATATTCGCAATTTGCCAGTCGCTTCTCATGATAAGATGACTTAAAAATACATCACCCAGTAATGCTCCCACCATACCGAGCGCCATAGTGATGCTGGTAATGATTGAGAAGTAGTGCTTAGGTAAGCTTAGTGCAGCTATTTTCAAAACACCAACAAAGGCAAATGATGAACCAAATCCTACTAATAACCGCCCCAATTTTGCTAGAAGAATCACTTGCGTGCCTACAAAGAACGCAGTGCCTATACTACAACAGAAGCATGCAAACACTAATACTCTGTAAGGATTATAACGGTCAACAATAAGTCCTACGGGTAACTGCATGGGTGCATAGATGGTGTAATAACAGGCAATGAGGCTTGTGAGCTCAAAGTCATTGATTTGATAATGTTGCATCAGCTGCGAGTACATGACGCTTGGGGAGACTCGTAGCAAATATTCATAGCAGTAGAAGCAAGCACCCAAAAACACAACCAATAAACCTGAGTTAATAGCTGAATTTGTGCTGTCACGACCCCTGTCATGGTTTATTTGTTCCATAGAACCTCCTTTTGATGTGTAGCCGTAATTAATAATATTAATGTAATGTTTCAAGCTACGTTTATAATGTACAGTATGATTGCCAACTTGTCAAGCTTGCTAGGTGTATGAGTATATTAATAAAAAGTAAAGGTCTCAATGTGTTTTATTAAATTATATTTAAATATGAGCATACAAGATGAGGTCATGTATTGATCCTGACGCTAGTGCTCTTTTAGTGGGTATGCTGACTACCAGTAAGTTGGATATCAGAGTTCGATGTGTGTATAGCAGTACTGGCTGATATCTTTGTCATGTGTGGCTATGATAAGCGTGGTGTCATCAGTACATTCCGTCAGTTGTTTCATGACTAAATGTGCGTTCTCGGCATCCAGTTGTCCGGTAGGTTCATCTGCAAAAAGGACCTCTGGCCTGATGATCATGGCTCTTGCAAGACACATGCGTTGTCTTTCTCCACCTGAGAGGATGTGGCAGGGCTCATGGGCTTTGTGGTTTAGGTTAAAGTGGCAAAGTTGTTGATGGGCCATTTGATTGGCCTCATGCGTACTTTTGTTTTGTATTCTTAATGGCATACTTACATTTTCAAGTACTGTATAGTCTCCTAACCAGTATGATTGTTGGTAAATAAACCCGAGTTCGTGTTGCCGTAGTTTGCTTAATCTTGCCGGCTCCATCTGACGATAGTCAATGTTTTTGTACGTTACTGTGCCTTGATAGTTTGCTGTAAGTCCTGATAAAATGTGTAGCAATGTTGATTTTCCACTACCAGACTTTCCTGTCAGTGCTATTCTATCGCCACGATGAATACTAAGGGATAAACCTTTAAAAAGCTGTTGCTTGTTGAACGTGCAGAAAATATCAGAGGCTTGAATGATCTTACTCATAACGCAACTTGTCCGCAGGGTCAATGAGAGCTGCTTGTTTAGCAACAGGTAGCACTGTCATCAAGCAGAGCAAATAGGTGCAGATGATAATCGTGAGCATATCAAAAAAACTAACCTGAGTCGGTAGATTATTGAAGATGAACACGTTGTTACTGATATTTACATTAAACATCGATTCGATTTTTGTCACGATGCTATTGAGATAATAGGCACAGGGCACACCCAGCCCTAAGCCTAGTAAAATGCCTCTAGTTGTAATGATAATACCTGATAGCGTGAAAAGCGATTGTATGTGGCTTGGTGTGAGTCCCATCGTTTGCAAAAGTGCGATCTCTTGTTCTCTTTCCTTGATGATCATGGTTAAACTTGTGCTTAGGTTAAATACACCCATGAGTGTTAATAAACTTAATACCACAAACATCATTCGTTTTTGCATACTCAAAGATTCTTGAATAAATAATGCTTGTTGACTTGCATTTTGAACGTTTATCTCTGGAAATGTATCATGAATGATTGCAGTAACATCCTCGATAGCGTTGAGTGATTTTAAAGTGATGCTGATCTCGTTGTAGGGTTGCTGCGATTGTGTGAGTTGAGCTAGTTGATCTTGATCAACCATGAGTGTTTGTTCGGAGAACATACTGAAGCTAGACGGTAAAATATTTTTAACAAAACAACGAATGGACTGACTGACAAGCTGTTGATTTTTATCATACCTAGCTACAATGACAGGAAAGTAATCACCTACGTTAAGGTTGAATCGCCATGCAAGATTTTTGGGGATGCTCGTGTCAAGATAATCTAGACTAGGATGTGTCTGCTTTCCTTGCTGTTGCTTCAATTTTGAATAATTATTATTTTTTCCACTTATAATCAACGGAGTGGGTGGTGTAGTCGCTATAAACCCATAGGTTTTTAGATCAGTATCCACTTTTTGGACCATGTGATGCTTGTTTAGGCTATGTATTAATGTATCTCTATTAATACCCTGACTGGGTAGTTCTAGTACCAGGTGAGGAGATAGATGGTTGATGATGGTTTGTAATTCGTTTTGGAAGCCATTGAATACAGATAACACCACTATAAGGATAAAGGCAGAAATAGCCAACGATAGCGAGGCTACACGCTGAACCAATCGTGTGTGTTTATTGTGGAGTTTGGAGCTTATTTGGTGGTAGCCTATATTGAGGAGTAGTGATAGGTTCATAAATATATTACCCGGGGCCGGAATCGAACCGGCACGAGATTGCTCTCGAGGGATTTTAAGTCCCTTGCGTCTACCTAATTCCGCCACCCGGGCATTCTGAGGCTAGAACCGGAATCGAACCGGTGTACACGGCTTTGCAGGCCGCTGCATAACCACTCTGCCATCCAGCCATAGGATTGCTGTTAGTTTAAGCGGGAAACGAGGTTCGAACTCGCGACCCCAACCTTGGCAAGGTTGTGCTCTACCACTGAGCTACTCCCGCGTTGTATGATGTTATCACATCTATGCCCCCCTATGCAAGTCCAGTGGGTACAGTTTTAGAATGTTTTAAGACGGTAGAATGGAGACCTCACCCCCGTGTAGAACCTAAGTTATGTCGGTGCCCGGCACTATCATATAAACACTGCTTGTATATCGAGACTTTGTAACGTTATCTATGACGCTTTTTTAGGTATTGGCACTATTGAGGTTACTTTTCTATGTGTTTTGTGCTGTAACCATCTGTTTAACAGTTGGTGATTCTATTGATGCTTATTTGAAATATACTGTACATAGGTTGAAATGGCTAGTGCAGTTGATAGCATAAAAAGTATTTGCGCCATCATGTGAATACTAGCTTGGTTATGACTGATAGTCCACGTTAGCATTGCAACTGCTAGAAACATCAGTAGTGATTTGACTTTTGATAGCTTTATCACCTTAAATTGACCAGCACACGACCGTTGAGTCCACTTTTGGTACCGAACTATCGATAGTTGGATATCACGGTATAAAAGTATGAGTTCGGCTATCACTATCCACCATTTTGGGTAACAAAAAATATAATAGAGGATGCCCACATGTGTACATGCTTTATCCGCAATGGGATCAAGGATAGATCCAAGTTCGGTTGTTTGATTGTACTTTCTAGCAACCCAACCATCAATTCCATCACTTAGCGTCATGAGTACAAAAAGTGCCAAAGCTATGTCTGGATAAGTGGCTATTGTCAAAAGCCAGAACGGGATCAACAGGATACGTGCGATGGTAATGATGTTGGCTGTTCCAACCATGTCTTGTCGGCCTATTAGTATCTTACATCATAACATGAATTGTGCTTTATGTATCCATTTAACTTGGTTGATTTTGATAAATCGCTGTAGTGATGTTGTCTTGTCGCTACTGATGATGATAGTTTTTTATCCAGGATGCTATGCTGTTATCTCGATGCTTAGTGACCGTGCATCGTCATAAATTTGAGCCAGTGGCATTATTTGATTTCATGATTGACCTGGTTTTAGTCATCTCACAAATGATCTTCTTGTAGCTTTTCACCCTTCTCAATTCTATTTAAACCTAGTCATCTTGACTGTTTCAGCAGTGAACTGATTGTTTTATGCATGCCTAATCACATGCGAATACCATCATTATTTTGTGCTTAGCTATGTGTAATTATTATTCAGTATCATAGTCTGTAAATAATCGCTCAATTATTGAACCTTATCTTAAAAAAGAGAAGATTATACGGCTAAGCTCTAAGCATATCTGATGGGGTTGTAAATAATGATTTGGTCACATACTTTGATGGTAGTGTTCGCTGTGCTGAAACATAATCATCGTGTACTTCTAATAAGATCTTCCGGGTTATGGTATGTTAATGTGCACTCATTGAATTGATCACTCGAGAAGAGCTTTGTAATCAGTTACTACGTTAGCTATTTCATGAGCCTGATAGATGTTAAGTATGATCATATCCGGCCTTATCAGTATGTATGGACGTTTTTGGCTCCAATCTTGGTAACCATAGCTATACGGACTGATGATATAGCAATCTACGTCGAGGCGCTTGCTCTCTCTTTGTTTGTGGCTGAGTATATGGGCATAATCTTCTGAACTGTAACAAATAATACAGGGCTTATAGCTTAGATGATGTGTGCCTAAAAAAAATACAGAGCCATCATCTATTATTTTCATATACCCTACCCAGACACCTGGTGTTAAGCTGTTTTTAAAATGTTCAAATGTGCTCCCTGTGCCAGTGAGTTGGGATTTAGGGTATTGAAAAAACAGTTGTTCGTCGATATAGTCAAAGTAGGAACGATTATCTTCAACTGCTTGGTGTACTGACTTTTTAACTTCTTTCGTGACTAAATTTTTTCCCTCATATACCTTCTGTGCCCACTGACTCAGCATCTCGTTAAGGCGATCATCGATGTAGCTTTGTTGTGGATTACCTATCATGCTTGATCCGAAATACCTGAGGTTTGTCAACGGTTTTTGATAGGCTGTGGGTAGCCCAAGTGCGGAGGGTACCTTTAGAAGATTTTCATAATGTTTGATACTATGACGTACACGAGATTGACCGATTCTATGTCGCTCTGTTTGATAACTCGAAATGATAGTTGACTGATTATGATGTGAGTGTGCGAGCTTCCAAATTAGATTGTCAACATCTCCGATGGCTGTATTAAGCCCTAGTCCTCCTGCAGGCGTTAGACCGTGCGCTGCATCGCCTGCCAAGAAAATTGAACCGTCAGGCTGCATGTCGGCGATCATGTGCGTCTTCATATGCCATATTCGGCTATATTCTATGTTGATGTTTGTTTGCTTCAACTCAGTTAAGTCTATGCCTATAAAACGTGCGATGAGTCTTAGTTGGCGATCTTGACGATTGAACTCAGTGGCTTGCTCAGTATGGCTGAGTGGTATTTGCCAAACATGAAACTTGGAAACGTTGTGTAAAACCACACAAGCACTAAGAGGTATTTGGTAAATCCAATACATGAGTGATGGCTGACTGACAAAAGGCCTAAGGTCCCCTGATGTTTTTATACTAAGAAACTTGGCCCAAGTTTTGGGTGATTGACTGTATCTTATGTTCAATATGGATCTGATTTTGCTTTTGACACCATCACAGCATATCAGCCACTGGTAGGTTATGTTTTTTTCTTCACCGACATACTTACAAAATAATTGCTTCCGTGAGGTATCAATACCTGTCACTTCATGATGCCATAGTATACGTACACCGGTACGACGACACGCATCAAGTAATGTATCTCGCCATAGTTGATAGCCCAAATGTATCCCTGCACCATATTTACCAAGATGATGGAAGCGTTTATCAAACGCCTCAGAGTCAGTTAAATCTATACGCGCAAACGGTTGTGTCAAGCTAGTTGCATAGACCATACTTTGCTCTTCTTCTAGGCTGGTTGATCTTTGTTCAAACAGTGTCATATCCAGGCCAGCTTTTGCTAGGATAGAAAGTGTCTGTGCATTTATAAAATGGGCATAGCCATGGTAGCTATCAGGCGCTTTCTGTTCGATAACAGTGACCTTAAAACCCTTTTTGGTTGCCAGTAATGCCGCTGTGAGGCCGCAGGGACCTGCACCGATAATGGTAATGTCTGCACCGATGTTCATAGCATGGTTTCGCATGAAACTAATGAATCAGTATACCAAGTTTAGCGAGACTGTCTAGATTACTGATGGTCCCTTTTATGAATTATAAGGGTTAGTCTTGTCTAACCATTATGCTATAACTCACGAAAGTCACTGCAGAGGATGTCAATCCTATGATGCCAAGAATTAATAATGTGGTTTCATTGAATGAGACAGCAATGCCAGAAGCTATGCTTAGACCAAGTAGCCACCATGTTGTATACATACCAACAGCAGACCCCAAATGCATTTTCATGTCATCGGTCAAATGATTAATCAAACCGATAAAACTATTTGAGGATATCAGCGTGACACCAAAATTCATCAGGGTTACACAAAATATTTGAGCTGTGATGTTCACATAGAGCGTATTGAATATGATTTGAGCGATGGACGCTAATAAGCATAGGATTATAGCCGTCACCAAAATTCTTTTCGAACTTAAATACTTAAGTAGTTTACCATTAAATATGCCAATAAATGCTGGAATAAAATTAGTGATTAGCATTATGTAGCTATAATGCGTTGGACTAAATCCATAGTGATGTATCATAACCACAGGGCTCATATTCAACCATGCAGCTAGGCCCATCCCACCAAATAATGCTATTAATCCATAACCTACAACAGGTTTAAACCTAAGAACACTAAAAAACTCCAGACTGAGTCTTCTATAGGTTTCTACTTTAGGATTAAAATGTGCTTTGGTTTCATTTATGACTGTAAACATAAGCAGTTGTATTAATGAGAATGCGATACCCACGTAGAATATACTCTCCCAATCGTAGTGACTCAATAAAAACCCACCAACTAAAGGGCAAAGCGGTAGTGCCATTTGGAATAACGAGGTAAGTAGGCTTGCCTTACTTTGGAGCTCAGGGCCAGTGAAGGAATCACTAATCAATAGTCTGCAAATCAGTGAGTTGGCGGAGGACCCAAACCCAAATAATACCCCTGCTACTATCCAGTCGGATAATTGGTGAGTAGATAAGACGATTGTGAATGCTAAGCCATTAAATATCCAACCTATATAAAGGCTTGGCTTTCGTCCTAATTTGTTACTCAATAACGTGAAGAGATAGATACCAATCGTATAGGCAACCATAAGTGTTGCACTAAATACCTGAAAGGTGTGAGGCGATATATTGAGGCTTGCAGCTATCGCTGGTACTGCAGGCAAGCTAGCGCCCACCATGTACATAGAAATGACTGCTGTTATATAGGCAGTGGTGGTTATTGTGTGTTGCATCGAAAATCCTAAATGGATGAAAGTTTTACTTTATAGCACATGCTATTAAGTTTTGTGGTTTTCGTGGGTTCTGAGCCATTATTTTAGATGGCACTTTTTTAAAATAGACTGAAGATGGTAATGAGCTGTGCTAGTCATTTAGTCGGTCTGTTAAGTGGGTTGGGTACTGGTGGGTTGGATACTGATTGATTAAACAAAGCTTCGGTTACGCGTCTTGCATTTAAATGATGATTGTTTCATCGTACTTGGGCCAATATACTAGGCTCATGTTAGCAATGTGTTTACGATAGCCCGGGGTGTACTGTGTGCTTCATTTACATAACTCGATACACACCGCCTGCTTCGACTTACAGAGCTGATGTAGTTGTCGTTCTTTAATGCGTTCCCAATACTGAGTTCGGTAAAAGAAAAGATAGGTGCCGGTCACGTCTAGTTTATTACCGCCTTCAACCAATGCTATGCTGGATCGATATTTATAACCTTGAGTATTATCTACAATGTAACCATTAGTGTATCGTTGTTTGTTTTTTCGATAGCCCCACATAAATACCTTTCCTATCGGTTCGTCATTTTTTTTAAGACCGAAGCCTGTTTTTGGGTCGAAGGTTTTGGCATCACATCGCTTACAGCGTGGATCATTGTTACTTTTAATACCCCCAATGACTCTTCCTGCGAGTGTTCCTTGTGTGGTTTTGAAAATATGTACAATACCTTTGGTTTGGCCAGTTTTATCATCAATGGTTTTCCAATAGCCCTGGGGTGTATCCATGCTATAGTTAGGTGTCTTATAGCAGCTAGCGAAAGCAGTGTTGGACAGTATTACGGCATAGCACAAAAGCAAGTAAATCATAGAGGTCATGGATGAGCTTTAAATTACCCTAACATTTAATGAAATAATATGTAAGGTTATTTTTGTGTACGCAATTCTGTGGCTGTTTTTTTTGAGTTAATGGGAAACTGGTTTACGAGTATGGCCACCGCCAGCATAGCCAGGGATAATATTTGACCCATGGTGAGTGAGAATGAACCCAGGTAGCCTATATCGTAATCGGGTTCTCGCATGAATTCAATTAAGAACCTTATCCAAGCATAGTGATAGCAAAATACAATACCAGCATTGGTTGTATGCGGGTTTGATTGTGCCTTTGATTGATGATGGCTCATTAGCCAAAAAAGAAGCATTCCCTCGCCAATCATTTCATAGAGTTGTGAGGGATGTCGTGGCTGCTGATCAACCATGGGGAAAATAACACCCCAGTCATGTCCTGTAGGCCTGCCCCAGAGTTCTCCATTGATAAAATTACCTAATCGACCGAAGAACAGCCCAGGCGGTATGAGGGGGCCAATAAAGTCCATAAGCTTGTAAGTAGAAAGGTTATGTTTTCGGCAGTAAAGTAATAGGGCTACCATGCCGCCTATGATGCCGCCATGAAACGACATGCCACCTTCCCAAATTTGGAGTACAGAAAGTGGGTGATTTATCGTATGCTGGGTTTTATACAGAATCATATACCCTAATCTACCGCCTATTAACAACCCAAACGCGACCTGTGATAATAGGTCAACAAACTGGTCTTTGTTTAATCCTGCTTCTTTTAGTCTAGATTTACCCAGTAGCCAAGCACATATAAAACCTGCTAGATAAGCTAATCCGTACCATCTAATTTGTATATAACCAAAAATAGTGAATGCAACGGGGTTGATATGATGCGTGAACACCATGGCTAAGCCAGTCCATTCTCGTGGAGTAGTCGGACTTCTTCTGCCAGTTCGGCAAAGGTGTTCGCTAGCATGCTTTTTGCATGTTCATCGTATTCGAGGTTAGACACCGACTCTATCACACCATGATCGTTGTATCGACAAGGAAGTGAGACGATATTGTCTACTTGACTTCCGTATTCTCCTTTAGAACAGATGCCCATAGAAATAGTATAATTGGGCTCTTTATTGAGTATCCATGACAATGCATCAATGGTGGCATTAGCCGCTGACATGGCTGAAGACATGCCACTTGCCTCTATGATCTCGTCACCACGCATTGCGACATTTTGGATAAAATCTTCTTTCAGCCATGTTTCATCATTGATCACATCAGTAAGGGCTCGTCCAAGAATTTTAGCATGATAAAAATCAACAAACATACTTTTGGAGTGATTGCCTAAGACACACAAGTCCTCGATACCATTAATGTCAAGATTATACTTTGATGCAAGCTGGGCACATGCCCTATTTTGATCTAACATGGTCATGGCAAAAATATTTTCTTTGGCTAAATTGGGTGCATTTTTCAATACCACGTAGGCATTAGCATTACAAGGGTTAGCGATCACAAGAACCTTTGCATCTACTGCTGCGTGATCATTAATGTGTTTGGCTTGCTCTTTATAAATTTGCCCGTTTACCAGCAAAAGATCCGACCGTTTCGTGCCTTTTTTTCTAGGTGCGCCTCCAACCATAATGATAAGATTTGCGCCTGTAAATGCTTCAGCAGGGTCTGTTGTGCATGTGACTTTATCAAGAAAAGTGAATGCACAATCTTGTGTTTCTAATATGATACCTTCGAGTTTTTTCATGCACGAATCTATATCTAGCAATCGTAGTTCAATAGTTTCATCTGTGCTTGACAGTATTTCGCCTATGCGGGGTATGATATATGAGGCAATTCGCCCTGCAGCACCTGTGATGGTAATAACGGTCTTCATATTGTCGCTCAATAATAACTGCTATATAATATCATATCTTCCTTTGTTTGTGAAGTGAGTATCCGATTCTAGCTGCTAAAGAGGCTAGCTTACTACCATTTTTCCGTTGTGCCAATCAAGCATTATGGTTTGACCTTGATTGAGTTCGCCTTTTAGAATTTGTTGCGCAAGTGCATTTTCAACCAGCCTAGCAATGGTGCGTTTTAAGGGTCTTGCACCGTAAGTGGGATCGTATCCTGCTTCAATAATTGCCTGCCTGGCACGCTCTGTAAGCTGGAAGGACATACCCTGGGACTTCATACGTGCCTCAAGACTTTTGAGCTGGAGTGTGAGAACTTGATCTATTTGATCCTTCATGAGCATCTGGAAGACCACGATATCATCAATTCTATTGATGAATTCTGGTTTGAAGTGCTTTCTAACCTCATCCATAACCGCTGCTCTCATGATATCGTGATCTTCTTCTTGAAGGTCACGTATTTGCTGTGACCCAAGATTAGAGGTCATGACTATAATGGTGTGTTGAAAGTCAACTGTTCTTCCCTGGCCGTCGGTTAGACGGCCATCGTCTAGCACTTGCAGAAGAATATTAAAAACATCAGGGTGCGCCTTCTCTACCTCATCAAGCAATATAACACTGTAGGGCTTTCGACGGACAAGCTCCGTTAAATAACCGCCCTGCTCATAGCCTACGTAGCCTGGAGGTGCACCGATTAGGCGCGCAACAGCATGTTTTTCCATATATTCCGACATGTCTATTCTTACCATGGCTGATTCATCATTAAATAGCACCGTCGCCAAAGCTTTGCATAGCTCAGTTTTTCCAACGCCAGTAGGCCCAAGGAATAAAAAGGATCCTACTGGTTTGCCGGGTAAACTCAAACCAGCTCTTGAGCGCTGAATTGCCTCAGCTACCAGCTTCACTGCTGAGCCTTGGCCGATAACTCGCTCATGAAGTTGTTCATCAAGCTTGAGTAACTTTTCTTTTTCTGAGCTAAGCATTCGTTCTATAGGTATGCCTGTCCATTTAGCAACGACACTCGCAACTTCCTCATCAGTTACCCTATTTTTTAGTAGCTTGAGAGTGGTCTCTGTATGTGTCGCCTGTTCTGCTTGTGAAAGCTTTTTTTCTAGATCTGGAATAAGTCCGTATTGAATCTCGGACATTTTAGCTAAGTCACCACTTCGTTGGGCCACCTCATATTCCATTCTAGCATCATCAAGCTTCTCTTTAATGGTCTGAGCACCTTGAATACTGGCTTTTTCAGTATTCCAAGCTTCCTCCATATCTGCATAGGCAAGTCCTATTTCGTTGATTTCTTCTTCAAGTTTTTCAAGACGTTTGAGCGATGCATCGTCATCTTCTTTTTTGAGTGCTTCGCGCTCTATTTTTAGTTGAATTAATCGTCTATCAAGTTTATCAAGTTCTTCTGGTTTGGAGTCCATCTCCATTCGTATTCGACTGGCAGCTTCATCAATGAGGTCTATGGCCTTATCTGGCAATTGTCGTCCAGAAATATAACGCTGTGATAGTTGTACAGCAGCAATGATGGCAGGGTCCGTAATCATAACCGAGTGGTGAAGTTCGTAGCGCTCTTTTAACCCTCTTAATATGGCTATCGTGTCTTCCTCTGAAGGCTCATCAATTAAGACTTTTTGAAATCGTCTTTCCAGTGCCTGGTCTTTCTCGATGTATTGCTTATACTCGTCCAGTGTGGTTGCGCCGATGCAATGTAATTCGCCTCGTGCAAGTGCAGGTTTTAACATATTACTTGCATCTAATGCACCATCACTGCGTCCTGCACCCACCAGCGTGTGCATTTCATCAATAAATAAGATGACGCCCCCTTCTTGTTCTTTAACTTCTTTGAGTACAGATTTCATTCTTTCCTCAAACTCTCCTCTGTACTTCGCACCTGCAAGCATGGATGCAATATCCAGTGCTAATAGCCGTTTGTTTTTGAGGCCTTCTGGAACCTCATTGTTGATAATGCGCTGGGCAAGGCCCTCAGCGATGGCTGTTTTACCTACACCAGGCTGACCGATAAGCACTGGGTTATTCTTGGTTCGTCTTGCAAGGACTTGTATAGTTCTTCTAATTTCACCGTCTCTACCAATAACTGGGTCCAACTTCCCTTGCTCTGCTGCCTTTGTAAAATCGATGGTGTACTTATCAAGCAACTGATTACCGCTAGTTTCATCTTGACTATTTACACTCGATTTGGATCTTGCCTGATTCATGGCTTGAGTAAATCCTTGTGGGGTTACACCTGACTCAACCAGTAATTTTTTAAGATCATTATGACTGCTAAGTAGACTGGCCTCGATAAAAAGGTCGCTTGCAATAAATTGATCTTTACGTTTTTGGGCTGCTTGGTCTGCCATGTTGAATAAACGCTGTAATGTTCTTGACACCCCCACATCGCCTTGATTACCAGAAACAATAGGATAAGACTTCAACTGCTGATCTAACTTACTCTTGAGTGTTTGAATATCGCATCCAGCTTGGGACAAAAGCGGTACGATTGAATTGTCCTGTTGATCAAGCATAGCTTTTAAAACGTGAGGTGGCTCAATGGTGCCTTGCTCATAGCCTAAGGCAATGGATTGAGCTTGCATGAGCGCATTTCTAAATTGTGTGGTGAGCTTTTCAATGTTCATAAGCGTTGTATCGTAGTGCCATAACAGATATATGGTATTATTTTAATTGATTTTCAAGTTTTTTTGCGTTTATGTCATCGTTCTTGTTTGACTCGTGAATGAGGTCACCGTTTTACATGTTGACAGTTGCATTTGTTTTCCATTACATTAGGTAAACACACCATGATGTTAAACCCATATGACCTATCCAAAAAAAATGAACCAAACAACTTCCAGTCTATTGGGGCCTTTTCAGTACGCTAACCAGCAGTTTTATACTTGGTACAAAAATCTTAGCATTCAACTTACTCGATTGAGGTTGTTGAATGATTCGAAAGGTGCATCCAAACGTGTCATGAAACTAACCCGTTACCTATTGACACACCTCAAACTGTTTTGTAGTACGTATCTCCTCAGTACCCTTGTTCAGTTGGATAAAGCTTTGGGGATGTGCCTTGACTTTACCCTCATGCCACTTCTTAGGCTTCTACTTGCAATCTACCACAGTATTGATGCAAGATTGACGCCATCTATCGTAGCGATAAAAGAGCGTATAGGTAAGTGGCTTAAAATCGATAAATTGGGGCAATATATGATTACAACTGTCCCGGCCACTGACAAGAATCGTCCTGATTCTCCCAAAATGAGCCATAGGAATGGGTATATCAGTCGATGTTTAGACAAATACGGTGTGAAAATCGAATTTCAAGCTTGTGTGATAGACGGTATCAGGCATCACCGTGTTGTGGTAAAACCACCATCACTGACACAATCGAAGCAAAGTCATGCTACCTTATCAAATGTTGATCATAGGGCTGATGGTATTACTTTATATTTTATAGGCCAAGCTACTTGTGTAGAAAATCGAAACACCCTGGAATCACTAGTTGATCATGCTTATCGTACCAATAGGATCGTTATTGGCTGGAACCAAAGAAATGTGAACAACAGTGGTACGGTGGCTTTATCAGATACGACAAATCCTTGTGTTAGAACGAGTCACGATAAACTTGGCAAACAGCTATATCATTTTCATGAGGACTCCATGCGTGATGATGTGAAAAAACAAGCTGATTACACCTACCAACATGATCTATGTGGATCATATAATGAAAGCTCATTAAATCCTGGGGCCTTACTTGATGTCTACGGCATCTGTTATGGCGGTCTGTATGCTGCCATTGCCGCTCATCATCTTAAGGATAAGTCACTATTTTCTCACGTCACACTTTCGAGAACACCGATATCTTTGGCTGACATGGTGGCTTATAGCCCTAATTATGCACGCTATTTCACTAAGTCTGAGCTTGTAAAAGACCTTAGGTCGATGAATGCAAAGCTCGATCCCTGCCCACATCGATTCAAATGGCGGTGCTTGGTTTATACCATGAATGCATTAGGCCATCTACCAAGTCCAGTGAGGCGTCGTTTGTTGGGCTGTATTTTTTCTTTTGGAGGTTGGCGCCTTGATATCACCCGTGAGCTTACCGATCTTTCATTGAAGAATCAATGTACCATTTTGACCCTACATAGGCCGGGTCGTATTCCTATTTATGACAAAAGGCCATTTACCTATTTAGCCAAGGCTATTAACCAATATTGTATACAGCCATGGTTTGATCCCAGCGATGAGTTTATTGACATGAGGGCTTGCGCATCCCAAATTAATACCACTTTATCAAAACCAGTGCCCACTTATCAGATGTTTTGTATACCTGTTGAACATAAACATGCACTAATGACTCAATCATTTCATACGACTCGCCAAAATATAAACCAGTTATGCCCTCAACAAGCATTGATCGATCAAATGAAAACTACTCCAGTAAAAGACCAGCAAGTCGACCCAGTAGTCTACCAGTTTTACCAAAATCAACACAGTTTACGACAACAAGTAAAGACTGACAATACCCCAAGGCTACCTTACTTGCACGATTTCAATCATCTTCGTGACCCATATTTTTGCCTTGGACTTGAGTCTGATTCTGAGCTTAAGAATCCACTTAATAGACACCAGATGTGGAGTCAACACGGGTGGTTTTTGATTAAACAGCCGGATGGCACTTCTTGTGTGGTTGATGAGATTGAAGCAAGTAACCTTTCTCCTAATAGCCATTAATGCTTAGAGTGTAGTTGCAGGATGTATGAGTCGATTTATTTACATGCAGCCTGTACTCTGGATAAGCCAATTTAACAGTCATTGAATAGTCATCATAAATTGACACGTAGTCATCATCAAATACGGTGGTGATGATGGCAACCTATTGCGGTATTATATTTATCCCTTTATACATAGGAAGCCATGCAAATCTATCATGAATTTATATATACCCATAATTATAGGCATGAACTGACACGACAAATTATGCAGCAATTCAATCATGCACGTGGTTCACATGCTAGACATTCATTGTACGCACACAGCAACACCAATTACCAAATGGCCAAATCTGAGCATCATGCCCTCATGACTCGTCTAGATCAGGCTATTACAGGGAGCATTATCAATCAATTTCCTGGTGTACTCGTTTTTGCATGTAAGTCAGACAATCAATTCAATAATATGTCATCTGATCACAGGCTTCAGGTTATAGGCTATGGACAAAGCATGATGTTTTCTGATCCTCTTATCGATGGAGAGCCAACAATTTTTGCCCTAAGAGCCCCACAGCCGAAAGTATCTCTTGATGACGAGCAATGCCAGTCGCTTACAAGCGCTTTTAATCAAGGCGTACATTTGTCTGAGACCACCGTTAGAGAGATCGAACTGAAAGACTTAGACCATTTCATCCCATGGCTATCATGGACGTATGCAGCATCATTTCATATGGGCATATTGACGTTAAAAACTGTTCATGTGCAATATTTTAATAAATTTAGGCCTATTAGTGCTGATACATCTGATATCATGCTGCTCCACTCTCCTCACAGCTTTTCAAAATATTGTCTACGATCGTCATTGTATGATGACTTTAGACGAAAAGTAGACCAGACACATTTAGAAAAAAAAAACTATCATCGCTGTGTACAAGTGTAGTTGCATTACAAAACCCTTGTTTATCTTCAGAGGCACATATACACGATAGCCAAAACATGATAAAGCCTTCGTTGATGACGGAACCATGTAATTCCAATTTTCGTCCTAAAAAGACTACCCACTCACCCGAACGGGAGGTCTTAAGTACAAAAGCGCAGACAAAAAGTGGGTTTGGGGTAACCATATCTCGAACGCTAACATCGCAATCACTTAATAGTTCACTCAACATGTCATCAAATAATCAAATAATGCGGCGTGGTACTGTTTGTGTTGCCAGTCTGTCAGACTTCTATAAAAGTCTTAAAGGGCTTATGACTATGGTATATCATCCATGGTCCACGTCGTTCAAAGGGTTATATGACAATATATCTGTATCGGGAATAAAAAAGCAGTTTTCTAGGATTGTGTCAGGGTATTTAATAGTTCGATTGACTTTGTGTCTTCTGATACTAATGTGCCTGTCAAGGGTAAGTTACCTATTGGGTGTTTCTATGTTTGTCCTCTCAAGCTGTTGTTTACTTCTATGCACACCTGTTGTTAAACGTTTAATGGTGGCTTTCCCTCGGTTGACTCTCAGATCATCATGGTATAGTTGTGCTAAGATATGTTCACATAGATGGACCCGGCCATTTATTTTTCTAATCACTACTTGCGAAGCAAAATTCGCCAACGTATTTTGTGGTGGTAAAGTATGGAGGGCATCATCCTCACATTACAATCCTTGTTCAGCAGCACCTCAGACACGTTCGCAAACTGACCACGCCCTGTCTAGCAATAGGTGCATGTGAGGTTAAATAGTGTCTTTTAGGTCTAATGAGTGGTATAGTTATCATGTATGCATGAGCCTATTATCATTTGTGCCTAATGACTATAGTATGTTAAGACGTCAGTGTAACGGTGTCTAAAATAATATATTATAAACATTTCAAGTATTTTGGACTATCGCTAATAATTAGGCTTAATAGTATGTTTTTCCTAAGCGGAGGCTCGAACTTTGTGATACGTGATGCTTGTCATTGCGTGAGCGGTGTATTATTCTGCCTAATGGTTATATGCTTATGCTTTAGCCATTCATACATGATTTTTGCTTACTTGCTATCTCTGGATTAACATTTTATAAGTAATGACGTGATCATGCACTGTTTGCTATTGACGTTTGGATTATTTTGCGCCAATATACCGTGAAAGCCACAACTGGCAAAGCGTCTTGTATAGAGTAAAGGAGGAATCATGAGCAAGAAAACACTCGTAGCAAATGTCTACAACAAATTCGAAGATACTGGTATCACTAAGTCATCTGTAAGAGATATTATAGATGCAACCTTGAATGAAGTTATCAATATTGTCGTCGAGGAGGGTGAAATTCGTTTACTCGGTTTTGCAAGTCTGAAAGTATATAACCGAAAAGAGCGAAAGGCACTTCACCCAATCACACGTGAGCCTATTGACGTTCCTGCTAAGAAGAGTTTAAAAGTAAGTATCAGTTCTGAGTTCAAAGATGCTATACAGTCGTGTAGTGTCGTAAGCGATGACTAATATTTTTCAACAAGCCCTTTACATTCGAAGTTTTAGAATGTACAATGGCTTCGTTCCATTGGGTACTTAGCTCAGCTGGTAGAGCGTCGCCCTTACAAGGCGAATGTCGGGGGTTCGATCCCCTCAGTACCCAGGTGATTGTTTTGGAGTGGTAGTTCAGTTGGTTAGAATACCGGCCTGTCACGCCGGGGGTCGCGGGTTCGAGTCCCGTCCACTCCGAATTAACCGAGGAATATTATGACTGAAGATGGTTCAAAATCATCATATTTACTATATATCGTTGTAGCATTTATGATGGCTGGCTTCATATATACCTCATTTAATCAGAGTAACTCAGATCCAACACAACATCCAGGTGCAAAGGATAAAACATCCAGTATGATCAGGCTGTTGCTGGGTGATAGAATAGAGTATGCACGAAGATCCGGTGTTGAGGTAACCGATGTAATGAAGCAGCGCTTACTATACAAAGTATACAATGACTTAACACTAGCCACTCGATTATCCGAATACGCAGAAAACAATCGTATCATTGCAGGCAATGCGTCTATCGGTAGCGAGCTCAAAGCGGACAAGCAGACGCCGAAAACTACCACAGACAGCGATATGCAGGTTGTCAAAACAAAAGCTGAGCTTGCTAAAATCTCTCTACAATCAGGTTTTATTCGTGATGCTTTTACCACCACTAACCACAATCAAGATGTGTACAAAAGAAGCTATGCTATCATATCAACAAAAAGCCAAATGATCACATGGGCCAAATACACCCCAAAAGACAGTCCTACCCCCAATATAACAAATGCCGAGATTGATCAATATTACCAAACCAATATTTCCAAGCGGCCAGACACATATACTTTCAACCTCCTAGAAATCAAGGCAGGCGAGGGTGAGAAATCCACCAACCAGCTGATTGATAAAGTTAGACGTTCAATGCTGTATGCACCAGATGACTTGGAAGCAGTTGCCAAGCATGTCAATCAGCCGACTAGGCTGTTTTCAAGTTATCGTCATGAAGGGAGTTATCGTAGAATCCCTGATTCTGTGTTTACTTCACTCAGCAGCTTATCAGTAGATGAAGTATCTGACCCCGTGGTACATAATGGCAGCGTCTACTTGGTAAAACTGATTTCCATAACCAAAGGTAGCAAACCTGAGAAGAGTGAGGTTCTTGATACAATCAAGCAGTCTATCAGCAAGCTCAAATCCCAAAGATCTAAGACTAATCAATTGGAAAGGCTGATAAAGTATACGCTTGCCAGTGGTTGGGGTCTTTCTGATATCAGTCATGAGCTAACCGCAATCAGGCACGTAGAGACAGATAAAGTTGAGTCATCACTTCCTGCTTTTTTGAGGGACCGGCTTGGTCAGATGGACCCTTATGTAACTGGCCCTGGCCATGCTATGACTGTTGAGCATGCCGGCCAAGTCTATATCATGTTTTATAACAAGCCAGTGTACTCTAAAAAGCAAAAAATGGATACCACCTTAGACCCGCTGAGACACTCTATCTCCGAGACTAGATTGAGTGGTGAGCTGGCGTATTTATTGGATAGTCAACAGTAGTATATGAGTATCGTTTGAGGGAGACGTAACATGGCTGAAGAAAAAAAGAAACCAGATAGTGAAATTAGAAACATAACGCTTGCTGAGCGCCTGAAAGCTGAAAGGGAAAGAAATGGAATTTCGTTAAGTACAGTAGCTGATCAGACTAAGATTCGGCATCAGCATCTTTGCTACTTAGAGGGGCTCAGTCAACCAGGATTTAAACCCCTGCCCAATGCTTATTATAGAGGATATCTTAGAATTTATTGTATGTACCTTTCCATCGATGTTGGTGCGTGTCAAGATGATATTGATCAGCTCTTTCCGTCTGAGGTTAGGTGTTTTTCAGGGGAGCAGTTCAAAATTGATGACAAGGTTCAGCAGTTGCTCTCACAGAGGTCATTATTGATTTACGCCCTATTCCCCATAGTTTGTTTAATAATCGCTATACTGGCATATCATTCGTATGAGGGGTTTGATAACTTTAAGCTTACCCCGTCACAAGCCAGATCTGGCCAGCAATCACTTTCGATTGATATTAACTCATCGGATCTTTAAGTGTCTTAGAATAAGCATGCTTAGGATTAGAAACTGTGTTATTGTTTCTATTATCGGTAGTTTTCACTAGATTCATAACCACATTCTTTACTATAAAACCGTGGCATTGCTAAGGAGCGCAATGACACCCTAAGTGTACAGTGTATCCACGCTCAACCATCTACCTAATGTTATCTATGGATCCAGTCTTTTCAGAATATCGATTAGGTAGATTAACCGATAACTATTTTTCGTATACTCCACAAACCCACATCCGTGCCCCTTAAGTGTCTTTTTCTAACTTGTAGGGATTATCGAGAACAGAGGTATAGGGCTTGCATCTCCTTATGTATATCAACTTATCATCTTTGTGTTGATTATTTTGGAGCCATGGGTTAATACATTCGTCTGTAGTTCCGTCGCTATGATGTGTGTTCTCGATATAAATTGTCATTTTTTATCCTGGGTCAGTATTATTCCCTAAAGTGCAAGACTGGACCGGTCTTGAATACTGTGATATAATTCAATTTTTATATTATCATGCAATCCGTAAGAGGCTTTAACGATCTGTATAACCCAAGTGATATAGCAAAGTGGTCTTATCTAGAGTCGGTTTTTAGGTCTGTCGTCAAACAATATGCCTATGATGAGGTGAGATTACCCATTATGGAGCATACTGAATTATTTACACGTGCCATTGGTACAACTACTGATATTGTCCATAAGGAAATGTACACCTTTGACGACAAGAACAACAAGTCTGTTTCGCTTCGTCCTGAAGGCACTGCTTCATGTGTCCGACTCTGTCTACAGCACCAGCTTCTATACAACCAGTCTCAACGTTTCTTTTATATTGCGCCGATGTTTAGACGTGAGCGTCCCCAGAAGGGCCGTTTACGTCAATTTCACCAATTTGGAGTTGAGTGTATTGGTGAGCCCCAACCAAATCCTGATATTGAGCACCTTATTATGTTGTCTGATATTTGGAAGAGCCTGTCAGTTTCATTACGATTGAAGATTAATTACATAGGCGGAGAATCAACGCGAGCAAATTATATTCATGCACTCAAAGCCTTTTATAAGCCTGTGAAACACAAACTTGATGAACTAGAAACCAGACGCTATGAGCAGAATACACTAAGACTGCTCGACTCTAAAAAGTCCTGGATAGTTGAGTATAACAAACAGGCGCCAAGATTGATTGAATATTTAAACAGTGACGAGTGTTCAGCTTTTGACGCTATCAAATCAGCATTAGAGTCAGAATCCATAGCCTTTGAACTTGACGATTCGCTTGTGAGGGGTATTGATTATTATACGGGTCTAATATACGAATGGCAAACTGATCAACTAGGTGCGCAATCTGCTGTATGCGGTGGTGGGCGCTATGACAGTTTATGTAGTCAACTAGGCAAGCAGGACTACCCAGCTACAGGTTTTTCTGTTGGCATAGAGCGTCTTATTGAACTGATAGCAGATGTGACTAAGCCGCATGTATCTACAAAAGCCGTGTGGATTGATACAGTTGATGTGCCCTACCACAAGGCTATACATATGTGCCGTAAAATACGTGAGCAATGCGACATAGAACTATTGACTTTTCATCAAGAGAAAACGTTAAAATCAAAGTTAAAAAGAGCTAATCATATAAACGCTTCTTATGCTATTATTTTGGGAAAACACGAACATCATCATGACACGCTACTTCTAAAACACCTTGGCACGGGTAATCAGCAATCGTTAGGATTAGACGAACTCATCCAATCTTTCAAAACAAAGGAGTAAACCCATGCTAGAAACTTACCATGAAACGACCTGGGAAATTGTGCTACGGAAATTACAGCAATATTATAGGCCCATGATTATTATGTTCTCACTCAGCATGGTACTTGTGTTGTGTTTTGTCTGGTATCAGGATCACATTGATCGTAACAACGCTAGGCTGTTTGATCAATATTATATGCTTTCAAAGAACACTCAGCATCACTCTAGTCAGGCTCAAAAGCGTGAGCTAGAGGTATTTCTTAAGCAGCATTCCAAGAGCGTAATTTCTAGTTTCCTATGGTTAAAACTTGCTGATATTTATATGCAGGATAACGATTCAGTCAATGCCAAGGCAAAATTAAACTACGCACTTAAGTATACGCAAAGCACTAAAGAGTATAATTTAATAAGACTTAGGTTAGCAGAGATAGAATTAAAAAATAGCATTGACACCGCAGTTGCCGATATCGAGTTACTACTACCAAGGTTTACTTCTCTTATGAAGTTTCACGCCTTATGGTCCGTGGCAGATCGATATATAGAGCTTAAACGTTATACCGATTCACAGCTGGTGATCGAGAGACTTAATACGCTACTATCTGACCAACGTGACGACTTTAAAGAATCTTTTCATCTTTACAAAGAGATACTTATGACACTGGAGCATAGGAGTAACGTATCTTGAAATCTCATTTATGAAACCTTTGATACTCATACTTGGCTACACAAATGTCGGAAAGTCATCACTGTATAATATGCTGCTCAACCGTAATACAGCTGTTGTGTTTGATCAAGACTCTGTCACCCGTGATTGTAATGTTCAGTCATACACTACAAAATCAGGCTACGATGCATGGCTTGTTGACTCCCCAGGATCGACTGAGCATTCACATGCACAATCTGATGATATACTATCGGACTATATTGAGCAAGCTGATTTGATCCTTTATGTGATAGACGCTCAGCTAGGTCTTCATCATATTGAAAATAAATGGATTAGGCTTTGCCAACAATTAAAAAAACGTATATGGGTAATAGCCAACAAAGTAGATCTGGCTCCCGATTGTCACCCGAGTATTTACCATCTCGGACTCACTAATCTATATCTTGTCTCCGTTAAGACCAAACAAGGCAGGTCTCTGCTGTTAGATGAATTGTCCACTTTCATAAAACATCATAGCTGTGGCAATGTGGTCTTGGAGAATGAAGATCCATCAACCCATATTATGTTAATGGGAAGGCCCAACGTAGGTAAATCCACACTCACCAATCTTTTAGTAGGTAAGGATGTGTCAGTTACATCGCCTAGGGCAGGAACAACACGTGATATGTTGACATATAATTTCAAATGGAAGCATCAATTATTCACGATTCATGACACTGCAGGGATAAGGCGTCAAGCTAAGATTACTGATAGCATCGAGAGAGATTCGGTTTCGCAAGTTTTATCTGCACTAAGGAGTGACGTGAGTCTAATTATATATATGATTGATGCTAATAATGACTCCATAAGTGATCAAGACTTCAAACTGATACGTATGATACTACACTCTAGAACCATGGTGTGTCTTGCTATCAATAAGTGTGATCAGTTTAGTCGTGAGGAGCAAAAGCACTTAGTCAAACGTATCAAGCACGAGTTTTTCGCATACTCTTTTTTGCCTGTTATTTATATATCAGCCTTGCATGGCAGATCTACGAGTAAACTAATGCGATCGTTATGCAAAATAGCTTGTCAAAGACAGTCATATCCGACTGCTTACCTAACCAAATGTTTATACGCCGCTATTGAACAGCATCAACCGCCATATATCAACGGCAAACGTATTAAACCTAGATTTATGCATGCTACCAATCAGCCATTTACTTATATTATTTCGGGTAACCAAGTAGAATCATTACCTATTAGTTATCAAAAATATCTTTCTAATTATTTTCAACTGGCACTCGGCGTCATTGGTATTGATATTTATATTCAGTACAAAAATAAACATAACCCTTACCAACAACCTAATTAAGATATTATCATGACCTCCAAGTTATCAAAGTCGCTGCATATTGCCCCAATGATGGGCTATACTAATCGCCATTTTAGGTATTTAATGCGACTCATTGCCCCCCAATCAATAGTGTATACAGAAATGATTACAACGGGTGCCTGTCTTTTTGGTAATCAAGCTACGCTACTCGCTTTTGATAAAGCAGAAAGTCCTATCGTGTGCCAGATAGGTGGGTCTAATCCTCAAGAATGTGCTGAATCGGTTAAGATCATCGAATCGTACGGCTACTCAGGTATCAATCTAAATGTTGGTTGCCCTAGTAGCCGAGTACAACAAGGTTCAATAGGTGCTTGTTTGTATTTGAAGCCTAAAATAGTTCAATCATGTATCGAAGCGATGTCTGATGTCACCCAATTACCCATCACAATCAAGTGTAGAATTGGTGTTAATGATCTTGATGATTATAAGACTTTGCTCAACTTTGTTCAAATGTGTTATGACTCAGGTGTGAAGTGCCTGCAGCTTCACGCAAGAAAAGCCATATTGAATTTGTCGCCTAAGGCAAATAGGCTTATTCCACCATTGAACTATCAGTATGTGTACAACATACAGAATGATATGCCTGAATGTAATATTATACTAAATGGCGGTGTTAACACACTTGACACTGTAATATCCTCGATTGGGAAAGTTTCTGGATTTATGGTTGGAAGGGCTGCATACCAGAATCCCTGGTTACTGAGGGCATTTGATAGTTATATATCTACTTTTAATAACTGTGAGTCTACTGATCGTGACCGCTTCAGCAGACGTGACAATACATCTGAGAGAATTAAAGTTGTGGATGATTATCTTTCGTATGCTGAATCTCAGTATAAGCTGGGGGTGTCTTCTCGGGTATTACTTAGGCCTTTAGCAAATCTATGCCATAGTTTACATCATGCAAAGCGTTGGCGGCATACTCTTAATAATATGATGCAAACCAACACCATAATGAAAGATAAAGAGTGCTTATTACAATGCTTAGTCAACCAATGATCTAAAGGTACTAGAAAACTTACTGTCTGATCCACTATGGAAGAGTGTGTAAGCAACCAACTCTTTGCGTACCTTTATATTATCACTATGCTCCTCTGCCTTTTTGAAAATGGTTTTTATAATAGGGTCGTTATCTTGTGTGCCTATGGAATTTATCGTATGTTTGAGTTTATTATAGATATGATTTAGCCTTTCAGGTTTAAGGTGTAATGATTCCAAAAGTGCTAATTCTTTACGTACACTGATGATTGGCGTATTGAAGTTTAAACAAATCAATATTTGTTTGATTGTCAGATGTGTACCAGATAATATTTTTGAGATAGATCTTGCTAGGGCTGCACTCAACGGTTTTATAAGAATAATTTTATTTACTACACCGAAAGCAATAGCCGGAATAAAATTAATACACAAACTACCTAACGAACCACCTTGTCTGGACTGCATGAATCGAAGCCTATCCCACAACGAGCCCTTAGCATTTGGACCAGATGAATTGACAAGATAATAGGATGCTAAACCTATTTTCTCAAAGAATGAGTAGCCGATTGCAATATTTACGACGAGCGGTATGGATATGATTGTATTGACCATCAAGTATAATGTTCCTAGCAGAAGTATTTGAGCGAGTGTAAATTGTTTTAAATATCTTATGACCCTTGTAACATAATATCTGCCTGGCATTTTAAAATCATCAATGGCTTTATTTTCGGCATAGATAGATAATAACTGATTATTAAATGTTGCTTTCTTGTTAATGATATTGAGATAAAACCCGTGGTATTCTTTTACAACACTGTTCATATACTCCTTGTAGCTGGTATCACTTGATGTAAATTCCTCTTCGTTTTTTGCTATAAGCTTACAAACAATGGATTCAGACTTAAGATAGGCAATGTGTCCTTGAATCATATCGTAAAAGATTTTTGCTTGTGCTTTGATAGCATCCCGGGTCATGGTGTGGTTAGACGCTATGGCACGCTTGCTATGAATAGATGGATTGGAAAAAACAGCTTCTAGCTGACTTTCTAAGCGGGTTAGGCATGCAATGTCACTGTTTATGGCTTGTGCATTATCATGATTGTATGTAAGCTGGCAGTCGACTTTGATGCCTATGGTGTTTAAGAAGACATCTATTTCGCTATAAACGTACTCATCAATCGATGGTTCAACACGAATAACCTCGTCCGTTGAGTCATTAATCTTGGTATCAAATTGATCCCATTCATGGGCCCAACTGCTAGCCTTCAGCTTATTGTCAATAAGTGTCTTCGTGATAAAGCTGGTTATGGTATCTAGGTCCTCTGAAAACTCAACGCACGTTTTAGCGGTGGCACTTAGGGTTTTCATCTCATTGTGCGATAAAACTTTTATGCGAGTATCTTTAAGTAATGAATCTAATTTTTCACTCTGTGCTTTAAACGAAATAGACATATGATTAACCCAATCTTTACTGATATTATCATATGTTCAAGCCTGTCTCAATCGTTCCTTTTCTATAAATGGTACCTTATCGGTGCAGAAGGATTGATCTGACAGTATTTCCAATCTTTGTTGGGTTATCAACAATATGTACACCGGCTGATTTAAGCATTTTAAACTTTTCAGCGGCTGTGCCTGACCCACCTGATATAATAGCACCAGCGTGTCCCATCCTCTTACCCTTAGGTGCTGTCACACCAGCAATGTAAGCAACTACGGGTTTGCTAATATGATGTTTAATATACTCTGCTGCATGTTCTTCAGATGATCCTCCAATTTCACCCACCAGCACAATGATTTCAGTCTGATTATCTTTCTCAAATCGTGATAGAATATCAATAAAGTTAGTGCCTGTGATTGGATCACCGCCAATCCCCACCACTGTACTCTGCCCAAGACCCAGTGATGAGGTTTGATTAACAGCTTCATAGGTGAGTGTTCCTGACCTAGACACAATACCTACTGAACCTGTCTTATGAATATCGCCAGGCATAATACCAATCTTACAGGCACCGGGCGTAATCACACCAGGACAGTTAGGGCCTATCAATACGATACCCTTCTCGTCTACAATTTTTTTGACCACAATCATATCCTGTATAGGCACGCCCTCTGTGATACACACAATTAATTTAATTCCAGCGTGTATTGCCTCAATGATTGCATCTTTTGCAAAAAGTGCTGGTACAAAGATAACACTCGTATCAGCAGCTTTGTGGTCAACGGCCTCTTGAACCGTATCGTAGATAGATGTATTTAAGAAGTTTTCACCACCTTTTCCGGGCGTAACACCTGCAACAATGTTCGTCCCATAAGCTATCATTTGCTTAGCATGTAGCTGACCTTGACTACCTGTCATACCTTGACAAACAACACGCGTGTTGTGATCAATCAGTATACTCATATATTATACTCCTTACTTAGTAGTATCGGCTGCTTTTACGGCTAATTTAGCTGCATCCCAGAATGATTTGGTAGCAGTTATATTAAGTCCGCTGGCAGCAAATTTTTTGTCACCGAGTGCAGCATTATTACCCTCGAGCCTTACTATAATTTTTAAATTGGTATTTGAGTCAGCAACTGCTTGTATGATGCCCTCAGCAATCATGTCGCATCTAACAATACCACCAAAAATGTTAATCAGTATGACCTCAACATTACTATCCGACTGAATGATTCTAAAAGCTTCGCTAACACGATCCTTAGTGACACTACCGCCTACATCCAGAAAATTTGCAGGTTCCCCCCCCGCTAGTTTAATTGTATCCATAGTAGCCATAGCAAGTCCAGCTCCATTCACCATGCAGCCTATATTACCTTCTAAGGCTATGTAACTTAAATCCCATTTTTTTGCTCTACTTTCGTAGTAATTTTCTTGCCTAAGATCACGCATCTGCCTGATTTTTGTCTGCCTGAATAAGGCGTTATCATCAATGTTTATTTTTGTATCAAGGCAAACAAGATCACCCTTGTCATCGATCACAAGTGGGTTAATCTCAAGAAGTGATAGATCGCAGTTCACAAATGCTGCATACAAGTTGTTGGTTAATGTATAGAACTGTTTGGTCTGACCTTCATTCAACCGAAGTGTTTTAGCTGCTAGGTAACATTGATAAGCTAGGACCCCTTCGAGTGGATCTACATGAAATGTATGAATACTGTTTGGCTTTGTGGATGCGATAGCTTCAATATTTACTCCACCTTCTTTGCACACCATAAAACAAATTTTTTTGCTATCCCTGTCAATGACAGCACTCAGGTATAACTCACTCTTTATGCTACATGGTTTGACTAAATAGACTTGTTCAATCGGCTGTCCCACGTCGTCTGTTTGATCAGTCACAAGCTTTGTGCCTAGTAGGTTTCTTACAACATCAACAAGCGTAGCCTTACTATCAACGATCCTTATCCCGCCTGCAGTCCCTCTCCCGCCTGCATGCACTTGTGCTTTTACCACAATTTGATCACTACCAAGTTTGTCATAAGCTGATAATGCCTCATCTATGTTTGAGGCAACTTCACCCTTTGGAACATTGATATTGTACTGTCTCAAGAGCTCTTGTGCTTGCCATTCGTGTATATTCATTGTTTTCTCCTTGTGTGTTAGAGGTCCAATAAGAACCGCCTTGGATCATCAAGTGATTTTTTGATGCTCATTAGGTAAGAGACTGCTTGTTTTCCATCTATGATGCGATGATCATAGGTTAATGCTAAAAACATCATGGGCCTAATGACTATTGTGCCGTCAACCACAACTGCCCTATCGGTAATATTGTGAAGACCAAGAATAGCTGATTGTGGTGTATTCAATATAGGGGTAGATAGCATAGATCCAAACACGCCGCCATTAGTGATAGAAAAAGTGCCACCTTGAAGATCAGAGACCGATAACTGCCGATTCCTGGCTTTCGTGGCATGAGAAACAAGCGCTGACTCAAGTTCAGCCAATGATTTTTTATTTGCGTATTTGATGACAGGCACAACCAAACCAGCATCAGTAGCAACAGCAATACCCACATGACAATCTTGATTGTAGATAATATCATCACCCTCGATGTATGCATTTATCTCAGGGTAAGCATCCATGGCCTCGCATGCTGCTTTTATAAAAAAGCCCATCATACCTAACTTAGTATCATGCATTTTTAAAAACTCATCCCCATAAAGTTTTCGAGTTTGAATGATCTGTGACATATCCACCTCATTGAACGTGGTAATACTCGCTGTGTTATGCTGAGCATCAATCAGTCGTTGTGCGATTGTTCTTCGAATTGGGCTCATTGGAACACGTTTTGTGGTATTCGTGCTGATGCTACTGGCACTCATGATGTCCGTGCTTGTTTGCGGTTCTGATTTAACTTGATCTTGATGTTGCTCACGCCTCTTGCTTGGTGATAGTTGAGATTGCCTATCATCAAATTCTGGCTGGTTTTGTACATCTAAGTGCTTTGTACTAATCCTTTCACTTGTATGCTTAGCATCGTTGCTTATTGACCGCGATTCAATGGTATCATCTTGGTTTATTTGACCTACGATTTCATCAGTTTTTACTCGTGAGCCTTCAGTTTTTAAAATGGTTAACTTCCCTGATGCCCTGGCTGTGATTTCAAGCATAATCTTATCCGTCTCAAGTTCAAGAATAACATCGTTTTCTCTAACGTCATCACCAGATGTCTTCAACCACTTTGCAACAGTGGCATCACTTACTGATTCTGGCAACTGGGGTACTAATATATCAATCATTTTTAGGCTTCCTCTAACATGGTTTGTATGATGGTTGTTTGAACTCGTTTATACTGATTATGATCTCCTTCAGCAGGTGATGCCATGGCCTCTCTACCTGCATACTCTAGTATCTGATCATCTCGTTTAAGTCTATTTAGGTGTGTTTGTATCATATACCATGCCCCCTGGTTCTTAGGCTCCTCTTGACACCATCTGATAACTTTAGCACATTGATACTGTGCCAGTATCTCTGCAAGGCTTTTCTTAGGCACTGGATAAAGCTGTTCGATACGTATCAACGCATACTGATTATCATTGTCATGTTCTAAAAGCGCTTGTAGTATCTCGTAATATATTTTCCCGCAACAGATAAGTACAATCTTGATTTTTGATTGTTTGTCAGACGTTTTGAGTCTATTATCATCTTTTATAAGATCAAATTGTCCCTCTGTGAGTTTTGAAAGTCTAGTTGATGCTCCATCGAATCGCAATAAACTTTTGGGGCTCATGATAATGAGTGGACGCCTATACTGTCTTATTATCTGTCTTCTTAACAGATGAAAGAGTTGTCCGCCACTGGTAGGGGTGCAGACTTGAATATTCTCATCAGCAGCGAGCTGTAAAAACCGCTCAAGCCTTGCTGAGGTATGTTCTGGGCCTTGGCCCTCAGCGCCGTGTGGTAAAAGTAATACTAAGCCTGTCATTCGTCTCCATTTTGCCCAAGCACTGGTCACAAACTGATCAATAATCACTTGAGCGTTGTTTGCAAAATCACCGAACTGAGCTTCCCAGATGACCAAGGTGTCCCCATCGGTTTCTGAATATCCATACTCAAAACCTAATGCGGCATACTCACTAAGGGTTGAATCATAACAAGAAAATTGCCTTGGATACTGTGCACATTGCTTCAACGGTGTATAGGTTTTACCTGTATTCACATCTCTGTAGATTGCATGTCGGTGTGCAAATGTCCCTCTGCAGGTATCCTGACCACATATTCTTATGCTGTATCCATCTTTCAAAAGCGTTGCATAAGCGAGTATCTCACACGCTCCCCAATCCAAATGTTTATTTTTACTAAACATGAGATCTCTATTATCAATGGCTTTTTGCAGTTGTTTGGATAATTGAAACTGCTTGGGCTTTACTTGCAAATCTTGCAAACAGGCATCAAGCATCTGGTTAGAAACGCTGGTGTTGGTGCTTTCGTTCCAGTGACTTTCTCTAAATCTATTCCAGTGATCATATTGCCATGAATGACGTGTTTCTCTTTGTATATAGCTGCCGCCCTGTCTTAGTGTGGATAGGATCATAGACTTTATCTTTTGATTGGTTAGCTCACTCATAAGACCTTCATTGATAAGTGTTTCGCTGAGTGCTTCGACATAATCAGGAGCAGTCGTGATATGCTTATAGAGCCGACCATTTGTCATGTATGGATCATCGCTTTCGTTGTGACCATGTTGCCTATGCCCGATAATATTGATTGCAATATCCTTCCTAAACTGTCGTCGGTAGCCATGGGCAATGAGTGCTGATTTTAGCACTGCCTGCACATCATAGGCATTAACATGTATCACAGGTGTTCCTGTTGCTTTAATGAAATCAGTACAATTGAGTGTTGACTTGTAGTCTGGTGGTTCAGTTGTAAACCCAAGTTGATTATTAATGACGATATGAATCATACCACCTACTGTGTATGCACGAGTCTTAGTCATATTGAAGGTTTCAGCGCAAACACCTTGTCCCACGATGGCAGCATCACCATGAAGAATGATGCCCATCGCAGTTGATGTATCTACCTCGGCATATTCCTTTGATTTTTTTTCTTGTCTTGATCTAACACTACCCATCACAACTGGTGCGATAGCTTCTAAATGGGAGGGATTACAAGCCAAGACAAGGTAAATTTCTTTATTGTTAAATTGTCTGATGGCAGTATATCCCAAATGGTACTTAACATCACCCAGTGGCTTGTTGCCATGATAACCACTAAACAGCTCTTTGATATGATCATAGGGCATACCAAAGACATTAGTCATAACATTCAGCCGACCACGGTGTGCCATACCCAATACTATCTCTTGCATATTATCTAGGCAAGCTTTTTCAATCAGTGTATTGAGAAGCGGTATTACACTGTCACATCCTTCTAGAGAAAAACGCTTTTGCCCGACATAGTTAAGATTGAGCTCTTTTTCTAACTCTTTTGCAGCAATCAGGTCACATAATGATCGTTTGATTGTCTGCTGATCCACCACTTGTGTGTGTAGTTGGCTTCTAAGCCATTGTTGTTCCTCTTCTGTGTAGGCATGATGAAACTCTAAACCAATACTACCACAATATACTCGCTTAAGCTCCTCTAACCATGACGAAATAGGCATTGTGATGCCATCTTTTGTAAATGGTAGAGACATATGCTCATGAGTCAGGCCATAATACTCGGGTGATAGACGTCTGTCGGCTGGCCTTGGAGGCCAATGATTAGTATTCGCATTTATATGCCCGTATTGCTCATATGCAAGGATCAGGCGTGTCATAGCCACATCTAAAGTACTGTCTACAGCTTTGTTTTGATGACTCATTGATACCGTGGCTTTATTTATGTTTGTATCTTTTGACTCAATTTCTTCTAAGTAGCTAAGGTTTCCTGCATGTAAGTGACTGGTTGCGTGTTGATTGCTACTCATGACAACCCTTATTTGCTATTTTTTGTTTAGATACAAGACCAAGTTGATTCTTGATCACTTGCTGGCGTATATCAGCAATTGCTTTTGCAGGGTTTAAACCCTTGGGACAACTGGTGGCACAATTCATGATACCTCGGCAACGAAATAATCGATAGAGCCCTTCAAGATCCTTTAACCGTTCTTCAGTGGCTAAATCACGGGAATCTAATATAAATCGACATGCCCAAAGAAGACCTGCTGGCCCGACAAATTTATCGGGATTCCACCACCACGAAGGGCAGGCAGTACTGCAACAAGCACAAAGAATGCATTCATATAGACCGTCGAGCTTATCTCGTTGTTTGGGCGTCTGTAGTATTTCTTGATTAGATTGTGTTTTTCCCGGTTGGAGATATGGTTTAATAGATTGATATTGAGTGTAAAACATGTTCAAATCGACAACAAGGTCCCTGATGATTGGCATCCCAGGCAACGGTCTAAGATTGATAACCTTGTCTAATTCTACCAGCTTTGTAACACATGCTAAGCCATTTTTGCCGTTAATATTCATGCCGTCTGAGCCGCAAACACCTGCTGCGCATGAATGGCGGAATGACAGTGTGGCATCTTGTATTTTTACTGCCTTTAATAAATCCAGTAACATGATGCCCATAACCTCGGACTTATTAACGTGATATGTTTGCATGAAAGGCGTTTTATCGTCTTCAGGGTTATACCTTTGTATATTCAGTTGGTATGTGTTCATTTAGTGGTCTCTTGATTTTAATAGTATGGGCTTTTCATGAAGAGGTTTCATGTTAACATTACGATAACTAATCGCCGAGTGATTGTTGACGATGATATGTTTGTGCCATTTTTCATCATTTCGTTCAGGATAGTCAATACGGGAGTGGGCACCACGACTTTCTTTTCTATCGAAAGCTGAAATTGCTGTGGCAATCGCTACCTCTATCATATTCTCACATTCTAGTAGCTCGAGCCTGGCGGTGTTAAACACCTCTGATTTATCCTCAAGATGCATATGTTCAGCGTCTTGTTTTAGTGTCTGGAGGGATTTCAGCCCTGATGCCATACTCTTGTGATCTCTAAATACACCAAAGTCTTCTTGCATGATGCTTTGAAGTTTTGACCGTACTTCAGCAACTGATATACCTTTTGAGCTATTTTGGCATCGATTGTAGCGCCTGATTGAATGTATTTGATTACTCGTGTTCGCATGTGGCGCCGATTGAATCTTTAGGTATTCAGACACCCTTAGGCCACATGCTTTACCAAATACAATAAGATCTAATAGTGAATTAGCGCCAAGCCTATTAGCACCGTGTACTGAAACACATGCACATTCACCTATAGCATACAGTCCTTTGACTACCCTATCTTGTCCGCGAGTTGCATCAATTACCTCTGTGTGTCTATTCGTCGGTATGCCTCCCATCATATAGTGACAAGTAGGTACGACTGGCAAAGGATCTTTTCTAGGGTCTATATTCAGATATGTTATTGCCAGTTCTGTTATACCAGGAAGTTTTTTTTCAAAGGTTTCAGCTGGCAAATGATTCAATTTCAGCATCACATGATCTTTCAGTGGACCACAGCCCCTTCCTGCTTTTATTTCCAACATTGACGATCTCGCTACGACATCACGACATGAGAGATCAGCCTGGAGAGGCGCATAAGTTTGCATAAAACGCTCGCCTTTGCTGTTAATAAGATAGCCACCTTCTCCTCTCGTCCCCTCGCTAATCAACAGTCCTACTCCATAAAGACCCGTAGGATGAAATTGCCACATTTCCATATCTTGTAAGCCAAATCCAGCTCTTGCGACCATAGCCACACCATCCCCTGTACAGGAAGCTGCATTGGTGCTCGAGGCAAAGATCTTTCCTGCCCCACCAGTTGCTAGTACGACGGCTTTACTTATGATGCTATACAGCTTGCCTGTCTCGATCTCAATAGCGCTGATCCCGCAAACATGACGGTCATCGCTAAGAATAAAATCGATGGCGAACCATTCGTTCAAGAAGGTTGTGTTGCTCGCCACATTTTGTTGGTAAAGCGTATGTAGCATGGCATGCCCGGTTCTGTCGGCTGCACAACATGTTCGGGAGGCAAGTTCTCCTCCATAGTTACGAGTTTGACCTCCAAACGCTCGTTGATAAATTTTTCCTTTTGGATCGCGACTAAACGGCAAGCCCATATGCTCAAGCTCAATGACAGCTTGAGGGGCTGATTGGCACATAAATTCTACAGCATCTTGATCGCCAAGAAAATCTGAGCCTACGATTGTATCATACATATGCCAGCGCCAATCGTCATCATGATGAACATTACCTAGTGCTGCATTGATACCTCCTTGTGCAGCTACGGTGTGTGATCGGGTAGGAAAGACTTTAGATACTACAGCAACTCGATAGCCTGTTTTACTCAGCTCAAGTGCTGCACGTAACCCTGAACCACCGCCACCCACAATGATAGCATCATACTGAATTGTTTCTATATTGCTCATGCTTTTACCTCATTAAACACACAAATATACAAACCAGAGTGCGCTAAACATCACCCACACATAGCTGATTAGCGTGATCCAACGTCTCAATAGCCAAGGTGATATATAGTCAGTTGCGACAACCCACGTGCCAATCGCTGCATGTAAAGTTAGGCAAACAGATGTTAGAATACCAAGAACTTTCATGGCTGGACTCGTCAAGGTTGCGTGCCACCAAATAATCTGTTTAGGCATGATTGCCCACATGATGACTAAAATGCCTACGTAAGCTGCAAGTATAATCGCTGTAACTCGTTGTATCAGCCAATCTATGAGACCTCTGTTGTAAAGCATCGTGTCACTCCCCTCACTCTATCGCAAGCCATCTTATGAGACTGAATCCTAACCACATAACCCAGAGCACCACTACTATATATGCAGTTCGTCTCGTCGACTGAAGTTCATGATCGTGCCAAAAATCATGATACATATGTCTAAGGCCTGCTAATAAGTGCAATACGTAAGCTGAGGCTATACCCCATAAGACTAGCCCAACTAGTGTGAATTCTATAAATAAAACTTTACGGGGCTCATAGTTCATAATTTCGTAAGCAACGTACACCAACGCCGGGAGCATTAATATACCAATAACGCCCGAAATTCTGTGCATAATGGACACCAAGGCTGTGACAGGCAAATGAATCAGCCACAAATTTAAGAACCTTGGTCTACCTGATTTGTCTGGACCCAACGATAAAGCCATACAAGCACCTATATGTGATTATATATCTTATCCTCTTGTTAAAATTTATACAAGTATTTGTTTCTATTTGAAGGACTAAGTCTGTCTGGTGGCCTAGGCGTGCTGTTATGATTGATCTAGCCAAGTATCATGACCATGAACATATCAGCTATCGTCTGACAGTATTTCATGAATAAAGTTATGATTAAGAATGGCTTCGTGGTGATATGTATTTCTTTATTATCGTTGAACATCTTCTGATATCGTTTTATGGATGACTGGTATTGCATTTGCTAATAGTATTGATACAATTGATTTTTTTAGAATGCACACATGCACACACCACCCCAATATCAAAACTGGCGAACATCACAAACTTCAGCACAATCTGATCGTGGCATTGTTTGCACACAACACTCTGATGCATCTCGCGCGGGCATGCAAATGCTCAAAAATGGCGGTAATGCTATGGATGCAGCAATTGCCGCTGCCTTTGCATTGTCAGTTTGCGAACCATGGGCCAGTGGCCTAGGTGGAGGTGGGTTTTGTAATTACTATTGTTCATCCAGTAAAAAAGTCTCTTGTGTCACTTTTCAGACCCCTGCACCCATGAAATTGGATTATCGTGACATGACCATTGTGGACGGTCATACGTCTGATATTTTCAGCTGGCCATCAGTTAGCTCTGATCATAACCGGTATGGACCAAAATCAGTAGCAATTCCTGGTGCAGTTGCTGGTTATAGTCAGTGTTTAGAGGCATTTGGACAGTGCAGATGGTCTGATGTGCTAGCACCAGCTATTAATCTTGCTGACCAAGGTCATTTAGTGACTTGGTGGTCTACTATTAAGATCGCTGAACACGCATCGATTCTTAGACAATTTAAAGGGTCTGCTACCGACTGGCTTCCTGCTGGCTTACCTGCTTGCATGTCTGAAGAGCTTAAGCACCGTTACCTAGATCGCACCCGTCTTGCACAAACATTAAGGCGCTTACAATCTGAGGGGGCTGATTCATTTTACACGGGGCACACAGCCGATCTATTGTTACATGATATTCAGAAGGCTGGAGGGTATTGGACAGAAACTGATTTATCGAGCTATCATGCACACTCCAGCCATAGTAAACAGCTCACACGCGGTGATTACCATTACTTTGCGCCTGTCGGCTTTAATGCTAGTGAAAGCTTTTTTAAAATCATGAATAATATTCCCATTTACAATGGCCCTATGAGACACGATGTTGATCCTGATCATTACCATGATATTGCAACGTCTCTGATATCAGAGTCTAAACTTCGCCTGATGCGTGAGGGGCATTTAGCCAACGAGGTGCACAACAGTCCCAGCTCAACAAGCCATATCACTGTTCGAGATGTTGCGGGTAACGTGGCTTGTCTCACGACCACCCTATTGTCAATATTTGGCTCTAAATACACGTCCCCTTCTACAGGCATACTTTTAAATAACGGTTTATATTGGTTTTACCCTACCACTCAACATCACCCAAATGCCATGAGACAAGGTGCCTTTCCACTAACCAATATGCTTCCTGTCATTATGACTAAAGGGGATCAATTTTTTTGTGCCTTAGGCGCATCCGGCGGTCGCCGTATTTTGCCAGCTGTCACCCAACTCGCGTTATTAGTTTCTGACTACTCGATGTCACTGGAAGCCGCTTTCAGCACTGATCGTATTGATACGAGTGAGCTTGAACGAATCGTGGTTCCAAGCTCACTTTCGGCAACATCCAAAGATCGTCTTTCTTGCGTTGCCCCCTTATATGAATGGCCTGATACAATCAACCCTTCCCCATATGGTATCGCCAACGGCATACTCACAAATGCATCTGGTTCTACAGGCTGCGTGAGTCAACATCTTCCTCTTGTTTCTGCACTGGGCTTGTAGCAACCTGCGCTTACTTCCTATCCTTGTTTTATTGGTTATTTACTCACTCTTGTTTTACTTGAATGAGGTAGGGCTCATATCAACTATTTAGTTTTAGTGTTGGTATTTGTATGATCTAACTAGGTAATCACACAGGAAATAACAGTATATCCAAGCGCAATAGATATCGGTAGCATATGTTGTATTTATCATTATTTTTTAGTCATTTTCTGGCCTTAATTCCTAAACACTACTTTCTTAGCACAGTTGTTAGATACACTTTTTATGCTTTTTGTCTGTTTATAAACCAAAGGCACTTTAATCGTACAACCTCACATCCTGTACTTGGTTACGTATCCAATAGATGTCTTGCTTCAATGAATTAAAGCTAAAGATGTGAAGGCAATCTATTTGATTCAAGAAATCATAAAAACGCTTTGGACTCTCAATGATTTTATCACCTGAGAGATGCCAACTCAACAGCTGTGTGTGGACCTTCTGTAAATTAAGCCTCGATGCCATTGATAGCATTGTACGCATTGAAGACAGCCCTGGAACGCCTAAATATACCGGCTTTTGTAGCCAATTGATGAGCTTTTGGATTTTGTTTTTGTTCTCACACCATTGTGTCACCACGAAAGCTATATTGGAATTTCGAGCTAGTTTGTATGCCAAATTCTTGTCATTTGTTTGTTCTGGATCAGCTACAATCCCTACTTCAAAGGCGTCAAATAAGCCGGTTTCTAATAACTCTATGCTATTTTTAAATGGACCGATAGGTTCTTGATCTCCCCTCATGATCAAAACCGATCGGCACCCAACCCTATATAAAGAATCGAGTGTGGCTATCAAATCCTGTTTGCAATTAAAATGACATGCCGTAATATGCGCAGTAGGTCTTATACCCTGCTGTACACACCTATTAGCTTGTGCTACGAGCTGATATAGATCATGTTTAGAGGGCAAGCACCTGATAAACACCCTCAGTGCCTTGGGGATACATGAAACATCATTGGTTGGACTGATCTCTATTGAGAATTTATGTAACTTTGCTCGCACAAGATTCCTTTTTAATCAATTTTAAATTAAACCGCAAAAGTATCGCTATTATATCTAGGTACGGCAAATGATTCCACTGTTTGGTTTAAATTGTAGGCATATGAGTGCTCGTTATAGCTTCAAGCTGTTAACCGGCTCAATTAGCTGCTTTTGACTAAAAATGGTATGACTCGCGACACCTACATTAACTGTTGGCGCTGTACCTCTACTCATGACTGAACTTCCTGTTTGGGCTTGAGTTTGATAGGGTAGAGACAGGCCTGTCGCAGGAAAACTATCAAAGAGTGCTTTTAGACCTATAACACATTTAATAACAGTACCATTTGTATTTTCTAATACCTCTATCAATTGCTCTAACTCTCCTATCATCTTTTGTTGAGCATATTTGTGTTGGGCCTCATAGGTGTCTTTGGTATCGTTAATAAAGCCTATGAAGTTGTTTGAACAGGTATCTATATTGACCTTTGAGAGTGATGTAGGACGCGTATCAGATTTGCCTTGAAAATAATTTTTATCGACTTGTTTAACAATCATGCCTATTAACACCCCTATACGATAGTTCCATAGCCCTACCTTGAAATTAGAAGTTAAGTACTGACAGCAATCAGCTTCTGATTGAACGGATATCCATTGAGACGTCGCCTCCCTCGTTAATTCATCTAGAGATTCATATGAGTTCTTATCTGGAAAATCTTTTACCAAGGAGTCAAATATTTCGCCATAATAGTAACGATAAAGTTGCCCCCTTGCCACCTTCCAATAGAGCTTGGCATACATCCTACAATTTTCTTGGTATTGATGAACTTGTAATTTTAAGCATGCAGGAAGCTGAGGTGAAAGTGCTAATACATAAATTCGCCTGAGTCTTATGGCGCGATCATAACGGGCGCATACCTCTTTATGTTCTAAACAATCAGTTTTGCCAAATTCCTCTTCACCCATCGTAATGAGTCCCCTGAGTTCTGAAATCTCAGCATCTAAATCCTCGATAGTGGCATGAGCAAGTTCACTCTGTCTCGTGGTGAAATCCACTGTACCCTCCATGCCTTTTGGTATGAATGCACTATTTTTTTCACCGATATTGGTTACGGTCATACTTGTGATGTAAACTGTTTTAATAACATTGAAAATACATAGGCATAGGGTATCCATTAATTGTGTTTTTAGCTTGTCTCTTTCACTACCATACGCCATTTCTCGGCCTATGTGTCCTGCTATACCTGAGAAACTTTGCCACCAACCAGATCTAATTGTCTTTAGGTAGTTGCCGGGATAATTATCATTAATATGCTTCACATACACTAATAAGTGGTCTAAGATAGCCCTATTAACATCCCTCACATCTGTAGTATTAAGCGGTGCGCCATCGTTTGAATGGGTGGGTTTTACATCATAGGCACATCTTTCTAAGAGCAAGGTTATTAGCTGGTTTTTTCTGGTTTCAATAAACCTTCGTTCCGTTTCGTTTTTTACATGCCTATCCTCATACATACATGTAGCTTTTGGTGGACTCTGTGCTTCGTGTGCCTGGGGCTCATAGTGGTCACTGGCGTCACCATATGTCCTGAAAAACTTGTCAATTTGACTATCTGAAAGCCCTAAAATATAAGCTATTGCATGGTCTCTGGATACACCATCATCATCTAGTCGGGTATTAATTTTATCAGAGCCTTTAAATAAATAAACCTTGCATGCAGCCTCAAACTGCAGTGCATTCAAAGGCCTATTCTGGGTGGCACGCAGAAGTGATTTCATCCCAAATTTGAGTGCCATTAATTTCTGCGCTCCAAAAAAATAATCGACTAGTGCACGTTTACCGTAGCCTTGGCGCACTGCATCTATCCTGACATGCCTGCTTTGTTCAAGTAGCGCCCTATTAGTGGCTGACAAACCTTTGTATCCGACATGGATAGCGAAGTCTTCAAATGCTATGAACTCTGTTAAATTAATTCTACAATAAGCTGAGATATGAAGCATAAATGCCTCATAGTCATGGCTACACCAAGCCATTACTTCATCCATTTGGGCTACAGTCAACCACCTATCTGAACTTAACTGTCTGGTGAACATAAAAGCCCTCGCGTAGGCTTGACTGAGTGTAAGAAGCAGCGAGCGGGGTACGCCACTGATAAGTGCTGCAACATGGTCATCAGTCCAAGCATCAGGAAGCCACTCTGTGCTTTGTGAGAGGTCGCAATTGTCTTGGTCGGATTCAAGAAAAGTTAATACATGTGCATCGTATGTGCCTTCTTTGCTAACCGGTGTGTGTACTGATGCCTTGTCTGGCCCTTCGGGTACCACACGTTGCCCATTTGAACATACACGCTCGTCAGAACAAGTCCCTAGCGTCATATTAACCTGATCAGATTCTTGAGTTGGCATGGTGGTGATCCTATACAGACTCGGTCGTTTACTTGCTATGATGAGGTTAGCATACTTTACTACAAAAGCAAATCAGTTGTGAATATAACATTAGTACCCATGCAAGTGTGGCATGATAGGCTTGGGATAGTTATAGGATATCATCCAATTAACCCTGATCAAGAAAGCGTTCAGCATCAAGTGCGGCCATACATCCTGTACCAGCTGACGTTATGGCTTGCCTGTAAGTGTGATCCATGACATCGCCACAGGCGAAGACACCGTCAACAGATGTCTTCGTTGCGCCCTTATCCATGCCACCTTGTACGGTGATATAACCTGCTTTCATGTCAAGTTTTCCCTCAAATATTCGAGTATTGGGAGTGTGCCCTATCGCTATGAAAACACCTGATAAAGCTTCTTTTGTTGAACTATTTGTCTTGAGGTTAGAGATTTCAATACCAGTTACACCCTGATCATTGCCAATGATTTGCGTCACCTGACTTGACCACCTCATACTGATTTTACCTTCAGCAACCTTTGCCTTTACACGAGATTGGAGCGTTTTGTCTGCCCTGAGCTCGTCCCGTCTGTGTATAAGTATCACGTGTTGACAGAGGTTACTTAGGTATAAGGCCTCTTCGCATGCTGTATTACCACCGCCCACTACTGCAACTTTTTGTTCTCTAAAAAAGAAGCCATCACATGTTGCACAGGCCGAAACGCCTTTTCCCATGAACATCTGCTCAGATTCTAATCCAAGGTACTTTGCTGATGCCCCTGTTGATATGATGACAGCATCTGCGGTGTAGTCTCCTTTGTTGCCTTTAAGGTTGAATGGCCTCTGCGAAAAATCGACCGATTGTATGTAATCAAATATAATGTTTACGCCCAGTTTTTTGCTGTGAGCTTCCATTCTTGTCATTAAGTCTGGGCCCAGCAGTCCTTCGGCATCACCTGGCCAGTTTTCCACGTCGGTGGTTTTGGTTAGCTGTCCGCCAGGCTCCTGTCCTGTAATGACCACAGGATTGAGTCCAGCTCTGGCCCCGTAGATAGATGCCGTGTATCCTGCAGGACCAGAGCCTATGATAATTAATTTGTGGTGTTGGACTGACATCGCATATCTCAAAAATGAACCACTATATCACTGTCTTTTTCGATAAGCAACGTATGGATCTGGTTTTGTATGTGATGACCAATTTCTTTAAGCTCATGGTGCTTATCTCTATTCATCACGAGCTTGCCATCATTCACATCAGTTGATTGATCAGGCCACACAGCATTGAAATGCGTGTCTCCTCATGTTAGGTGGCACAAGCACTAAGGCATTACTTGATGTATTGCGAAGTTCTCTATTTGAACATTTTACAAATGTTATTGTGAATCACAGGTTATTTTAACCGAAAGCGATAATGGTGGGGCCGTTATTGACAATATCATTGACACCTGGTACGGTGAATACAATAATCGAGGGCAACATAATGATAGGACTGGCCGATTCCATTCAACGTTTTAATGACTATGTATCCTACTACAACAGACGACGTCAGATGATCTATCGTCCCAGTCAAGATAAGATTGACTTTGTAGCGCTTAACCATTCAGTGTCCGATGTTATTCATGTTCCTTTTGTTACAACCGATAAAGATATACTACTAAATACCATCCAGGAAAGCTCAGATGTCAAAGAATTTTCAGCATCGTATAAGACACTCATAAGCAAAATTCATTCAGACAAGTTTGTTGCTCATATCCTAACCTTAACTGAACTTGACGATGACATGCGATGCAGTCTACAAGCCTCGGCTAATCGCATGAGCGAGGAGCTGATTAGGCTTAGGTCAACTATCAAGAACCAATTGAACGATCATGTGCAGACCAGCCCGGACACTGTGGGGGCATCATCACGACCGTGTAGCAAAGCAAGTGTTATTATCGGTGGTACTAGCAGCGCCGCTGCGAGCTCAAGTTCAGCACCCCCAACCAGCACATCGGTTAGCACATTTAAGCCTAAAGACACCTTAGATATCACTAGTATATCCCCAGATGATAGGGCCGAGTTATTGATTAAAAATCCGAAATCCATGCTGCCTCTGCTCGCCAAACACACTCTCCTTTATTTCACGCCAGCTCAGTGGAAAACGATTTGTAAATCGGAAAGCATCATTGATTCTGATGATCTGACGAAAACAATCATCGCGCAGATGCCACTTGATAGCTTTAGTCATGCTGATTACATTAATATTGCATCCGCATCGGTCACCGTTTGGCATGAGACTTATCCAATCATCGATTCGAAGGGTATCAAGCTAACTAGCGAACAAGTTGGTTTATTGCTACTGCGTCATTGTGCTCAGAAGAGTAAGCTCGTCAGACTTATATCTCAAGATCTTGAAACGGTTGACCGTCAATTCTGCATACACTTATTCGATAGCTGTTCCAAGTATCGGGCACATTGGGCGTATGATTATTTTTTGACTGGTCTTAGAAAAGATCATACCAGCCTGTATCGTACACTATGTGAACATTTTTCTCATCTTGAAACTGAGCGTAAGAAACACAGTGAGCCGAGGCTACCAGAACCCAGCGAGTCTTACCTTTCTAGGATTATGTTATGGATTTTAGATCCTCGTTCTCTTGATGAATCAACGTTTTTCATCACGTCTGTCATAGCCGAATGCCGTGAAGAATCTATAGACGCAAGTCCTGAAGGTGTACTTGTAAGAATCATAAAACATAGCCTACACACCAAACCAGTGCCAAACGCTGGGTTATTTTATCATTACACAGAAAAAGAGCCATCTGCCAAAGAAGTGTTCCATAGAAATCCTGTGATGAGTCGACTGCTGAATGACTACGAGGTTTTATTAAAACAAATTGAAACAAAGGATATGTTTGCACTGAGCAAGTTTTTAAGAGAGCAAAAACTCACCCCAAAATCACTATTGACTGACTATACCTCCCTTTACACATTGGCAGAAAATTTTTCCTCAAGAGGCATGGATGGTGATCAAGTTACCGATTGCATTAGCCAACTTTTAGCGTACATCACGCCACCGACTGATGACCGATTGAAATTAACTCAGGGCACCAGTTCCTCTCTAATGTTAGGATACGGACCGGAGCCTACCGGCCTACCAACGCGCCATGACCCAAAAGCCTATTTTTTCTCTTTTCGCGTTAATAACTTCGACTCGTATGGCGCAAAAAGAGCCCTGTATAGTATTATGCATGTACTCGTAAAATTTCCTTCATTATGGTCATCCTTCAATCTTGATAGTCAAAAGGAGCTTATTTCTTCATTGTCACTCCATGATCCTGATAGTCAAAGGGCTCGTTTTGGAATCAATACACAACCTATTTTCCATTCGTTTCTCAACACCCCCTTTTGGCATGAGGCACTAGCAGCTTCTACAGGTCATTTTTATCGATCATGTCGTGTGCATAGTGGTGTTAAGGTCTCTGATGCACTCACGAACTATCCCGTTCTGCATAAAGCTTATTGTGATGGTCGTGTCATTGACTCTATTGAAAAATCTCAAAACGTGTCCGAAGTCAGTCATGATCAAGTTCATCATGCTAAGTGCATGGAGCGGCAAATCAACACTCTTGTTAGTCAAACGGACCTTATAGGCTGTATCAATTTCAAACCAAACCCTGCACGCCTCAATCAATGGTCTGATGAACAAGCAGATAATTGCATTCAAGATTTATTAAACCAGCATTCCGATCCACAACATAAACTCATTTATGCTTTCCTTGCTTATCAGTTTAGTTGTGACCCTTCTTTCTTTGAGAAAGACGGCACAATAAATGAGAAATCATGGAAACGATTTAAAGAAGGTATTACCTCTGGGACATTTATGAATTGCCTAAGTGAACCTAGTAGCCGCCTTTGCTTTTGGTACCTATTATCTAAAACGCGTACCGTAGCTTTTCCCGGACATCGATTATTACCCACTATTCAAGACAGCACACAGTTACCCACCTTATCAAAGTACCAACTGCTACGTTATCACATCTCAAAGCATGATTGGCCACAAATGGAACGGCAACTCATTGTGAATCAGTGGCTGACAGGGTTAATCATTGAAATTAAAGAATACCCTGGAGTGCTTGCGTCTATAGAGCCCTTAAGTGATCAGGAACATACTTTTTTTGAGTCTATATATAGCGACTACATTCATGCTCAAAACCCTGACTGCCTATCAGGCTTTCTTGTATTGCCTCATGTTTTTCAACTAAATGCTGTCAGAGATCGTTTTTTGCGTACAGTCACGGGACAGGCATTGGCATTTTTTGATGGGCATCTGGCCAGCCTAACAGATGAGCAAGTGGTTAGTGCTTGCAAACATCTCATGGACATCCAAGCACTAAGTGCCATGGATTTAGTTTACTGGCCAAGAATCGTAGGTTTGTTACGCAATGCAAGTATATGTGACACACCTGATAACTTTGCCGGTCGATTTTTGCGATTTTGCAATGCATCTCATGACTTGTATGCTAAGCTATTTAGTGCATATTACAACCACCCAACACTTGGCTGGCCATCAACCGTTGATGGTTATCAGATAGCACTCTTGCATCAAGGTTTAGCTTCATTAATAGGTTATCAAGAAACGCTTGCTGCAATTGGCGCCCCTCCAAGCTACCCCTATCACGATAACCACTTTCATCAAGATCATGTAGCCATGGAAATCCGTACACTAAGTAAAGAGGTTCTGGTTTTACTTAGATCTGGATGCCTGACAATATGTGACATGCATCATATTCCGAATATCACCTTTTCACTCTGGGGAGCAAGGGTCACTATCGACTCTTCTGCTCCGCTACGTGATTATTTCGAGCAACAGTTTGAGCTACTTGAGCCCCATCAACAAGCTCTTATGGTGTATAAGATGATGGAATCTTTTATCCATGATACTCGCCAAGATTTAACTAAATCATCTAAAACAAGCCAGGATGTTTATGATACATATAAACGTCAGTTATCTGAACATATACAAAGAATAAGAGATTCTATAGTCAACCATCCACACATCACATCCGCACTACGAAGCCACCATGATGACTGGTCCAAACTCACTAAAGATTGTTCCTACTCATTGAGCACAAACTCCTTTCGTGTGATGCATGAATTTATTAGGGCCTTAACAGAGACGCAGGCTATTCCACCTGACGCATACTTTAACCCACACCTATTTGATCATTGTATACTATCATCAGATATAACTAATAGGGTATTGGGCCCTAGAAACCTGACTGAAGAGGAGGTCACAAAGTTTATTGGCCGTTACCTACTTATTAAAAGAAAAAGTGAGATCGGTGCTGTCTCTAATGTTACACTACCCACGATCGATGACATATTTTTAAAGTTGCCAGCAAATTCTGCACAGGCTAGGGCTATTCGTGCCCATAAGAGCCGTTTGAATAATCTCGATCAGGATACTCTCCTGAGATACGGCTTATATGATGTAGTAATTGAGCTTATTCTTGATACGAATTTTGAACATTTCACATTAGCATCGTGTCTAGATACTTTGCTAAACGACCATTATCTAAACATCAATCAAGTAGGCCGTCTTGATCACCTTTTGGGTGTGATGACATTTTGGAGTGAGACCATGACAAAGTGTGAGGTTAATAGACGTGATATAAGAACTTATATCGACTTCATGAGAAACCAACTGTTTAACCGAGAGATTTCCATCGAAATCCCACAAGGCTTTTCTGTTTCACAAAGGCTGGCACTGTATGACAAACCACCCCGACTCTTAACCCATTATCTAAGAGTTTGCAATGACGATCAAAAACGTACTGCGTTTGAATCCTTCGTGCAACACCTTAGTAGGAGGAGTCAAAGCCTATCGCGTCGCGACGGATCATACTTGATTGCATTCATGGCCACAGGGGTTATTAGTTTTTCTGAACTGTCTAGTCTGGACTGCCTACGCACGATAACCCATAATATGTTAAGTACGATGTATGAACATACCCGTGGCCATGTTCTTGCTAACCATTGCCTTATTCCACACGACTCTTCTTTATCAGATTTCGTACACCTCACATCACAAGGAGAAGTCCTTGCTATCTATTTGCTCACTCAACCTTTCCACCGACAACAATTCATAAAAGCACTATCCGAAGGAACATTCTGTATAGATGACGAACAATCAGCCTCTGATCCAATATCTAAGACTTTATTTAAATCGTTAATCACCACGCAATCACTATCTGATTCTGATGATTCGTGTATAAATAGTGTTATGCAAACTTTTATACGTCAGGCTAAAAAACAATCAAATTCAGATAGTTACAACCCTTCCATGGCAAGCCTGGATCAATGGATTGATCTTAGATCCTTTCAATCAGAAAAATTTAAAGTAGCATCTTATCAAACATCCATTTGGAATAGAGTCGTCTATAATCTTTGCCAATATCTGAATATAAAGAATAAAAAACCATTCGCGTATGACAGATGGGTTGTGAATATTTTAAGTATGCTTTGTGATTTTGACATACGGACATACATTATTCAGGTAATGACATCATCTAAGCCATCAGATGAATCATTTAAACAAATGATTTTTTATTCGCTCAGTGATCCATCTTTAGCCAACAAGGTCACAGCTTCAATATTAAAGGCTGATACTGAAACTCAGTGGGCATGTGCCACAGCAATAGCTGGCCACTGCAAACGTTATCCTCATTTGCGATCGATTCAACACCGGTTGCTGTCAAACTTACTTGAAATAACCACTGAAGATAGACGAGATCTATCAGTGCGAGGATTGATTAAACACTTAAAAGATACCTTTATCGGTGAGAGCATGCTTGTAGCTGCTGTAATTTGTGCCTTCCATGCCTGCATTGGTTTGGTTCAAATATTACTGGGGGGGTATGGTGCCAATCATTGGCCCCTGATTTTGTCCTACTTACTCTCATCCAGGGTATTTTACAAGCTATCTGGACGATTAACCCCGGATGAATATTCTTTTAGTAATGTTTACACCGTTTTTAAGCATAAGATGAATAATACCATTGTCAGCTCTTATGGTAGCTTTTATAGTGTTCTTAAACAAATCATACAAATAACAGCCACCCCCGTAGTCAAGGTAAAAATGAGGCGTTGTCTTTTACTGTTAGGACATACGGCGTGCCTTTTTTTATTGACGCAGGCTTCACCACTGTATACCCTGGCATGTGCTTCGCTGTTTCATGCGTTCTTTTTTGTTTCAGCTAGGTGCTATAAAATACGCGTGCCAGTTGAGTTCACTGATGTCACAGGATCATCCACGAAAGGTGACAATGCGGTAAAATGCTTAGGGTTTGTCTGTCTGGCTCTAGCCCATTTTGTTGCTGCTCCATTATTACTTCAGGCAGGTATGCTAGGTTATACGTGTGTTCCTCTATTAGCATCAGCTTCGTTGTGTATGCGCTTTGCTTACCTTGCGCTCATGAATAAGACTCCCGTAACTCGTACTCTGTCTCTAGATAGGGTTTTAGCTGATACACCATTGATTGCGCAACTTAACCCTTACCCAACTACGCGTGCAGTATCTCATACAAACAAGCCTCGATACTTTGAGGTCGTGAGGCTTTGTGTAAAGAACGGCGCAAACAAAGCATGGCGTTTTATCAGCCTATTCTCACCTTTGAATCTCTATCGATGCACTCTAGAAGCTATGGTTCGAGCTTCAAGATATATTCAAAAACACTTTAGGCGTTTATTCAAATCAAAATCCGATGCGACTCAATACCCTAAACACACCCCTAAACCTATTCGTAAATCTAACTTACATAAGATTGCTAACCCTCCATGTCATGAGCCTCAAAATCATAGCGCTGTCAAGGAAACTTTCACTGCCTCTGCTGCACCTTAATGATTAGCAAGCCTACAGGTGGCTGTAAAAATCTATGTACAGATAGAATTTTAAGTCTGAACGACCTCATTTTATCTGATCATAACCATGCACATTAATCAGTGTTGAACAAGTGGTCTACCAAGCGCACATAAAGTATTAAGCCATGCTGACGCTCAAGCCATAGCCGCCATTGACTATAGACTGGACACCTTAGGTGCCGATGCTTAGCGATGAGCTTTATTTCTTGCTACAATGCACCAGATGATAATCTCTATCTTACGCTCATGGTTTATCGGAGCCATCATTTAAAGTCAGGTTACTACAACGCTTTGTTAAATGTAATGGCATTAGCTACTTTCCTGGATGGTAGCCATCTAAAAGGCACCCCTCTTATGATTCGATGCTGACCTACCAACATAGATGAGTAGCCACCGTCAAGATTGATAGCATGCATACAGTTTTCATTCAAGGCGATCTGCGTTAACTCTTTGATGTTGACCCCTTTTTTGTATAGTCTAAGCGTATGCAGTAAGCCATCACTACCATTCACTATAAACAGTTTTATTGCCCCATTGGATAATAGGCATAACATACTCCTGGCATAACGCTTATGAATAAACGAGTGCCTAAGATTTTCAGAAGACACGTCAACAGCTTTGTAGTTGTATACTAATAAGGGCGCACCAGCTATGACGTCATCAGCCTTTTCCCACCAGCGATCTGTATGGTAGCTCGAACACCAACCTTGTTTAGTCAACTGTGGTCTATCAAAATACCATTTAATGTCTTTATGATTCTGTTGCCATCCAATAATTCCTCGGTTGGAAGCTATTTGATTCACCCATGTACGGTTAATCTTAAGTGCACCGACAGGTCTCATTCCTTGTTTGCTATGACCAAAAAAACTACCATTAATCGACCACTGTTGCTTGTTTTTGAACCGAGTGATCATATTCAGACCCTTTAGCTCTGCAACGATATTAGGCTTCCATTCGGATGCTGAAAGTTGAATAACATGAACATAACCTCGTTTGAATTGATAGTGTTTATAGTTCAATGGATCAGGCATATTAGCAGAAAAACTGGGGATGATCGTTAAGCACACCCATAAACGACTCATCACTTGCACTTCTCTCACGCCTGAGATCTCCTAATGCTGTATGGGCTTAATACACTGAACTATGGGCACTGTTTATACCGCCTGTGTTTTTGAGGTTTGGACTTGACTCGCTGTCGCCATACCACATAGCTTCTTGGTTTCAGATAAGCTTTCATATATCGTTTAACCTCACCTTCTGAAATACCATAAACTTCTTTGATGGTTTCAAAACTGGTTTTATCACACCAGGCCATGCCTACTATGTCATGTAGTCGATTATGGATGGGTTTTTGGTTCTTATTTGACATTCCGGTTATTTCCTTGAGTGAAGTAATAGCGTTTCTCAGAGTCTTTAATCATGCCAAGTTCTTCTCTTAGCTCTTTCTCTATTGATTTATCTTTCTTTTTGGTATTTGACTGATCTTCTAGGTGTTGTATTTGCTTTTCCAAAAGAGCCTTTTTTTGGCTAAGTATATGTCGTTCTTTGTTGAGGTTATGTAGTTTTAGATAGCCATCCTGAGGCCTCCAAATTTGCCATTGCACCCATAAAAACAAGGCCAAGAGTATCAAACGAATCATATCACTGGGGCACTAGCACGTTGAGAAGAAAAACGCCAAAGTTTGTTAGCGCTTGATAGGCACTCAATCCATTTTAGTCTATTTAACTTGGCTGTTCTATCGGTTTGCTTAGGAGGACCGCACTTGATTTGACCAAGACGCCATGCACAGGCGAGATCTGATATAAAAGTGTCTTCTGTCTCACCTGATCGATGTGAAACCATGATTTGGTACCCATGATGACGTGCTAGTTGAACCGTCTGATGGATCTCTGTGACAGTACCGATTTGGTTAGGCTTGATGAGAATGGCGTTGCCACAATTTTTTTCTATACCTTGCTTGAGTCTATGAGATTGCGAAACAAAGATGTCATCGCCTACCAACTGAGTTTGATTGCCTATCATGCTTGTTAATGTTGCCCATCCAGAAAAATCTTCCTCTGCAAGTGGGTCCTCGATGGAGCAAAGTTGAAACTGCTTGCTGAGTGTCACTAAATACTCAATCCATGCTTGTTTGTCATATACTGTTTTAAAGTCTTTGTCTATGGCATACATGTGATCTTTGTGATATTCGGTTGCAGCACAATCCAAAGCGATTGATACTTCTTTTTCTGTGTAGTTAGCATGTTTGATGGCTGTTTTGAGGTGCTCGATGGCTGTAACGGGATCAGAAAGCCCAGTTGGGGCATAACCGCCCTCATCACCTCGGCCGATGGAGGGATAGTACTTATCCAGTATGCTAGCTAAATGGGCCATCACTTCAGCACCGCATTGCACTGATTCTGAGAAGCGATCAAACCCATGTGGTACAATCATGAACTCCTGAATAACCAATTCATTCCGTGCATGCTTGCCGCCATTAATCATGTTCATGTAAGGGACGGGCATTACTAATGGCTGATCATGGTCTTGAAGCGATTCATATAGTTGACAGCCCAAATGCATAGCCCTGGCGCGTGTATAAGCTATGGACACCGCCAGGGTTGCATTTGCACCTATCTTGTTTTTTTGCTGAGTATCTAGTGAACAAAGTAAATCGTCAACAGCTTTTATGGTATCAGGTCTGTTTTGATAAATTTGAGGTGCTATGATGTGGTTAATGTTATCTATTGCTTTTAAAACACCTTTACCACCATAGCGGCTTAAATCTTGATCCCTGAGTTCATGGGCTTCATATTGTCCGGTTGATGCCCCTGAAGGTACTGACGAAAAACCATAGGACCCGTCATTTAGCACACACTGGCAGGCTACTGTAGGTTGTCCTCTTGAATCTAAGCACTCTATAGCTTTTAGTGACTTAATAGGGACATTTATAGGCTCATAAAATAATATCATTACATCTCCTCATCATTGAACAATGCTACTTGAGGTGGATTCGACTTAATATATTGATCCAGATTGTATAACTCAGTTACAAGTTGTTTTAGCTGATGAAGTGGTACAGCATTAGGGCCGTCACTTAGAGCTTTCTTAGGATTTGGATGTGTTTCCATAAATATGCCTGCAATACCGGCACTGATTGCAGCTCTTGCCAGGACGGGGACGAAAGATCGTTGACCGGATGATGCTCCTGAAGCTTTTCCAGGTTGCTGAACCGCATGTGTAGCATCCATAATTACAGGGAAACCGAATTTTTTCATGGTCACAAGGCCTCTTAAATCTACCACTAAGTCATGGTAGCCAAAGGTTGTTCCCCGCTCACAGAGTAATAATTGTTTATTACCCTGTTTAATTGCTTTGTCACAAACATATCGCATGTCATCCGGTGCCATGAATTGACCTTTTTTGATAAGTAACCATTTTTTAGTTCTTGCAGCTGACTCGATGATGTCAGTTTGCCTACATAAAAAGGCTGGAATTTGTAATATGTCGACCACTTCTGCTACCTCATCTACCATGAAGGGATCGTGTATGTCTGTTATAACGGGCAGTTGGTAGTCTTTTTTGATATCCTCTAGCCATCTTAAACCTTGATCAAGACCAACTCCGCGAAAAGAGTGACTTGAAGTTCTGTTTGCTTTGATTAGGGAGGCCTTGAATACGACTTCTATATTTAGTGTTTGCTTGATATTGCACAAAACGCCTGCGATCTGTTGGCCGAGTGCTTTGCTCTCAAGCACACAGGGCCCTGAAATGAGCATCATGGGCTGTTGATTATTGGGCAAGATTCTCATGACGCTATCTCTTGACGCTTTTTAGCCGCATTGAGAAAGCTTACGAATAATTTGCTTGGCTCAAGTGGTTTGGAAGTAAATTCTGGGTGAAACTGACAGCCCATAAACCAGGGATGCTCTTTGATTTCAATTACATCAATAAAACCCTCTCTTTCGGATAGTCCCGATACTATCATACCGTTCGCAGCCATCTCGCGACAGTACTCTGGATTGACTTCATATCGATGGCGATGCCTCTCACGTAGGGTTTCGGCTTGGTATACTTGGCTAAGTAAACTACCCTTTTTTACGGTATCAGTTATGGCACCAAGTCTCATAGTGCCACCTAACATCATTTTAGAGTGGATTGCTTGTTTGGCGCTTTTCCTTTGGCAAAGCTCTTCAATAATACCCACTACTGGATGTGGGGTGTTGCTGTCTATTTCAGAACTGTTTGCACCCTTGAGGCCTAACACATGCCTACAAAATTCTATAACTGCTAATTGCATGCCATAACAAATACCCAGAAAAGGTACTTGGTGTTCACGAGCATATTGAATGGCTAGTAACTTACCTTCAACACCACGAGAACCAAAACCACCTGGTACGATAATGCCATTATATGTAGAAAGCATATTTGCAGTTAAAGATTCACTGCTAGCACTTACATGCTCAAGTACAATTGGATAATCTATTGCCATAGAAGCATGCTTGAGCGCCTCGTCTAAGGATTTATACGCATCCTTGCATGACACATATTTACCGATAATAGCAATTTTTAGAGGCTTATTCTTATTATTGAGGGCGGGCTTGATCAATGTCTCCCACCGTGATATGTCAATCTTGTACTCTTCAATATTCATTTGTGATTGTATGAGTTTATCTACTTTCTGTGCTGCCAATACACTTGGCATAGCATAAATACTCTCAAGATCTGGTGTTGATATAACTGCCTCTATGGGGACGTTAGTGAACAGTGCTATTTTTTCTTTTTGTGTTATGTTGATGCTTGATTTGGATCGGCAAACAAGGATATCTGGTTGTATACCTATGGATCTTAACTCTTTAACTGAATGTTGGGTTGGCTTGGTCTTTAGCTCGCCCGCCGATTCAATGTAGGGTAGCCACGTTACATGTACAAATACAACTTGATGCGCTCCATACCGTATTCTTAGCTGTCTAATTGCCTCCAAAAATGGAAGTGACTCAATATCCCCCACCGTGCCACCTACTTCAACAAGCGTTATATCGTGCTTATGTCCAACTTTTTCAATCAATGATTGTATGTGGTTTGTGATATGTGGCACAACCTGAACACAAGCACCGAGGTAATCACCCTGACGTTCTTTCCGAATAACCTCCGAGTAAATCTGACCAGTGGTCGCATAATGGTTGCCTCCTATCTCAGTCGATAAAAATCGTTCATAATGCCCTAAATCAAGATCGGTTTCGATACCGTCATGCGTCACATATACCTCACCATGCTCAGATGGTCTCATGGTCCCCGGATCAACATTGACGTATGGATCTAGCTTCATACAGGTACATTTTAGGCCGCTCGACTCTAGTAAAGCGCCCAGCGCACCAGCAAACAATCCTTTGCCTACTGACGAGACCACACCGCCTGTGATGAATATGAACTTCATAAGCTTGCTTTGTTTATATGTGTGATAAGAATATCACGCTTTAAAGCCGATTACTACTCGATGTACCTGTAGACAATCGCATATATTTAGGTATCATGAATAAATTATTTTCCTAACATTTAAGTATGAAAAGACGTGCACCCTGCCATAGTGCGGTACATGAACACCTTGGTACTACCTTTAACGCCACCCCAATTACTCAAAGCCTATGGGTCAGCAAAGGCAATATCAATCCATACCATTTACCGCCAACAAGCTCCAGAATAGCCAAGCAACCTCACTCATCGGAGGACATACAGACTAGCCTTCCTCTAAAGCCTGTTGGGACACATTTGAAGCATGATCGGATGCCTATCTTTAGTGCTAAACTAGGAATACCAAAACCTGATCTGCTACAACCCGTTGCTGTCAGACCTCAAAACCTATGGGCAAGGCCTAGCTATTTATCTAAATATACAATCTCTCCAGATTAGTACGGTAGACTCAACTTCCCCTACCCTTACCCAAATCTAATACGCTTTCTCAGTATAAAACAGATAAATCGTAAACATTACATGAGTCTCTTATTCACCTAGAGATCATTGGTTTGGCTCACGATATACCCTTGCCTTGAGTGTCAGTGACCCGAATATTCAATCTGCGCTGGCTGATCATCATGAAACATCCTTACATCACGCTGCCTAGAAAGGACACGCACATGCTTGCGCTAGACTCATAGAACTGGGTTCCAAGATTAATACTGGCAACGGTGATAGCCTCACACCATTACATCGTGCTTCTTTTTACCATCATACTCAAGCCTGCATTGAGCTCCTGAAGCACGGTTCAGACATGTGGATTAAATAAGCATGACGAAGATGCTTTTGAAGTCCTTTTTACATTTATTACCAAACCTAAGCAAAACCAGTCGTTCCTTAAGCAGTTAATGCTGTTCCTTGAATACGGCGCTGATCTCTAAGGGTATATTGATAAAAGCGGCAACACACCCTTACATTATGCTGTTGAATGTAAAAACCCAGATCTATGCACTCAAATTATTGCACTAGGAGCCTGTATTAACGCTGTCAACTTCGCTGGCCAAACCCCCTTACACCTAGCCGTTGAAATGTTTAATCGATCTTCTAAAAAAGACCCCACCAATATTACCAAACTTGTTTCACTTGGTGCAAGCATCCATGACCACGATCGTCAAGGTAATACTGTATTAGACTTAGCTAGAGCACATTCAAGCACTACCGTTATCATTAAATGTCTAACCTTTGAGGATTATGCCTGGACGCAGCCTTATCCAGAATATATGATCGTCCCTACTGGTATTACTACACTGGATTCTTCTGTTTTTCTTGATTGTCACCATCTTATCTTTGTGGTTTGCCCAATCTCTGTTAAACGCATTGGTCGCTATGCTTTTTTAAGATGTTCTAGATTGCGCCTGCTGGTATTGCCACAAGCGTTGACTGAAGACCAAAATCTTATTTATGATATCGGTGTTAACTTTGAGCATACAATTATCATGAGTTTAGAGCAGTACGCCCACACTTTCAACCATGTATTACACTTGCATTACTCGAGGCTTAGCGCTGAAGCAATCGCGTCCTACGCTCCAAAACACCCTAAGTACTGGAGCCCTGCGATTATGTCTGGATGGATAGGCTGGAGGAGTGAAGTTTGACCAATGCGCCTACTATCTCGTTCATGCACCCATTGTTTTGGGGCTAGTGTTCTTTATTTGATAGGGTAAATCGACCTATTCATCATTATGGTTTTAGTTCATGATTACCATGCTGTAATAGTCTTTGAATCTCAGTGGGCATATTGTGTTCACGTGCAACATCAGTAAGCGGCTTGTCTGATGTTGTGGATATTAATGTTTCATGAGGGATCCTTTCAATCAAAACTTTTACTACAGGGACTTGATGATGCTCCATAGCTATGTGTAAAAGTGACTTACCGTGTTGCTTGAATGAAGTAATATCTTTCTCCGAAAGTTTCTGAATGGACTTTATTGCAAGTGATGTGTTACCCTGCTCAATTTGCGATACAAGTAATTTTAATCGATCATTCACATCGCTTGATTCGTCATGAAACATTCCTAGAACATTTTTGTTATGTGTTGATTGATCTCGTTTCACATTCGAGGATTTTGGTATATGCTTTCTCTTTTTAGTATCATCTTTATGGTTGTCAACCATCTTTTGGGGGGTTGCATGATATTCTTCTAAATTTTTTACTGAAACGGTTTTCATGATATTGTGATCTGTTTTAGGTTGTGAATGACTGGTCTTGGGTTTACTGGTTATCACATCACGATCAGTTATTTTTTCAACTTCACCATCGCTTAGCCGGCTCATAAATACATCAACGCGGTCAGTGAGTCTTTTATCAATATGTCCATTGTGATTTTGAATATTACCCACCATCTGCATTGATTTTGCCTGTTTATATAGCACCCATGCTTGCTTTCTTTCTGAGCCTTGTAGACTGTTTACATACGATAATGGTATTATTTGTTCAGTGATGCATTTAGCAAATGCATATAAATCGTGTCGAGTATCAGCCCATTTTACATCTGGAATCTGGTGCATAGGCCTACCTTTACTCCTAGGCGTATAGTCCCATGTCATGGCCTGCCCTAGTGGTTCACCTATGGATTTTGTGTTGCCAAAATCATTTAGTAAAGCTTTACCACTAATGAATATGATATTATCTGGTTTAATGTCAGCATGCACTTGTCCTTGTCTGTGAACCGATTCTATGCTTGAAGCAAGCTCAGTGATGATGCTTAGGCGCTTATCCAAGCTTAGTCTTGGGTTTTTTTTCATATAATTTGAAAGATCATCTCCCTTGACCTCCCAATAATTCGATTTACCTTTAAGATGGTATGTCAGACCTGGACCCCAGTATTGTTTTTTCAATTTAAGCTCCCGGTCCAGTCCATCTTGATGAGCTTTATTGTGTTTAAATGGCGGCTTTAGACTTAGCGAGAATCCTTTTGCAACGCTGAGTTTACCAGCATGATCTGGTGTTAAAATATAGCAAGGCTTACCTTTTTTAAAATAACCTTGCGCTGATTGCCCTCTTTTTTGATCATTTGGCATAGATTGCCCACCCGCTAATTTACTTTTGGTTTCAATAATAAGGCTGGGCTGTTGGTCAGGTGATAAATAAATTGCACATGACCTATTGATAAGTCCATGCAATGATTTTCTTTTAAACTCTATCGCCATTTGTCCATCACGACCCAGGGTAACACTATGGACCATATTTTCCATTTTTTTAGAGTCTTTGGCTATCATGTTTATCATTGATACTATGCTTTTAAATTCATCTTGACTGACTCGATATTGAAAGTCTTTTGGCATATCTTCATAGATAGATGAGCTCAATGATCTTGAAAGTGTATTCATGTGGACTGAATTTATCTTTTGAATATCCATAGGTTTTTATCTTGTTTTCATAAGGTTACTATAGTATACAAACAACTGAAACACATGTTTATTATTTTTTAAATGTGGCTATGAAAGTAAAGCATTATGCCTGTTGTATGTTGACTTTCACATTTTAACTACACGTTATTTTAAAGAGCTTAGATCATTTTTAAGGTATAAATGCTAGCCGTTTTTAATGTACCTAAATCAATCTACCCATGTACCGTTGCCCACTGGGCTACATAGTATAAGACAAATACTTGGATTTATATGCCACGCTCTGCATACTGTGACTGGGGTGTTTGCCAACATCATTTATTCTTGCAGACTGATCTTTCGCATTGTCCACTGTGTGTGCTGATGCCTGCTATATGATCAAGACATGACAAGTACGTATTTACGGTTGTAGTTAATCCCGTTTCTTTTTTTGTTAATGATGGCTCAAATTCATGAATTCTTACATAGACTAAACTATAGTGTCTCGTTACTCATTTGGCTATCATCATGTTTTACACAAAGTCATCTTTATTTTCCTTAATAGTACTTGGATTGCTAACAGGCTGTGGTCCTATCACCCAAACAAAAATTCACTACCGCCCACCCAAATCGGCTGGTAAAAGTTTTTATCAATGTATTAACCGTTGTGAGCGTCAGCGATTTCTGGATTCAAGTTATTGCCAAGGTCTTCAAGCACGTTGCTATCAATTGAGTAGATTTTATGATTCATCCAATTATCTCTGGTATTATGGTTATTACAAAAGTCCCTTTTACACATTTGACCTGTCTACTACAGACTGTAATTTTGAAACAAGTCAGTGCATGGCTAAGGTTCTTTCACGTTATAATCAATGCTACCAATCATGTGGTGGACAGGTGTCCAAACGAACCATATGCATTTCAAATTGTTCGTGATCATTAGTATATTAAGACTCAAACCTGACACTCTAAAGGCTTCGACAATGAGACACTTTAAACTTCAGACACTATTGGTTCTGAAATTTACACACTAATATCGAATAAGTACTATAAATACTTACACCATAATTAAAAACAACTATGAATCCAAAACCAACACTCATGCTACATGCTCACGGTACCAATCCTAACCCACTATCCTATACCAATAAAGATGACCGTAATGCCATAACAGCTATCACTAGCGCTTTAGTTGCATATAACCCAAAGAAATTTACCCAAGCACCAGCTATCGCAGGACCATCGTCATTGAGAGGCGTTGTAGCAGGATCGGGTTTAGAGGGATATCGTCCCGGTCTCAAAGAACTACTAGATCAAATAAAGAGCCACGTTGCTTCTGATCCACCTGGCGATGATTTTGATATCGTCTATACCAGTCATAGCCGAGGGGGTCTGCCTGCGCTTGAATTGGCCCGTATCCTCGAAGAAATTTATCCGAATATCAGGCTTAATGTCCTTACATCAGATATTACCTCAGGGCCCGGTGGTCAGCTTGCGGCACAAGGATTACCTGGCAACATCGTTAAATGGTGGGATATTCAACCCCAAATGCGTCTTCCTGGATTTCGAAAACCCTATTTACCTCCTGAAATAAAGCGAATCATCATACCTGGCATACACGCCAGTATTGAAGAACCTTACAGCAAAGATCAAGCAAACTTTATTTTTCAGATCTATCGAAGATTTTTTGCTGAAAAAGGGCAAGATCTAAAGTGGCCGGAAACTCTCACCATACCAACTGGGATGATATCCGGTGATCTTGAGGTTGAAACCCAATCCTTAGATGACAGTGAACTCGTTAAGCTTTACAAGGAGGTTTGTACGGCGCCTATTGATAAATCTACCTTATCGCCTTTTCATCGAGCTCAATTCAAACTATCTCATCCAGATAAAATGGTTAACCTAGCAACATGTTCAGAGCAGTTACTTCAATTGTTGAGCCCAGAACCCAGCAACTACTACAGTATTGCGTATGATCGTATGATAGAGCAACTGATTGCATACAAAGAATCAGGTAAACACAAGCAATTGGCGCATCAAATCTTGACTCTAGATCGGAAGCTCAAAGAACTTTTGGCCGAACGGTTGACTGAAGAAGATCTCAATGGTGATGAACTTAACTTAGTCAAGGAGTTTGTGCTTTCTTACGCCTATAGACACTATGACAAGGCCTCTGAAATGTCTCGATTGAAACAAATACTGCCGGGTTCGCCTCAAGAATCGATTGTTGATAGTTATGAAGTCAATTTATTTCGATCATTCTATAGAGCCTTGTTAGCTGTGTATAATAAAATATTTGAGCGACAAATAAAACCAGACCCGATAGAATATATTATTGAGGAAGCAAGGTTGTCACTTGGCAAGTCACAGTCCGGTCAAGAAGCCCCAAGTATTGACAAGCCCAGTGTACTCTCTGGTCAGACCCGCCCTGAATATAGGGCTAAAGCGCTGAAAGATATCAGTGATCAACTAAATGAGGGAGCAGATCGTGCTAAAAAGAGACGTATTTCTCAAACAGGGCTATCCTCAGGCTCCAGAGGTAAGAAGCCACATCTTAAAAGATCATGAACCTTGCTTTAATATTTGATGTGCAGCCATAAACTAAAAACGCTCGTGGTCACATCAACCTACTTACTCTATATTCATGTGCCTCCAGAATCGTATGGGAACTTGGCCATCCTAAAAAGAACTTATGCTCATGGGTCATAATGAATGTTTGACATCAGTGAGGTTACATCAATATCTTAAGTCGCCAAGAACTTTTGTATATTTATTATACACCACTGGGCTCTTGATGTGCAAAGTTGCATGCTTATTATGTAGATAATAGGGTGACTGAATATTTTTTGGCTTATTGTCCTCTTAAATACTGGCCGTCATCACTTTTACTAGCTAAAATAACTTTCAACAATGTCAAAGTCGTGTTAAATTGTTAAAAAATATTTTATTATGCAATCTGTTTTACTTTCTATTAATGTTCATGGCACTGAGCTTGATCCGCGCATTTCCAGCAACGCTAGTAATTGTTCATTGTTAGACGTCATTCGCAATCGTTTTTGTGAATCAAATCCAGACTGTTTTTTATCACCAGAGTCATTATCAGGCCCAACCGGTATTAGCGGTATTACTAATGGTAGTGGGGAGCATGGATATCATCAAACATTCTTTGAAATTAAGGAACTTATAAAAAATCAAATAATAAAAGTTGGTGACCATAGCACACTAACTGATATTGTGCTATCCAGCCATAGTAGAGGTGGTCTCTGCTTCTTATCGGTTTGCTATTGGCTTAAAAGAAAATATCCAGGTGTGATGGTTTCAGTATTAACATCTGACCTTACCTCTGGACCTGGAGGCTCGTTTGAATCCTATCAATTACCAGACAATGTCAGGCGTTGGTGGAATATTGTGCCGAGCCATAGGCCTGTTCTCTTTCATAAACAACGTTTACCTAGGGGTGTTGTTCACATTGGTATTGTTGGTGAGCACAATACAGCTGTATGCCCTATTAGCATTGAGCATGCTAAGTTTTTATGTGCTATTTATTCATGGTTCATGCGATATGCTAGTGATCATATTTCATTTAAACTACCTCATAAGTTTATAACACCATCAGCACTACTCTCAAAGGATGATCCTGACGGTATGAGTTTTGAAATATCAATAACCGAACGTGATCTAAGCGAGGTTGCTATTAAACAATCATACCAACATATTCAGAACCCTATCAAGAATCACCCTGATTTTAATAGCCAAGTAAAGCTATCGTTTATAACCTCATATCCTGATATACTTACAAGTCTTATGCTGAAGCACACTCCTTTTATTCTTGGCTATGAATTAAATCCAAATCTTCAGCAGTTAAACTATTTAGAGCGATTTAAAATCTATGACTTTGACTTGTTTATGGCTCGGCTAAAAGCTTATCTAGCCAGTGATCCAAAACATAGATCTTTGGCCAATTGCATCATACAATTACCTATTTTTTTGACCTTTAACTTCCCTCATCTTAAGCCTGAACTTGTATACGCTATCGTCATGAATTATGCTTCAAGCCATTATAGTTTACTATCAATACAGAATGAACTTGCTGATATTATCCCAGCACCCTCAGGTCTTATTTATACTCACGCCCCTGACTTAGCCCCCTCACTCTCAAGATATATCACTGAAACTGTGAATAAGCTTGCTGATGATCTTTCTGTCAGCCTTCAGCCACAACCCATCAATATTTCAGGGCATACCTACTATTGGGCTGATCACCTCAACACCATGGTGCCTGATGATAATCAACGTCACCACACACATCATTTAAACGAATACATTGCCCCTCGTAAACTCATATTGTTACTTGGTGTATTGATATTCATGGCTATAACATTAGCACTGGCTATCAGGACCGCTAAAGCTATCAGACGAATAGCTTTAAATTGCTTGACTCGAGCAAGATCGGCATTCAAACTTTCTAGACGCATCGCCAATGTCTATCACCCAGATCATTCTAGCACAGTGCTTAATAGCCTTGCTGCGCCACGTTCCGTTAATAAGCCCGAAACAACAACCAAGCACGTCCCTCAACACTCTGCTGTAAGTTCAGGTTCGAATAGGGGACCTCTAAGCTGTACTATGCTTTAATAACATAATCGCGCCCGGAGAGATTCGAACTCCCGACCGCCTGGTTCGTAGCCAGGTACTCTATCCAGCTGAGCTACGGGCGCATGCTGATTACATGGTGCATTGTACAGGATAGCTTAGGTCAGTTCAAGCCATTGGTTCATGAATTTTATTTATGTGCAGTTCCGTCATCAGTGGGATTCGCTTTTAGTTTGTTAATATTAACACTTTCGTCGGCGATCATCCGCCAGGATCCAGACATGAATCCACTGAGTTTTTGCTTGTGGAAAAGATTGGTCTTGCGTATAAATGATTGCTCTTGCCTGGTCAATTGATCACAGTTTTCACCGTTGAGCGTGCAGTCACAATAATGCTTTTCGGACGATCGATAGCCTCTGCTCTTTATTTGACAATTACCCTTACAGAGTCGGGTTAATTTTTGAGTATCACCATCTGGTAGATGAATACTAAGCTTATGGAAACTCAATGCATCACACCGTAATGGACACCAATCAACTGGATTTTTAAACTCACTTTGTAGTCCTTTAATCCATGGCTGTTCATTGACGTGATCAAGGATGGGTAGTAAGGCATCACCATAGCCCTCACTCACCCATGATTGTAAAAATTGATATTGGGGCGGCGTAGGCCCCTGAGGCAAATGAATAGCCTCTTCAATGAATGTGAACAGTGCAGGACTTGTATGGACCCAACCTCTCATTCTCAAGCAAGTCTCCATCTTTGTTTCATTAGACAGCATGGGGGGACTTATGATGCTTGCTGATAAATGACTGGCTAAAAGGAAAAAATATATTAGGTTCATGTTTGATCATAGCATAAATTTTATGCCTTTAACAATAACAAGAGTGTTTGATGGTTTTTTAAAATATTGTGTAGCCGATTGCTTGAATTTTGCTTTGTTCTGCTACACACAGGGGTGTGTGCTCGATTTGAGTTAACAAATATGCCCTAGCCTAGCTGAGTATTGGTCTTGTTGGCGAGACATATACATCCCGGCTATGCAGTGTTTGAACCTGTTTTGCTGTGATCTTTATAACAGATGATTGACCTATTAAGGCTTAGATCTCTATGGCCTATTAGCATGATGTTCACGCAATCATGGGACCGACCATCATCGTTCTTAATCTTTGATAGTTTTGACTGTCGATTTATATTGGTGCTGGAGTACTTCACATTAACGCCCCGAACCAAAGTGTTCAGTTTCTAGTTTGAATCATCTGCGTGTCATAGCAACTTAACCTATGTAAATGGAAGCTTGTGAGAGTGTTTATTATCTTTAGATGAGCTGATAATTTACAAATCTGGTATTGGATGTTATAATGTATCTTTTTTGGATACTTGGTTGATTAAGTACCTTAAAGTAATATTATCGGCACTGATTGGCATTGCTGTAATCTACCTACTGCTTTGTGTCGTGTTTATTTACAAAGTGACCCATTATGGCCCTGATTCTGATGAAGTCGGAGGCTGGCCCAACTCATGGCTGCCATCGGCTGTAATAACCCAAAATATTCAGTTCGATAGTTCAAACTGGTACGTTGAAAACGGTGTACCTGTGCATTTTTCTAGTCGTGGTCGCGATGATATCATTTTATCAGGCGCCTATCATGAGGTGAATAAAAATGCACCCGTTGTTATCGTTGTTCACGGGATCAAACCTAGCCACAAAGCCAGTTCAAGCCCACTTCTAGTCAGTGCGATGCTGCTGAAGTCAGGCTTTAACACGCTCAGAATTGATCTACAGAACTATGGAGATAGCACCCACCTTGACTCATTTATCAGGCTAGGCCAAACTGAGTATAAAGATATTCTTGGCGCATTTGATTGGCTTTTACAATATAAAAAATACCACCCATCTAAGGTAGGCATCGTTGGTCTATCACTAGGTGCTGTAACATCGGCTATCGCATTTAGCCAAGAGCCACAACTTGCATCAGTTTGGCTTGATAGTCCCTTTTTTGATTTCTCAGCCATGTGTGAACATGAGCTGACCGTTAGAAAAATGCCATTGTATCTGTGTCGTGACTCCATACGTATTGGAAGACTAATCATTGGGATTAATCCCAATGCTATAAGTTGTAAAGAGGCACTTTTAAATCATGGTAGCAGGCCAATATTCCTCACTCATGGAGAAAATGACAGTCGTATACCTTTTTCACATAGTGAGTTGTTCAAACAAATGGGTGATCAATATCAGACAGATCTAGATACTTGGTTCATACCCGGGGCTGATCATTTAGAAGGCATGTATCAATACCCTTATCACTACCAAGAAAAATTAGTCCAGTTTTTTAGTCGATCGCTGAAATATTCTGGTTAGATTATACACCTACTGCTCGCGTTGAACATAGCTATGGTATAAGCTTTATCTCGTTTTATATGTGTTCAAGCTACTGTTACCTCCTGTGTATTATTGCTTAATATAGTCATTATAATAAGTTACTTGCAGCTATCTAAAGGTTTCCTCTAAGGTTTTTATTAGGACTTCCTGACTTTTGGTATCACTCATGTTTTTAGCCATTGCACACCGAGTATACTCGTCCCGACTTATATCATGGTACCAGCTGGCTACTTTTGGATAATGACTATCTAGTGCTGGGCATTCAACGTAACGGTCCCACTGTCTGACAAAAGGATAGATCATGATGTCAAGCTCTGATTTTTCACGTAAAATACTGTTAGTACTACCGATTACGGAGTCTAGCTCTCTCATATAACCGTCTATTTGCTTTAGCTCCAGTGACCTGTTAACGTCATCATAACGCTGCCAGTATTTGTATCGATTGAATGCGGGTATGTAATCAGTGTTCAACCTCCGATATAAATAACGGCACAATGCCTCCTGTTCTGAAGATCGATGATTAGTCCATGGTTCTAGAATCTTTGTGCCCATGCACCATGCTACGATTTCGTCACTGCTTTTAAGTATTTGTTTGCTCTTTAGCAGACACAGGACAGGCACGGTTGCATCAGGCGATAGTCGGTGAAGTATAGCTGGTTTTTGTTTTAGGTTTACTTCTAAGGTCTCAAAATTAATCTTCATTAAATGAAGCGCCATTCTTGCCCGGATGGCGTACGGACACCTTCTAAAAGACAATAGTATATTCATACTGGTATAGGGGAATTATGAGCTTTGTTACTGTTATCAGTCCAAGATTCACTTAGTTGATTGAAACTAGTCATGTGTATTTCTCTGATTGATACCCATATGATGCCTACCCGTTTTTTTTGACAAGTCAATCTGCTTTTGACGCTCAATATATCGTTTTTTTTGAAAGTGTGTTTTTTGTTGGTAGCATCGACTGCATGAAACACCCTGTTTATAGTTGGGACTTAATTTATCATCTGGTAGTAGTGGCCATCTACATGCATAACATTGATCATGAGCGCCAGATTTAAGATTATGATCGACTGATACTCTATGATCAAATACAAAACAATCACCAACCCAACTGCTATCAGATTCTGGTATTTTTTCTATATAATTAAGTATGCCACCATCTAGCTGATATACTTGTTTACCATATTTCTTTTGAATATGTGCTGATGCCTTTTCACAGCGAATACCGCCTGTGCAGAACATGGCTATGTTCTTGTCCTGCCAGCCATCTATGTGAGCATCAATATAATCTGGAAAATCTCTGAAGTTTGTTGTATTCGGGTTTACAGCACCTTTAAAACTACCTATTTCAATTTCATAGGTATTGCGGGTATCTATGACAACTGTTTGTTCATCATTGAGTAACTGATTCCATTTATCAGGCGGTACCCGGATGCCCGTTTGTGTTGCCACATCTATGTCGGCTTGTCCCATTGTCACTATTTCAGGTTTTATTTTAACCTTAAGTCTTAGGAATGGGTTCTTGTGGTGATACGATTCTTTAATCATTACTGATTCGGAAAATTTTTTCTTAAGATACAAAATCCAGGTGTCCATGGATTGAATACTACCAGCAAGGGTTCCATTAAAGCCTTCTGTAGATAGTAGTAACGTACCTTTGATAGCCAGTGAGTCGGCTATATTTTTGGCTTCCTTTTGTATCTTCTCAAGCTTAGCTTCTGCGAAAGGCATGAAGTGATAGGCTGCTATAATTCTGATAATATTATCTTTTTTTTCACTATTTATCTCTTGCTGCATGGACTACCTGCTTAACACACACACTACACATTAACATAAAACAAGTAAAATTGCTACTTCAACCTCTTTGATGTGATAAGTATGAACTACACATACACGCGCCGCTTTGGTATGCCATAATAATCAAATATTTGAAACTTTATTACGGTTCTCATGCCAACAATCTGGCTAAATACCTGGCGGAGAGAGAGGGATTCGAACCCTCGATGAGATGATGTCCCATACTCCCTTAGCAGGGGAGCGCCTTCAGCCACTCGGCCACCTCTCCAATTATGCAAAATTGTATCATTGGATGTAACATCAATCAAGTTTTTTTGTGTCGTCGTCAGCCCTCTTGTTGGGCTCATCTTGAGTTTGGTTATTTTCCAGTTGGTCAAATATTTCTTTCCGATGGACTGATACGTCTTTAGGCGCGTCTACACCCAATTTGACCTGGTTTCCTCGAATAGCTAGTATACTAATTTTGATATTGTCTGCGATGACAAGAACTTCACCTATTTTTCTACTAAGAATGAGCACTGTTTCACTCCATTGAAACTAAATCATGTACTATTATATGCTTAATGTAAAAAAATTACCACAGTTTTTATGATTTTAGCTCTATCAATCAGACTTAATTTCTGAACACCGTGCTACGAATCTTGGTATTTTCCATCCCATGTATCAATTCTATCTCGTGTACACAGCTTATGCCCCCTATGCCATGCAAAAACCGTCAGCCATCGTGCTGATAATGAATCGGGCTTATGATAAGCAAGGCTATGATCAACACCATCAGGCCAGAAATACTTATCAAAAGACTGTTGTCCTGGCTGCCTTAAGTCTATGTGTTTACCAAGTGGCACCTCGTCACGGGATAATATCCTACCCTCTATACATCCCCGATAGATATCTACCAAAGGCTCATCTACCCGTGCTTGAGCCAACAGTACAATCCAGGCCGCTTTCCGGCCTGAGAGTGTAGGTAATAGGTGCGCGCGGTGCTTCACTTGCACCCCTAAATCCCCACCTTCTACTTCTAGTGAGACATCTTCAACTAGGACGCCAGGAGTTACCGACGAGGCTTTGTGCGTCACAACGTCTACATGGCTTGAGCAAATTTCAGGTATCTTCCGGCTCTCAAAGCGTATTTTGTACCCCAGCCGTTCAAAGTGTGACGCAAGCTCTCGTTGCTTATCTAAATTTGATGTATTGAATGTAATTGGCATGATCAAGCTTAATGATACTCAAATCGCTTAGTTTAGCACAGCAACAAAGATCATGCGAATACTATTGATGATGGCCTATAACACCATCGCCTATAATCTGATCTAATTATTGCTCAATCACAGTGTTTATATTCCAAAAATCATATTTTTATAATAAACTCAAATATTATCAATCCCATAAGCCCCTCTGTCCAGCGATTTCATGAGTGCAAGTATGCACTTATTGCTCTAGTAAGATTTACCTGCTACCACAAGTTATCCTGGCTGGCTAGGATATCTATAGTCTATATATACCTATCTTCCTTCATTCTTGGACCTTGCTTCAATTCTTATTCAGAACTTTTGAATTACAAGATAAATTCCTAATATTCAACTATACATACAATAAATCACGATAGGTATTGATTATGAAGCATGAACATCAACCCAGTTTTGAAGAGGCTAAACAAGCAGTCCGAACTATTCTAAGATGGATAGGAGAGGACCCTGATCGAGAAGGACTCGTAGACACACCAAAACGCTTTGTTAATGCCCTTAAGGAGCACACATCAGGCTATGAACATGATGAAAAAACATTATCGCTAACTTGTTTTGAATACACTGAAAACTACTCAGAAATGGTATTACTTAAAGATATTGAATTCACCTCGCACTGCGAGCACCATATTCAGCCATTCACAGGTGTAGCTCACATTGCGTATTTTCCTGATACGCGCATTGTAGGGTTATCAAAACTGGCAAGAATTGTAGATATTTTTGCAAAAAGGTTACAAACTCAGGAAATTATGACTCAACAAATCATCAATTCACTACAAAAAAACCTTAAACCACGCGGTTGCGCTGTTCAAGTGATTGCAACCCATCAATGTATGGCAACCCGTGGCGTTAAAAAGCCAGGGGCACGCATGATCACCTCAGCTTATAGCGGAGTATTTGACCAAAATCCTGACTACCAGAATAGATTTTTACAAGCCACTCAAGTCTAAAATAAGATGATCTTACTGGGTTGTATCAGTCCGGTGTCACGGTTTTGAATCGTTGTCTAGGGTTGTTATGCCTATTTCATAAACACGACAGCTTTTGAGATAAATCTAAAGTGCTTCCTGGCTCAGTGACATAATCTTACCCCTTGTTTATTGCCTTGGGGTTATCATACCGTCATGAGAACACATCAAACAACAGCTCACGTACTCAATCTAAACCGGGCTATATATCTCAACAAACTGATGGTTTATGTTGTACTGTTTGGCCCAATGTTTACCAAGTGCCATGACTCCATAACGTTCAGTAGCATGGTGCCCGGCCGCAATGAGTACTATGTCCCATTCTTTTGCTAGGTGTACATGGCGCTCAGATACCTCACCTGTCACATAAACATCTGCACCTGCTTGACTTGCCTGCGGTATTAGATTGCCAGCTGCTCCCGTGCACCAAGCAACGTTTTGAATGATCTGATTAGGATTACCAACCACTAAATGCGGTTTGTGAGCTAGCTTTTGTTCAAGTACGTGACAGAGCTGTATCACCTTACTGGGCTTTTCTAATTGACCGTATCGTGACAGTGGCGCACCATGACAACTGCCCACCATGCTCCAGTTCATGAGTTTAGCAAGCTGAGCATTGTTACCCAGTATGGCGTGGTCATCAAGCGGCAAATGATAAGCGATGAGATTGATGTTATGCTCAACTAACATAGCCAATTTTTGTCTGAATGGACCAACTATGCAGGGGTCATCACCTCGCCAGAAATAACCGTGGTGAACTAATATCGCATCTGCCTTAAGTGCAATGGCTTTCGTGATCAACGGTTTAGATGCTGTAACACCAGATACTACACATGTGATGGTTGGCTTACCTTCTACCTGTAGTCCGTTTGGCGCTGAATCTTTATAGGCTCCACAATTAAGAAGACTACACGTATCTTGCAGTAGCGCATACCGATCAACTGTCATGGGTTTTGCCTTGTGCTAAATTAGACGTCTCGTTGCTCGATTGTCACAGTCATTTCGATGGGGTCTAAGGGTTGGTCATGTTCATCGGTTGGCAGCTTTCCTATCTTGTCAAGCACTTCTTGACCTGTAATCAACTCACCAAAGACTGTATACTGACCATCTAGGCTTGCTAGCCTATCAAGGCAGATATAAAACTGACTGCCTGCACTATCTGGACTATGGGATCGTGCCATGGCTAATGTACCTTTGACATGTTTTTTTCCGTTAAACTCGGCGGGAAGGGTCCAGGAATCTGGATTGTCTTTTTGGCCAACACCATAAAATATGGCTGATCGACCACCGGTACCCACCATGCTTTTTTGCTCTTGTTTACTTAGAGGATCTCCACCTTGAATCACGAACCCGTGTACAATACGGTGAAATAGTGTTTTGTCATAGTACTTATTAGCGGCATGTTGCTTAAAACTGGCTACGTGTTTAGGCGCAGCATCTTCGTAAAAACGAATAACCATATTGCCGTACTTAGTACTGATGACGGCTACCTCTAGCTTGTCGGCCCGTATAGACATAGTTGCAAAACACAACACACTGGTAACTAAGTATGAGAATAATGATTTTTTAAGCATCTAGAACACCTTCCTAAAACAACAAATATTAACATACATTAACGGCTATTGCAATCATTTTATGCCTTGGTTCAATGTGGTAACACACAACCTAATCCTAGTAAAAACTCAGCGTACTAGGCCGGAACTTCCTGTATTTGTGATCTGTACAACCATGGTTTTATGTAAACCTCTAAATGATTAAAAACCATCACACGTACGTATCTTCAAGGTTGCTTAACACACCTTTGCTTAATTTGACTCATAAATAGCACATTCTTCATTGATTTGATCTATATAACTTGTATACGTATCAATACGAGACCGTTATGTTTGACACTCATTTAGTTCTCAGCGATGAACAAAAATCTTTTGTTGAACGTGTTCATCACTTTATTGAACACGACTATCCTGCCGTCATCAAACGTAAACAGCAACATCGTATACCGTTTGAAGCTGAGGATTTTCGCCTTTGGCAAAGAACACTGAATAAAGTAGGCTGGGGTGCCCCATTATGGCCAAAATCCTTTGGCGGTACTGGCTGGTCAGAGGTTGAAAAATATCTATTTTACAGCATACTATATGAAAACGATCTCATCATACAACTACCTTTTGGGCCTACTATGTTGGCACCTGTGGTCATGGCTTTTGGTACTGACGCGCAAAAAAACACCTATCTTCCTCGCATACTAAAGGGCGATGACATCTGGTGCCAAGGCTATTCTGAGCCTAATGCTGGCTCTGATCTAGCATCACTACAAATGAAATGCGAACGTGTCGGTGATCATTATATACTGAATGGTTCAAAAATTTGGACCACTGCTGCCCAGTTTGCTAACTGGATTTTTTGTCTGGTTCGCACCAATACCCAGGTGAAACCTCAGGAAGGTATATCTTTTGTCTTGGTCAACATGCAGTCACCAGGGGTAACCTTAAGACCCTTGATTACTGCTGACCGTGACCATGAAGTGAATCAAATCACCTTTGAAAATGTTAAAATACCGCTTGACCAAATGGTAGGTCAAGAAAACAAAGGTTGGGATTGTGCTAAATACCTACTTACTTTTGAACGATCATCTTTTGGTGCTCGGTTATCCCGAGTTGAATATGAGGTCAATCAGCTGATCACAGCACTAAAAAGTCATCGTCAGCTAGCACCTCAAGATAGCTTGTTAGTCAATCAATACTTATCCACGGTGAACCAATTGGCCACTGACACCCAAGCAGCTAAGATAACCATGTTAAGAGCTGCTACCAGTACCAACGCTGGTCAAGCTCTCAAGATATCATCCATCATTAAAATTCTATCCACCCGCTTGATTCAAGCCTTATCTGATATTCAGATTAAAGTTCATGGCATCAGTAGTATCGTAGATGGTCGGCATTTACCTTATGATTTTTTTGAAGATGAGGATAGAAATCAGGCTAATTTACGCGGCAATCGCTATCTTAATCAGCGTAAAGAAAGTATCTATGCCGGATCTAATGAGATTCAAATCAATATTATTGCCAAAATGATACTTGGCCTCTAACAGGAGAGCATAACCATGAGTCCATTTGAACGAACGAGTGAACAACTATTGTTTCATGACAGTTTTCATAAACTATGTCAAAGCCATTATGAATTCAGTAAACGCGCTAAACGTATTGATCAAAAACAGTATTGGGATCAAGATGCTTGGCAAGCACTATCGGAAATGGGCCTTTTTGGTCTCTGTATACCCGAAGAATATGGTGGTCTTGGTAGAAGTATGGCCGATTGCGCATGTGTTATGGATACCTTGGGTCATCATTTGGTATTGGAGCCAGTTATCCCATGTTTGCTGGGCGGCATGGCCATTCATCATCTCGCAACTGAATCGCTAAAGAAACACTTGCTTCCTGATATGGCATCAGGTAGTTGTCGCTTGGTTTGTGGGTTTAGACAACCGGATGCACTGAGTCTGGCTCATGCATCTAACCTAAAAGCTAAAAAAACTGCAAAAGGTTGGGAGGTTTCAGGACGATGCGATCAAATATGGGGTGCTACACATGCGACTCACTTATTGCTTGAAGCGCTGGATGAACAGGGTCAACGACGAGCTTTTGTGCTTGAAGCCCATCAGGTAAGTCGTCAGGATTATGTATGTATTGATGACAGTTGCATGGCCGATGTAGTATGCAAATCGGTAAAAGTATTACCCGAGCATAGCTTTGTGCTAGAAGACAGTCTTTACCATAGCCTCTATCCTCGAGCGGTATGCTTGCTGGCAGCAGAGGCTGTGGGCATGGCGACCGCGCTTAATCAAAAAACCCGCGACTATACCAAACAACGCGAACAGTTTGGCAAGCCTATCAGCAAGTTTCAGGTCTTACAACACCGTATGGTGGAAATGTTTTTGGCAGAAGAACAAATACGATCCATGGGGCTTGGGCTGAGTTGTATGTTGGATCATGCTCAGCCTCCCCATCCAGATGAGCTGATGATCTTTAGCCAACAAGTAAAGCTTTGCATCAATCAACACCTACAAATGATTGCTGAGACGGCCACCCAATTACACGGTGGTATGGGCGTGAGTGATGAACTGGATATTGCTCACTACCTACGCCGCGCCACCTGTATCAGGGTTTTGTTCGGCGACCATGAAAGCTGTTTGGCTGCTATGCTATCGTATTAACTGATTTAATCTAGCCTTAATTTCCCCCACGCTTGCACTCTTTAGATCAATACCTGACGCCAGGTCACTAACCATCCCGATTCCATCTAGAACGGAGCGATTTTTTATTGACATTATAGAAACTGTACTACTACTAATGTGGATCACAATTAAACCCGCAGCGTTATCGCCACTCACAATGGCTCTACTACCATCAGATATCCGGAAGTCCCGAGTACCTGTTGAATCGTCTGTGGGATTTATGATGAGAGGCCCTCTTTGGGTAATTTGTAGGTGTATAGGTTCTCGTGTAGGGTTTCTTCCATAAGCATTCATTCGTCTTAATTTTAATCCTTTTCTAAAGGACGAATTATCCAAAGAACCTAGTTCTTCTGGAAACAATGCTGCTTCTTTTTCTTCAAACGCTTTTGGAGCAATGGCTACTGCAATTATATCTTCTATCTTATGGCGTTTTAGCTGACCACCAGTGGCATGTATCGCAACAAGGCTTGCAGCTATACTTCCTACATCGTGATCTTTTAGTTCCAGGCTACTTACTGCATTGACTCCTGCTTTTTTCGGTAATTTCCGCTTTACTATATTAGCAGCCGTAGTACGTTTTCCCACATCAGGATCTCGATACTGATTGTCCATGGGCTGCATCAGATGGCTATCTAGACTATTAACCGCGTAGGGTGATACCCTTCTATGATAACCAAGTCCTAGGTAAAAGCGATTACCGCTGTTTTTATGCGTATTGAAGTAATCATAGCGCGCGTGAACATCTAACCATTGCTGGCTTTGGCCATCTTGGCTTAAAGCATGGTTATATTGTATTTTTGCAAACGGCCAACTGATATCGCTGCTAAGCCCAGCCCCAAGGCCTACATGCAAAGCACGCCCCATTAAATACCCATTGGCACTGACTTCAGTATAACTGTGCGCACCCTCTGTTACAATCAAACGTCTATTACTTGGGTCTTTTTTATCAAACTTAAACACGTCTTTTTCTTGACTCAAGGTCTGATAAGTATGTAGTTGCAAACCGTATAAAGACCTGATCATGCTGGCACCTAGCAGCAAACTGCTATGCTTGATATTAGCATGACGACTTTTATTATAATCCAAGATCATATCGCCGATGATGACGGTTTGCTTCGCCAGTAATGAACGATACCCTATACCCGCTGAGAGCTCCCAGCCCCTATCTTTAGGATCAAAGTGATATAGCCCCCTAAGACCGCCCACTAATTTATCTTCACCCAATCGTGATTGACTCATGCCCATCAGCATATCAGCACTGATTAAACTGCTTTTCTGGTTTCCGTAACTGCTGATGAACCCCATACTGTAATCTGCCTGGGCTAGTTGGCTGGTTGTTATCAGTACTGCCAATGCCGCAGTAGTTATTTGTGGTTGATATTTAAACATAGTCACCCCTTTTAGTGTGTTTCGAATGCATTCTTACGACATGAGAATAAGATAAGCTTATTTTAATCTAACCAACTTCAAAAGAACTTTCAAGTATTTTTGGGCTTTAAAGTGGTTCTAGATCATTACTTGGCACCATCCATGTGTACAGCTTGCTAGTCATCATATTTTTACCGCTTCTCTGATTTATAGCCTCATGGTTGCTTACTAACGGCATTTAGGTTAAGGTGGCCTCAGGAAGATTTACCGCCATAACGATATAAGCCTATGGCACACAAAAAGAGGATTCTCCACCATGAAACGTAGACAGCATGACCTTATTACCAAGCCCATTTCCACGCCCACTACCAACGATAGCCACCAAGATTCATGCTTACCTTTGCTAGCTGAGATCGATGTTACACCCTCGACTCAAAGCCTATTTAATTCTAGCACCAACCCTAGCTGCCCTAACCGTTCTGACTCAAATCTAGAAACCATTCCACGCCAACCATTCGTCAACGCCACCTTATCAAGTACCGGTGATGAAGTTAAAGTACCTCGACAATGCGTTACAACGCTCTCGTTAAACCTTTATAATGAAAATACATCGCAACAGGAATTCACTACCACGGCTTCATCTGACTTAGGTAAAGAAATGCAATCATTCCAAAAAATCACCCCTACAATCATGTCAAGCTTACGCCATGAAACCCGCTCACATCCGGTATTCACAACCAGCATCCCGTCAATAAACTCGGAAGAAGAATCTAGAGCTCGTCAGCAGGTTGAAGATCAGCTCAGGCTCCTTAGGTTTATCAGGACAGGCCCAAAGCTAAGCCTAAACGCACCATCCTCAGATGCTGGCCTAAAACTCCCCACTGATGGTATTGATTGTAAATACCATCATGCCAGCACTCCAAGCCTAACACCCAGTACTCAGCAAAGTGTACAACCGAGCATAGCCCCATACTCTTACAGACCGGAAATGGCTGAATCTACTATTGCACCTGTTCTGTCAGCTTTGATTACTCTGCAAAACCGACAAAACCATTTCATGAGCACACATACGCTATGTGATGATTCAAATCTCCCAGTCTCTCTGAACTATCGTCCACTGGCAAACAACAATAGTTTCGTCATGCATAACTATGCCGACTACCAAGCTACAAACTACAGGGCAAGCATGATGGTGGCAGCTGAGGGCTCATCAGGCACACATTATTCAAATACCAGTTCTCAAACAACGATCCAAGAAAACCAATACCTGGATGGATCATCTCATCAACAGCTTATGGATGCAGCTCGTACTTTGTACCAACTACAACGGTAATGCCGATAGTCAACATACACCGAGTATAGGTTTTTTTAGTAGCCTACTAGCTCATCATAAACCGCTGTGGTAATACCATTGCTTAATAACAGGGCTTGAAGTTAGATGGTTTAGCCACGGTCTACCTGTGGACATCCTTGACCCAAAGATTGCCAAACATAACTACTTAAACGATCGTCATGGAGATTTTTTCATCGCTCCCTGTGTTTGACTTGCTTATTATAAAACAATCATGGCAGGCTCTTACCAACCACTCAACTTGAGCTGTATCAACCGTGAGACTGATGCGATGGTCACTGGCTGATAAATGCCAGAGTTTGATATTGGCTCTTTGACATATAGCTAATACCTGTGATGTCACCATCAGATCCCGTGACAATAAATGACCGATTAGCGAGACTCTTGCTTTATTTTGCAACATGGTCACCGCTACATTCATGCCGTTTTGCTCAAACCAATTGGCTGAAACCTGTTTGAATAATTGATGATCGGACTCATTCATGGTGAGTATTAAGTTGGTTTGCTTGCTTGATGAGGTTTTAATCTCGTGTATGATTTCTAAACCAGACTGATTCAAGGCACCTAACAAGGCTTGGATATCATCTATACATCTGGCAAGTACATCAGGTGCCTCAACGGTTTTCTCCGTTTGACCATCTTGGACTTGTGGCATATGCCCTGTATGACTGCAGTTGTGTTTAGCTGTATCAGTCACACCAAAGGCCAGTGTTAAAACAACCTGTCTGTAATCATGGGTAATGGCCATGACCTCGGTTGCCTCGATTAATGCTTGTTGGTGGTGATTTAATATCATAGTTCCTGGTCCCTCTTGATGGGTCGAACAAACCCTGACTGTTACAGCGTGCCGCTTAGCACAGACGACAGCCCGTTTGTGAATAACTTTGGCGCCATGAGCTGCTGCCTCTAACATGATATGTGCAGGTATTCGATGAATGATACTGGCGTTTCTCTCTATTTTGGGATCTGCTGTACAGACACCGTTGACGTCAACAAAAATCTGACACTCATCAGCACCTATTGAAGCGGCTACCGCCACAGCTGTTATGTCTGAGCCCCCCCTTCCTAATGTAGTGGTTGATCCTTGATTACCAATACCCTGAAACCCTGTAATCACTGGCACAACCTTTTGCCTAACAAGCCCTAATATGGCTTCTCTATCTACATGCTGAATCACAGAGCGACTGTATTTGCCATCGCTGTGTATGCCGGCCTGATGTGCATTCAATGACTTAGCATTAACACCTAAATGTTGAAGCGCCATGGCCATCATTGATGTTGTGATTTGCTCACCGGTTGCTAATAATGCATCATACTCACGTGATTGATGCTCATGATTCATATAGTTGGCGTGCTGAATCAGTCGATCTGTTTCACCCTGCATAGCTGATAGAACCACTACTAGCTGATAGCCCGCATCAGCATAACGTTTGATCTTTCGTGCTATGGCTTCCAGTTTACTGAGATCAGTTAATGAACTTCCCCCATATTTTTGTACCAAAAGAGTCATGTATGCTTCCTAGTTAGTACTGAGTACAGATTGAATATCTGCCAATAATCGTGAACTTTTAGTCTTATATTGACCTACCATTTGGGCATAAGTATTTTTCCCACCCCCTCGCCCACTTATCAGTTGGCTCAACTTCTGGATAATGACTTTAGCATCGTGCGTTTTAGCCAGTGAGGGGGGCACGCCAACTGCGATCATGACTTGTTGGTCTTTCATATCAAGGCATAATACCACTACTGCATTGGGCTGTATGACTAAACAGGCCTCTACTGCTGTACGCAGTGTGGCAGACTCACATGATACCCACTTGAGTACACAGGTTGTATCGTTAACTATCGTTACTGGATGCTCACACCATTGCTTTGCTTGTTGATGAACTTGCTGAGATCTATGCTGTTGAATCTCTGCTTTTAGCTCTTTAAGATTCTTGCCGAGTTGTTTGATTTTTTCTGGCAATTTATCTATTGAAGTGCCTTGAGCAGCTGCCATCTGCTGCATACTCTGCCTAAGGCTTTGCACATGCTTTATAGCACATAGTCCTGTAATGGCCTCAATACGCCTAACCCCCTGTGCTACTGCAGACTCTTGTGTCAATAGAAAACAACCGATGTCGCCACTTCGTGAAACATGAGTCCCGCCACATAACTCTTTTGAAACATCTCCTACTGAAACTACTCGAACTTGCTCATCGTATTTTTCTGAAAACAGGGCCATGGCACCTTCTTGCTTAGCCTTATCGATGGCCATGATCTGAGTGGTCACCGGCAGGTTATTTAAGATGATCTGATTTACCAGGGTCTCAACTGACAACCACTGGTCCTGCTTGATAGCTTGGTGGTGACTGAAATCAAACCGTAGCTTATCAGCAGTCACGATAGATCCTTTTTGTACCACGTGTTGACCCAGTACTTGTTGTAATGCATGGTGCAGTAAATGCGTCGCGGTGTGGTTTCGTTGAATGTTGATTCTATCAGACCATATTTGCATATCTACCGAGTCGCCTACTTGAAGACAACCATGATCCAGAGAGCCTAGATGTAGGATGTTACCTCCAAGTTTTTGAGTATCCCTAACCTTGAAGCATCGATCGTTTAGCTCAATAATACCCTGATCTCCCATTTGGCCACCTGCTTCGGCGTAAAATACTGTTTGATCCAGAATCAGAGAGCCATTCTGACCTGGACTTAGTGTCTGGATACTATGATGTTTATCATCATAAATAGCTACAATCTTAGCTTGGCCTTGATGGCGTTGGAAACCAATGAAATCGGTCTGGTAGTGCTTAAGTGATGTTGAGTCAGACATGCCTTGGAACTTTTGATGCTTCTTTGAGCGTTGACGCTGTATAGCCATGGCTTTTTCAAAACCCAGCTTGTCAACCATCAATCCCTTTTCCTTTGCTAAATCTTCTACTAAATCTACTGGGAAGCCATAGGTATCGTACATCATAAACACAGTCTCGCCCGGAATAGTATCGGTAAGACTCTCACAGTGTTTTTCTAGTACTTGCATACCTGATATAAGAGTTCGTGCGAATGCTTCTTCTTCTATTTTTAAGACTTGCTTGATGGTGCTAATGGACTTGATAAGTTGAGGTTCATCTGCATAAATACGCGCCATAATAGGTATGAGTTGGTAAAGACACGGCAATTTAAATCCAGATATGTAAGCGTATCTAAGTGCTCGCCTTATCACCCGGCGCAAGACATATCCCCTACCCTCATTTGATGGTCTTACCTGATCCACAATAAGCCAGCTGATGGCACGGATGTGATCTGCTATGACTTTTTTAATGTTACAGCTTGGGGTCGCTTGGTGTTTTTGTGCAAGTGAGTCAATAGCCAACCTCATTTGTTTCATGGTATCCGTATCAAAAACATCTTTGCTTGCTTGCATCACCATGGCGATACGCTCTAACCCCATACCAGTATCAATGCAGGTTTGGGGAAGCGGCTGAAGATCTCCGTTTGCTTGCCTGTCATGCTCCATAAATACCAAGTTCCAAATTTCAACATAGCGGTCACCCTCTTGGTTAGGGGTACCTGGCAATCCACCTGAGTATTGACTACCTCTGTCAAAAAATATTTCACTGCATGGGCCACAGGGGCCTGTATCTCCCATAGACCAAAAGTTATCGGCATCACCACAGGTGAGTATTCTTTCTTTAGGTATATGTTGTTGTTCATGCCAGATAGTCGAAGCTTCTTGGTCATTTTGATAAACTGTTACCCATAGTTTATCTTGGCTTAGCCCTAAAACTTTGGTTAGGAATGTCCAGGCCATGGCAATGGCTTCTTCTTTTCCGTACGCACCAAAACTAAAATTACCTAACATCTCAAACAATGTAAGATGACGCGCGGTAAATCCTACTTGGTCGAGATCATTATGTTTACCACCCACCCTCAGACATCGTTGGGCACTTGTCACAGCCTTGGCTACTGGCGTTTCAAGCCCTAAAAAATATGGTTTAAAGGGTACCATGCCTGCATTATTAAATAACAGACTGGGATCGGTTGCCGGTATAAGTGATGCACTCGGTACCACGGTGTGGCCGTAACTTTTAAAGAAATCAAGAAAAGCTTGTTTGATATCAGCTGTTAGCATGTAAAATCCTCAGCAACTTAAACACGGCGATGGCATAACTTTGGATGAACCATCAATATATAACGGATGTAGATGAAGGCTATGATGACAATGATTGAACAGAAATACAAGGGCATAGTTAGTAGAGAGTGACTGTGGATTACATTCATACCTGAGTTGATCATGGCGTTGATCAAATTATATATGAGTGAAAACCAACTAGCAGCCATACCGATATTACTCTTTTGACCCTCCAAACCTAAGGCAAAACAAGGCGTCAACAAGCAACTTAACCCTAATGATCCCAATACTGCTAAACCTACTATAGTACTACACACCACCTGGATGGGTAATAGGGCAGTGTCTGTGTACCCATTGAGGTAGAGCAGCATCACTTGAGACACGTAAGCAAACGATAATAATATTAAGCCAATACCCATGGCTGTTTTAACCTGGTGACCATACCTTAATAGGGTCTGGCATAGCTTACAACCCATAGCATAAGATACAGCTGATGCAGCCACCACATAACTAAACTGCATTCTTGTTAAACCCAACCGAAGGATATAAAAAAAGGCACCTTCTGTCATTACGATGTAAAAGATACCAAGTCCAAGACCTATGATAGCACCGTTAAGCCAGAGTTGGCCATCTTGAAGTATGCCCCGGGTAGCATCATTTATATTGACCCAACTTGGTTTAAAAAAAGCGTCGCGTTTAGTTTCAGGCAACCGTTGTGTTATAAACCATAGAAGCCCTGCAGCCAAAACACTCAGTAATATAAAAGTATCACGCCAATGGCTCATGTTGACTATCACGCCCCCTAGAACTGTTCCCACACCGGGTGCAATTGAGATAATCATACCCATAATTGATGATAACTCGAGGCGCTCTTGCTGATTAAACACATCTCGAGTTAGGGTTTGACTTAAGGTAGCTACAGCACCACCAAATGCTTGACACCATCTGAGCATTAGAAACAAACTGAATGCTTGTGTCGCATAACAAGTAATGCTTGCCCACAAAAATAATACCACTCCAGTCATGATGGTATATCGCCTGCCTATAATATCAGAGATATAGCCCCATACCACTACGCCTACTGAGTAGCCGAATAAATAAATAGATATTGTTTGGCCAGCATGTGCTTCGCTGATGTTGAAATTAGAAGCTAGCACGGGAAGCCCAGGCGCATATATACTTTCTGCTAATAATGGTAGTAGGACAATGGCTAGGCTCACTGTAAAACAGGTTTTTTTAAGTGTTGTCCAGTCAACACTTTTGTGCGCAGCTTGCATGTTTGTGATATGACTTTCTTAACTATTAGTCATACAATAAAAGAATCTATAACTATATCAAAGCTTGGGCCATGATACTAGCCCCTAGGTTTGCTGATTAATGTTCAGATCGTCGAACTGCGAGACTTTTTAGTGTTGGGATTAAGCGTTCATAATCAGTGATCATATCATTAATTTTATCCTCATGATCTAAGCCAGTCATGGGCACCATGATTTCATGCCTAGGTGTAGCTGTATCGATTAAGTCTGAGCAGCCAAAGTTTAGCCAATGTGTCCGACCATCAACTTGTGTTCGAATCAATCTCACATGCTCATATTGATCCCCCATGATGCGCTTTGCTTTAATGTGTTTATGCCACAAGCTAGGGGCCCTTGATCTCACGAGTACGGTGATATTTGCACCTGCCTGCGCGCATGCGTCAAGCGCGTAGTATAATCTATCATTGTCAAATCGATTTAACTTGATAAATATACTCACCTGAGCACCACGACTGGCCTTTAGCCTTAGCTTGTATAGATGACAGTAAAAATCATTAAGTAGCCCAAATAGAGGCATCATGAGATACTGAGGCTGAAAATCAACACCCTTTATTAGACACTCATAGAAACAAGTTAAATCTCTAACGATAGCTTTACGTGTGGTCAGCAGCATAATATCAACGAATGAACATAAGCTCATATCATCAAAATTGCCGCTTGAAACAACACCATAACTGTATTTTGGTTGTTGAAAACACCTCACAAGCAACCATTTTGAATGTAGCACGGGGCCTTCAGTCAAATTATATACAATCGCTCCTTTTTTACTAAGCTTATCTGCAAACTGTTTATTCCCCCTAACTCTATCTTGATCACACATATCAACTAATCTACGCTCTACGATTATTCTAACCGTTACACCACGAGCTAACCAACTCTCCAGCATTTCTATCATCGGACCACTGTCGCATGCCCTGTATACAGTCATGACCACTTCATCAGGCTTACTTATCAAGGCACGCTCATTCATGATCGATGTGAGATGATCAAGGGTGTATCGGGGAGTTTGCAACATGATGTGCTGGCTGAGCACGCTGGCAAGCTTTGTCCTTTCATAGCACTTTACATTGGGGCTAGAATCTATTCCGAAAACCTGCCCAATGCTTTGGGTTAGCATCAATGGCATGACTAGCTCCAGAGAATATTTTTGACCACGGTCATCTTGGTATACATAGATCATAATACAAGATGAAAGCAGTTGGGTCATCGTCTTTTCTAGCAAATCCAGACTGTTTATAGACTTGGCAATCTCGTCATCATTTAAATGTGTATATGCATTGATTGACTCTTCATGACGAAATTGATAGGGCTCTAAACTCATTTTACTAATCATCTTAAATCCTGGGGTGATCACCCTATTTTTCAACTTATTAATCTCAACAGTATCGATCTTGTTTTCACAAACCAAGATCTTGATTGCTTCATACATAAATGAGGCATGTTGATTGATTAACTTAACACATTCATGTTTCAGCTGTTTGATTGGCGAGACTTTCACACCAGATATCTGCTTATACCTTACTTGATTGCGAACCAGGTATTTTAGTTTTTGATTGATCATGTTATCCATGTGATGATTGATGTAGCCAGACCAAATCACACGCTCTCTTGCCCCTGTGCAACGGATATGACTGTAGCTGATTAGGTCTGACAGGTATCGATATCTTGCTGAGTGGGCCATGAGGTTCAAAGTGATTTTGGAGCTGTGATTATAGTTTACTATCGATGGCGTTTCTTAAAAATTTTATGATCGTTCAAAATCATTATTTTATTGATTTTATCGAACAGTTATGGTGCATAACAAAAGTATTCATTAACAGGATTATAGCCCTGTAATCTTAAAGAGGTGCAGCCATAACTACCAAATCATTACCATTTTATGACCAAACCCCTGCACAATAGTCACTCATCACCTGTGTCTGTTCTGTTTTGTCATCAACACTGAGCCATTTTTTTATTCATGTGTGGTTCATTAGGCGCATTTATTGCATGGTGGACATTATGAAATTTTTTTTAAAAAGACCAAAATTATTATATATAAAATGACTAACATAGTGGTATTGGGCCCGATGAATAGTTATCATCTCTTTCAATGGGGCCTATCTTGACATACAATGTCTCAACAATTTACGGGAGTATGATCAATGTGGTTTTATCTGGGCTTTGGGTGTACCCTCGCTAGCGCAGTTTGGATCGCTCATCGAAACAAACATAAAATTCAAACCCTATGCACCGCTGAATTTAGAGAAAAACAACTTGATCCCCCTGTTACCGTGGCTAATCAGTTTTTCAGGCTGTTTGCCGGTAAAATTCTAGACCAATTCATAGGTGACAAGAAAGCACTTCGTGTAAAACCTGTCATCAAAATTCTAGGTAATCTGTTGGTCCTAATGCGCTCCATGCTTAGTCTCACAGCCAAGCCGGATAAGGGTATTATTGGAAAGCAAGGTGTGTTTATTGAACAGGACTTACATGACAAAGATCGTATACTGTACATGACACTGATTTACGCTGTGCTAAGTGTTAGTGTTTTTTCATTATGTAAAACACTCTGTGGCCAAAGTGGTGATCTCCTGGGTATACCTAGCTCTCTGATCGGAGGAGCTCTCAATTTAGCCGCCGAAGTTCTGGAGCAATGGCGAAGGGCTGGTGTCTTCTGGTATTATGCAAATAAATTTACGCACAAGCCTCAGCAATCTGGTTATCAGGATCAGATTAACATTGTAATATCAAAGAAACAGTCTCTTGCAAGAAAACGTGTTAGTAATTTAGTAACTTTTAGCATCAGCCTTATTAGTTGGGCAAACTACCTGTTTACGATACCACCCACTTACTTACCGTTTATGGGCATGCTTGGCATGGGTATCACGCTTGCAAACCTTTACCAGACCTCAATCATACCCATACGTTTGTTTCATGAACCCCCACGAAGTGATATGTCGAGTGAACTCAAGGCATGCGAATCCAACCGTCTTAAAGAAAAATCATCTATCTATAGCTCGCTTGGCCGGCTTTTCTCTAGGACGCTCCGTGTAATCTCAGATTCTATCATTACGTTACTGAGGACTGTTTTAGACAAAAAGCAGATACAATCAACTTCTCAGGAAAAAACCTTCGCAAAAACCCCTGACTATCGAGACACTGTGATTCGGACCGACATCAATTGGCTCAAACAACATCCTTATACCCAGTTAGATATAGCGCCAAGAAAGTCTTCAGCGGTATTAAGGCAACATAGTCTGTGGTCTCATTGTAAAAGAAATTTAAACATACTGTATGTTCAGTCGGTACTTGCCCTCAGTTAATGAGCACAGTTATAACAACCACGTTTGTTTTCTAAGATACGAGTGTGTTAGCTCCAGGTGATTGGCATAGGCGATTACCTGGAGCTAACACTATCCCAGCTATACCTCAACTTCAGTCTCTGATTCAATGTGTGCAGCCTGAGGCAAAAGCTCGGCCCTAATAGCTTGTTCAATCGTATTGCAGAGCGTTGGGTTTTCAATCAGTAGCGTTCGAACGTTATCTTTACCTTGCCCCAAGCGCTCACCCTGGTAGCTATACCATGCACCGGATTTTTCAACTAAGCCAAGTTTAACACCTATGTCGATAACCTCTCCTTGTTTTGAAATACCTTCCCCATAAATAATATCAAAGTTTGCACGCTTAAAAGGTGGGCTTACTTTATTTTTAACAACTTTAACGCAGGTTTCACTTCCATAGACCTCATCACCACGCTTGAGCGCACCTGTTCTTCGGATATCTAGCCTTACCGATGAATAAAACTTAAGTGCGTTACCGCCAGTTGTGGTTTCAGGGTTCCCAAACATCACGCCAATCTTCATTCTAATTTGATTGATAAAAACGACAAGACCATTTGATTTTTTAATATTTGCTGTAAGCTTTCTCAATGCCTGCGACATCAATCTTGCTTGCAATCCGACATGTTGATCACCCATATCACCTTCAATTTCAGCTCGAGGCGTTAATGCTGCGACTGAATCAACTACAATCATATCTACTGCACCGGATCGAACAAGCATATCTGTAATTTCAAGTGCCTGCTCACCGGTATCGGGTTGTGATATGAGAAGTTGATCAACATTCACCCCTAGCTTCTGTGCGTATGATGGATCGAGTGCATGTTCAGCATCTACAAACGCTGCCGTCCCGCCACTTGCTTGACACTGCGCAATAGCATGTAGGGTAAGCGTTGTCTTACCGGATGACTCAGGCCCATAGAGTTCTACAACCCTTCCCTTTGGCAACCCCCCTGTACCTAATGCACAATCCAAGCTTAAAGAACCTGTAGAGATGGTTGCGATTTTTTCTGCCTGTGAATCCCCCATCCTCATGATGGCGCCCTTCCCAAACTGACGTTCTATTTGACCTAGCATGCTATCGAGAGCACGCTGCTTAGGATTTTCAGCTGACTGTGTTTTTTGTTTGCTGTTAAGTGTCATGAACAACCTTTATATCTACGTGAGCTTTTATCATAGCAATTAATGCTCAGCCTGGCTAGCAGTTCAGCTATTTTTACTGATAAACAGACTCGGCAGTGGCCCCGACACGTATGCTTGATAAAGAGTGAGCCTTGTTATCTTTGTAGCTGAAAAATCTTGATCCCTGTAACTCATTATTTAAAAATGTTTTACATGGCACAACTGTGTTATTGATTGTCAAAACACAATTGATCTAACTTCTTATAACACAACGAGTTGTAAATCTTGACTTACATCCCTCCTATCCTCCTATTATATAGCATCCATCGATTGCATGTGATAGGTGTGATAGGGCCAACGCAATCATTTATGTATACTATCCAGCTGTTTGATTATAATTTTATTATTAACGAAACAAGAATAGTAACAAATAGTCAGTAGTTTAAATTTTTGATACTTGTATTCTCACGTTATACCAAACAAATCTGTTTGACATTCTATTATGGTGGTGACATACTCGTTATAGATGTTACCTGGTCTTGGTGGGAAGCACCTATGACCGTAACAAGAAATGCACAACGGAGGAAACCCACATGCAAAAAAATACACACAAACCAGTAGATTCAGCCGCGACTCCAGACGACGCCGTAGCACCTGAGAAAGCGAAAGATTCAGTACCCGCACAAGCCCAAGCGACTTCAGAAGCCGCAAAAGCTGGAGACAGTGCAAGCCCTGTAGATGCTAAAAGCAACGCAAACACTGCTGACGACGCAAAACCCAAAGCTGAAGATACCAAAGATCCAAAGGCGAAAGCTGAAGATACCAAAGATCCAAAGGCGAAAGCTGAAGATCAAAGCGCGAAAGCTAATGATGAAAAAAAGCAAAAGCTGAAAGCTGATTTTAGAGCTTTAGAAGGCCAGATAGCAGTAACCGAGGAAGACATCAAAAAAACCCAAGTTCAGATTGATGCGGAAGAAAAAGCTGAAAAGGATGCGGCTGCCAACGAAAAAGCTCAAGCTCCAGGCGGTAAGGAGAGCGCAGAAGAGGCAGAGGCTGGAGCGAAGGACAATGGTGACACCAAGAAAACGCCAAGTACAGTTGAGGGCCTTAAAGAGAAGCTAAAGAAACAGCAAGAAAAACTCGCTAAGCAGAAAGAGGAAGCCTCCTCAATTATTAGCAACCTTGAGGAAGAAACATACAAGTATACAGTGGTTCGTGTCTTATGGTATAGATTGGTAGGAAGGCTTACGTATGGTACAATCAAGCTTGCATATAATACCGTCTACGGCTCAGTGGTAACCATGTATAATATCGCTAGTAATGCAGCAAATTCTACTTGGAGTCTGGCTAAATCAGCGGGAACAAGGATAAAAGAAGCAGCTACACAGTTAGTCGGATCTTACACAAATCAGTATAGAGATTACCTACTGCTCGATGGCAGTCTCTTCCCTTCTGCTGTTAAATCAACAGCTGTGGCTCCTGCTGGGAAAGCTGAAACAAGCGCTGGAAATGAGAAAAATCCTGCGAAAGACAAGCTCGAGAATGATAAACCAGAAGCTGGACAAGGAACTACAAAGCAGCCAGAAACACAGTCAGCTGGTCAATCAGACGAGCAAATGACGCAAGCTGGCAAAGCAGCTGAATCAAGAGTAGCTCAGTCTTCGACTGAACCTGCAACTGCAACTGCACCTGTAGCTACTGCTAGCTAATTTTAGTTACCAAGGAGCGTTCTTAAAAAAAGAGGCCAAATACGGCCTCTTTTTTTTTAGCGCGGGCACCATAATTGCTTAAATAATTTAAAGCCTAGACTGCCTGATATTCAGGTGCTATTTCTCACTTTTACACGTCATTATCTTAGCTACAATCTTTGATTTTATTCTGATGCTGGATTGTAGATGAATCTTGATACCTGTAATCATTATCAATCTGGAATCACATACCCTCTACCGCAATGAATCATATTGTGTACATTGCCATCGTTCAAGCTTGGTCGCTATAACTGTATTTATACGAGATGCAGCTTTAATCATGATTTTTTAGTGACAGAGTCGCAACTTAACATAAGACTAGACCATAACTACTATTTAGTTCTAACTTTCATGATTATCAGCTTTATATTAATCTTGCATTTTGTTAGAATGTAGTTTTTTTAAGCCTGTATTTTGTTGTGAGCCAACCCAAGCATACCCCTATGATGCAGCAGTATCACGCGCTCAAAGCTCAGCACCCAGATGCACTTCTACTCTATAGACTGGGCGATTTTTATGAGTTATTTTATGAGGATGCACATACAGCAGCTAACCTGCTTAGTATTACGCTTACGCATCGGGGAAATTCAGCAGGCAAACCTATACCCATGGCAGGCGTTCCTGTTCATGCAGTTGATAACTATCTGGCTAAACTTGTTAAACTGCAGCAAAAAGTAGTTATTTGTGAACAAGTTGGTCAAAGCCAGGGTCATAAGGGCCCTATGGAACGAGCTATTAGTAGAATTATCACACCTGGCACCCTCTCTGATGACGCGCTTCTTGAAGCTCAGAGTCATAACTATGTAGCCTGTGTTTATGTACACAAACGCACACTGGGTTTAAGTTGGCTAGACTTATCAACTGGTCATTTTAACGTAGCAGAGTATCAAGACCATAGACTTGATAACATCAATAACCTCCTGGCAGATATTAAGCCCAAAGAAATGCTATTTTGCGAACATGACCAGGTACTTCTTAGCAAATTATCGCTAACATGCACCACCACTGCACGCCCGCAGACTGATTTTAGCCTAGCAACATGCCAACGTCTCCTTAATGAACAGTTCCATACACGTGATCTTCATGCATTTTCGTGTCAATCTTATACAGCAGGTATACAAGCTGCCGGCTCATTACTCAACTATATTCACCTCACTCAAAGAAAAAAGGCTGAGCACATACGCGCTATTCGACGCTACAATGATCAAAATTACTTGCAAATAGATGCCAATAGTAGACAACATCTTTCACTTACCGAGCATCCAAGCCACACAACTCATACTTTATTTGCCAGACTTAATTTTGCCAAAACACCTATGGGTAAACGACGTCTGAAACAATGGATCCAGCAACCAACTACTGAGCTATCATCCATCCATCGACGACAATTTGCTATCAAGACCTTTCTTGAGGATAACCATTCTACTGGTATTACTCGCATGCTTGGCAACCATTTTCCTGATCTAGGTGATCTAGAACGTATATTGTCTCGGGTTGCACTTCTCTCAGCAAGGCCTACTGATGTTGCACAACTAAGGCAGGGCTTAACGGCTATTTCTTGTTTTGTTGGTGACTTAAAATCACATCAAGCACTATCTTATTGGTCTCAGCACGTAGCACCTTTTCATGAGCTTAACCAACTTCTCGATCGAGCTCTGGTAGAACACCCTCCTTCGTTAACAAGAGATGGAGGCATGATTGCAGATGGTTATGACCCCGAGCTAGACCGCCTTAAGCATTTTCATACCCAAGCACTTGAAAAACTTGCTCAGTTAGAACAGCTTGAACGTCAGCGGACCGGTATCACAACACTCAAATTGACTTATAATAAACTGGCTGGGTATTTTATTGAAGTGAGTAAAAGCCAGTCTGAACAGGTCCCTGATGACTATATTCGTAAGCAAACGCTCAAGCATGTTGAACGCTACACTATAGCTCTACTCAAAGACATTGAGTATGATTCTCTCACTGCCAGTCAACGAGCTTTAGCATTAGAAAAGCAGCACTATGATCAACTGCTGCTCACCATCAATCAGCATCTTGAGCCTTTACAGGCTATGGCCGAAGCACTTGCTGATCTTGATGCCTTACTCAGTTTATCGGTTTATGCAGGTCAAGTAGACATGGCTTGTCCTGATATTCAATCATCTCACGAGGGCATGTTCATAGAGGCTGGTCGGCATCCTTTGCTAACGCAATCCGATTCATCTTGTGTTGCTAATGATACTCGCCTCCCTTGTGAGCAACCCATGCAAATAATTACAGGCCCAAATATGGGGGGTAAGTCAACTTATATGCGACAGACCGCATTGCTGGTGATACTAGCCCATATGGGTAGCTTTGTACCGGCCAAAAGCATGAGGCTTAGCGTATTGGACAGGCTATTTTGTAGGGTTGGATCCGGGGATGATCCGACCTCTGGACGTTCAACATTCATGGTTGAAATGACAGAGACTGCTAATATTCTTCATCATGCAACACCTAAAAGCCTGGTATTGATGGACGAAGTTGGCCGTGGCACGAGCACTTACGATGGCATGTCTCTTGCTTGGGCCTGTTGCGAACATCTTATTCGACATAACCGTAGTATGGTCTTGTTTGCTACCCACTATGTTGAATTGACCCAGCTTGCAGATGTTCATCCTGAAGTTAACAATGTACACTTGCAAGTTAAAGAATACCAAAACCAGCTTATTTTCATGTATACAGTGGCTGATGGTGCCTCCCATAAAAGTTATGGCTTACAAGTGGCTAGGTTAGCGGGGCTACCGAAAAGTGTGATTCAATCTGCTGAATCAAAACTTCGTGTTATCAGTAAACAAAGCTGTTTACCTTCACCACAAACACAGCTGTTTTAAATCATAGCATACCAATCACTCTTAGTTTAATCACATTAATCGCGATTGTACCTCTTGAAGGTTGTTTATCTATACGAATAAATATGGCCATTCATTATCTGCTCATCAGACCATGTTACTGTGTGTAGTGCAGACCTTATCAGGACTTTGGCTTGCTAACCATCCCATAACATCGTATGATATGCTTTAGTCTGTGCTTGATACATTTTTATGAGTCTTACGAAGACCCCATTTTATTTGTGTAATAATTGTTCTAGAGAGCGTATGGTATGCTTGGTTTTTAGGACCATAGCGTCTAAATTTTCATGGTTTAATAGCGTTTGGCTTCATGCTTTCTATTATAATCATAACCCTCTAGTAAGCTGTATACCTCCATACGCATTGGTTGCACCTATCATGGGCATTGGTTTCTGGATCTCCTGTCATTATATTGGCTGTGGTCGAGTCACACTGGAACATATATTCTCTTCTATCAGGCATATGGTTGTTTGTACGCTCCTCCCCTACACTCCTGGATTTATAAACGCTCATATTTTTTACAAAACTGGCACATCTTAATTTTTATCATAAACTAAAATGAGGCATCATCATGAAACGTGTGGTCGTAACAGGCATAGGTATTGTATCAAGTTTAGGACACTGCAAAGAAACTGTTGCTAGTGCGTTGCGTAACGGCAAATCTGGCATAGTTTTTCGCGAAGATTTTAAACAAATGGGGTTAAAATGTCATGTAGGCGGTGCGCTAGACATTGATCCTAGTCATCACATCGATAGGAAGCTTCTACGATTTATGGCGCCCTGTGCAAGCTATGCCTATCTGTCAACTCAACAGGCTGTTGTTGACTCAAAACTACCCTCCGAACTCGTCTCACATCCTAGAACAGGTTTAGTGATGGGATCTGGTGGTGTTTCAGGTATTAAATTTACTGAAGCGGCTGAGGTTATGCGCACAAAAGGGATTAAATATGCTGGCCCCTATCGCGTTACTCAGACTATGAATAGCTGTGTTTCGGCCACTGTAGCCTCGCCGTTGAATATAAAAGGCGTTAACTACTCTCTTACCTCAGCGTGTGCCACCAGTGCTCACTGTATAGGTCATGGTGTTGAGCTTATACAACTTGGTAAACAAGACGTGATTTTTGCCGGTGGCGCCGATGATATCCATTGGACGACTATGGGCTTTTTTGATGCTATGGGGGCACTGACGCATCGTTATAATGATACCCCATCTCTTGCCTCTCGCCCCTATGATCGTGACCGAGATGGTTTTGTACCAAGCCTGGGCTCAGGTACTATCGTGTTAGAGGAATACCAACATGCGCTCAAACGAGGTGCTCACATTCTTTGTGAAATTACTGGTTACGGTGCTACTTGTGATGGTGCAGATATGGTCGTGCCCTCAGGGGAGGGTGCTGAGCGATGTATGCACATGGCCTTAAACACAACATCACGACCCGTTGATTATATCAACACCCATGGCACAGGTACACCTAGGGGTGACCTCATTGAATTGGAGGCTATTGGGCGTGTTTTTAGACACGACTGCCCTGATATGAGTGCGACCAAGTCGCTCTCTGGTCATAGCTTGGGTGCAGCCGGTGTCCATGAAGCTATTTTCAGCATCTTGATGATGCAAAATGACTTTATTGCAGGCTCCGCGCATATTGATCACTTGGATACCGGTGCAAACGGTTATCCTATTATTCAACAAACTAAGTATAAAAAGCTCGATAGTATTATGTCTAATAGCTTTGGCTTTGGTGGCACCAATGCCTGCCTTATATTTGAGCGTTTGAATGCTTGATACGATTCAATACTAGCTCTTATGATCTTTGGCCTAAATCTAAGTGTAGCAGAACTCTATGACCGCTATCATGAGTGATCATTAACTAAAGGCCTAATCAGTCAGCTCGTAGCCAGTGTCTACGAATCTCCCGGCCCTTGTCCATTCACCGCCTAGATTAAACCTGATCTTACGTTTCAGTTGCTGTATCCCTCGCTGTCACAATCAGTAGCTTGTGTTGGTTTAGTTCTACGTATTATACGCTAATGAAGTGTCAAAAGGCACAGGTTCTTTACTCGTTATATGATCGCTTGGTGAGGCGCAATACTTTTGTAACTATCAAGTCAATGTAATACCTCTATAGGTTAATAGTGCTTTTTTCTCAAAGTGATCATGACTACCATTTTGCTATCATTAACTTGGTATAGGCTATTGTTTCTTATTGATACATATTCCTTGATCGATGTATGGAATCATTTTATACTCTGATTTTTGGGTAAGTGTATGGTATCTTGGTTTTTATGTTTATTATACTCAGGATTCTGTCAAACTAACCCGTCTCTAAGTGGTTTTGTTGACGCTGATGTCATAAATATTGTGTCTCCTGTGTCTGGGACAGTTGAAAAGCTTAATGCAATAAAAGGTGCTTCAGTTCAATCTGGAACCCCCCTTATTCTTATGGATCATCATTTGGCTGACATTCAGATATCAGAGGCCGAAGCAGGACTCTCTGTAGAACAATCGCTCTTACAAGATATGAAGAAGCCTTATCATGATAAGCAGCTGGCCTTGGCTGAACAGAAAATTGAATTAGCCAAGTTAACTGAGCAGCATGCCAACAAAGAACTCTCTCGCCATAAAAACATTTACAAAAGTGGTGCTACTACTGATAAGATTATTTCAGGCCTTGAGTTTGAGCGTGATCAGGCGGTTAATCAAATCAAAATGGCAACTCTTGAGTCTGACCTCATAAGGTCACCAACCCGATCAACCAAGCTCAAAGCACAAGAAGCTAAAGTTCGTATGGCACAAGAAGCAGTACGAAAAGCACACTGGCACAAAAAACGATTGACGATTCTGGCTACTCAAGATGCATGGGTTCAAGCAGCTCATATACATCAAGGCGATCATGTTATTGCAGGTCAAACACTCATGAGTCTCTTGCTCAAAAATCAAAACGTGATTTTTTATCTGCCCTCTGATTATCTAGGCAAATTTAAATTAGGTGATACCTTGACTGTTGATTGTACTGCATGCTCCTCAGGTCAAGCTAACGTGGTTATATCTCATATCGCTTTAAAACCGGAATTTTCACCACCTGAGGTCTACACGCGCTCTAAAATTGGGCAGTACGTCTACTATACCGAAGCACGGTGGCAGGACCAAGCTGATGCGCAGCACTTTACCCTTGGGCAGCCACTAACTATTAGGCTTGGGGCACGATAATACATGACTGACATTATTCGAGTTAAAGGCCTATCTAAATACTTTGGAAATTTTCATGCTGTTAATAACCTCAACTTAACAGTTAAACAAGGCGAAATATATGGCTTTCTTGGTGCTAATGGGAGTGGTAAAACCACAACTATGAAGATGCTGTCGGGCTTGCTCACGCCCACGAGTGGTCATGGAGAGTGCTTGGGTTTTGATCTACTTAATGCTCAAACAAGTATTCAGAAAATGGTGGGTTATATGCCTCAGCATTTTGGATATTATACGACCCTATCAGTTAGAGAAAACCTAGCTTTTATAGCTGGGCTTCACGGGCTCAATATTAAACAGTCGGTTGATGCAAGCCTAGACCGTTTTGACCTCACATCTAGACAACATCAGCTGACTGGCACGCTTTCAGGTGGTTGGAAACAACGCCTCTCACTGGCAGCATCTATTATGCATCAACCTAAATTACTCTTGCTAGATGAGCCTACAGCAGGCGTGGACCCCGACTCGAGACGTTATTTCTGGGACACAATAGCCGAGCTTGCCTCATCCGGTATGACGGTACTGGTATCAACACATTATATGGATGAGGCGGAACGCTGTACTTACTTAGGTTTTATGCATCAAGGAAAGCTTGTTAAACACGGCATGGCTAACCATCTAGTTCAGCAAGCCCCCTTAAAAGCTTATTATGTACACGGCGCACATCTTATGGCATTGGGTTGTAGCATTGAACAGCAGTTTCCTGATGTTATCATGATACGCTTTGGTCGCCATCTTCATATTATCATGAACAAATGTATTGATGAAAAACCAATGATTCAATCAATTTCTCAACAGTATCATGGCACTTATTTCACATCTACCGAACTGAGCATTGAGCATTTATTTATTTACTTGATTAGACGGGGTCAGATGTGATAAGACTTTTTAGGCGTATCTTTGCATTATGTACCAAAGAATTTAGGGTTTATCGTCGTGACCCTAATATTTTAAGGGGATTGATGCTAGTGCCACTCGCGCAGTTGACAATTTTTGGTTTTGTCATTCAAACACAACCCTTAAATACGCCTATTAGTGTTGTCAATCTTGACCATAGCCCTTATTCACGTACGCTTATAAGCCAAATTTCCCAATCCAAAGCATTCAGTCTCTACCAGGCCAACGCCAGTCAGGAGGAAGCTTATCAATCACTGGTACGCGGTGATGTAACAGCCGTCCTAACCATTCCTGCTAAATGGAGCTTATCTATTGCCCATGGGCATCCCAAACCGCTCAGCTATGAGATCGATGGTTCATTTGCAATTGCTGCCCAGCAAACCGTTGTGACGCTTAACCAGCACCTAGATAACACCCTTAAACATCATCATCCAAAGCCGTCTGCACTTACTATTGAAGCTAAGCCTTATCTAAGTAACAGAATGATCAATAATTACACCCTATACAATCCTGAACAACTGACACGTATATCTATTATTCCCCCCATGATTGGAGTCGTACTGACCATGGGGATGGTTCAAATCATGGCTATGAGTTTGGTCAGTGAGCGAGAGCGTGGCACACTCGACATTCAACTACAAACCCCCACCAACTTAACAGAAATTGTCGTTAGCAAAATGGTTGTTAATATGTTGATTGGACTTTTACAACTATGTTTTATATTATTTTTTATGGTTTTTGTGCTTAGCATCCCCATTCATGGCTCACTCATAAGCTTGTTCGCTGTTACACTCCCTTTTTTGTTGACCAACCTTATTATTGGCCTCTTGTTTGCGATAGGTGCCAAGTCTCAGTTTTCTGCTGTCCTTTCGAGTATGGTCATTGTGCTACCCTCTTTTATGCTTACGGGGGTTATTTTTCCTATTTACAGTATGCCAAGCTGGGCACAATGGATCAGCGCTATCTTACCCAACACATACTATGCTAAGATGTCAAAAGCCGTGATTTTGAAGGGTGCTGGCCTACCGGAATTATTACCCATCCTAGCGCCTTTAGCATTACTTATGCTTTTCTATACAGCACTATGTGCGTTACAGGTCAAGCTATACAAGGAGTGACATCTTTGTCAAGGTGAGTGATGCCGTTAGATCTATCCAATTATCGTTTTAATTTAGATAACAGCTTCCGTAGGCTGCCCCGGCATTTTTATAGTTACTGCCCGACACAGTCAGCACCTTCTCCCACACTTGTGTGTTTTAATGAACAGCTTGTCTCTGAACTTGGTTTGGATTTCTCATGTGCTAACCAAGGGGAACTATCTGCTCTATTTTCAGCAGACCCGGGCACACATATGATTCACACCATGGCGCAGGCTTATGCAGGCCACCAGTTTGGTCATCTATCATTGTTGGGTGATGGCCGGGCACACCTGCTTGGTGAACATGTCACTGATCAAGGCTTGCGCTATGATATTCAATTCAAAGGCTCCGGCAAGACACCTTATTCTCGTGGTGGAGATGGCCAAGCGGCACTTGGACCTATGCTTAGAGAGATGTTGGTATCAGAGGCTATGTATCATCTTGGCATACCCACTTCTCGTAGTTTAGCAGTCGCTACCACTGGCCAGACTGTTTTTAGAGACCGAGTATTACCCGGTGCAGTACTCACACGTGTTGCCAGCTCTCATATTAGGATTGGTACTTTTGAGTATGCAGCCCTTACTCAGGCACCAGGCGATCTAAAGGCTTTATTGGATTACACTTTAAAAAGGCATTATCCCGATTGTTTATCTGCATCGAATCCGGCACTTGCTTTTTTAGATGTAGTGATGAAAAAACAGATAGCGCTCATGGTAGCATGGATGCGGGTTGGTTTCATTCATGGCGTCATGAATACAGACAATTGCATGGTCTCGGGCGAGACCTTAGATTATGGGCCATGCGCCTTTCTGGACGCCTACCACCCCAACACCGTGTTTAGTGCCATAGATAGCCAGGGTCGATATGCTTTTTCCCAACAGTCACACTGTGCCAAATGGAATTGCGTACGTTTAGCCGAGACCCTCTTACCACTTATTGATTCATCTATTGATAAAGCCTGTCATCGAGTAGAAGCTGTAATCAGAGACTTTGATCATCAATATCAATCACAATGGCTTGATATGATGCTTGCTAAAATTGGCTGCGATGGCAGACAAGATGATGACCAAAGCTTAGTTGATGATTTACTCAGCTGGATGGCTGACCATCAAGCTGACTATACTCAAACGTTTTATCATCTCACCTTGAGTAGAGGCCAGCAAAACTTAAATCTATTAAAGCCATCCTTACGATCATGGTACCAACGTTGGCAAAAACGTCTTATACTCAACCAGTATAACCAAGCACAGTCCAATCAAATGATGCAAACATACAATCCTTGTCTTATTCCGCGTAACCATATCTTAGATCAAGCCTTGCATGCTGCTAACGAAGGTGATACAAAGCCTTGGCACGATTTTTATCAAGCTATTCAATCACCCTACGATTATAAAAGCCCACAACCGCACTATCAACAACCGCCTCTACCTCACGAGCGCATCCATACAACTTTCTGTGGCACCTAAATATGCCGATGTCATATAATTTTCATAGTAGTGAGTATCAATTTTCTCATAGGACTTGGTTATGTGTAAGCTCAACTACTTACTTTTTATCTGCCTTACAATCACTCCAATCTTCAAAGCGCATGTCTAACAAGCGCTACATCATGAAAAGATAACAAAATACTTGCTACCATCCTTCAACTAAGACCCAGATGACTATACATGACTTTAACTATGATGCTGTTAGCGCACCATGAGGTCTATTGACTGGCGCCTGGAAAATGACACATAGAAAAAAGCCGATACTATACAATGGTGTCTCAATCGTGATCACTGACCCTCTGGTCAAAAAATATTTGCATAATCATGCTTTATCGCCACTAACTTGGTCAACTTCATCTGTGTCATCATCGTCTGAAAACCATTCTGGAAAAGGGTCATTTAGATAGTGATAGTTGCTGGGCTCATCTAGATAGTTTGTGATCAGAAAACTGTCTAATTTTGACTTGATAAAGTTCTTATCAAGTTGATCTTTCAGTCCTATGAAAACAATCTCTTGACGTCTATCACCGTAATCATCATGCCAATGACTTAATACCATTGTCTCGAAATCATCACTCTCAGGCCACCGTTCCTTGGGCACTGATGCCCACCATCTACCAGCTCCTTGATGTCGTACAAAGGCACCTGCTTGCGATACCTCGCCCAGATAATCCGGCCTTGTGGAAATCCAAAAAAATCCTTTTGCACGAATAACACCTGGCCATTCACTATCAAAAAACCTATGTATTTTTTCAGGATGAAATGGATGGCGTGCACGGTAGACGAAGCTGGTAATACCATATTCCTCAGTTTCAGGGACATGATCTTTGAAATGATAAAGTTCTTGAACCCACATGGGGTGATCTTGAGCCTCTTCCAAATCAAATAATTGTGTGTTGACCATTTCATTGATGTCCACTTTTGAATGCGTGGTTTCAATTATCTTGCACTTGGCATTGAGCCCCCTGATGATTGATCTTACAATATTGATCTCATCTGCACTTACAAGATCTATTTTATTAAGTATCACAACATTAGCAAACTCTATTTGATCAACCAATAAATCCACCAGTGTTCTATCGTCATCCTCGCCTAGACTCTCAGCTGTGTTTTTAAGAAAGTCTGTTGAGCTGTAATTTTTAATAAGATTGGCAGCGTCTACCACTGTAACCATGGTATCTAAACGCGCCACATCTGAAAGGCTACGCCCCTCTTCATCACGAAAATCGAAGGTTGTGGCGACGGGCAGCGGCTCCGAAATACCGGTACTTTCTATCAGAAGATAATCATACCGTCTCGATTCTGCTAACTCTTGCACTTGCTCCAGTAGGTCTTCTCTCAGGGTGCAGCAGATACAACCATTGGTCATTTCTACTAATTTTTCTTCTGTTCTTGAAAGGTTACCTTCCGCTTGGTTAACCAGTGCAGCATCGATGTTAACCTCACTCATGTCGTTAACAATCACGGCTACCTTTAGTCCCTCACGGTTATGGAGAATGTGGTTAAGAAGCGTTGTTTTGCCAGCGCCTAAAAATCCAGAGAGTACTGTTACAGGGAGCTTGGGTGCGTTTACTGACAATCTATTTCTCACTGAAAAAATGGATGTATATTTTAACATAGCTTTCGATTAATTCAAGTTATTCCTGGTACTGCCCATGCTCATAAATATCTTAAGCTTACTTTTCAGGGTATTGAGATAGTCAAAGAAGAATTGTATTTTATATCATGTCGTTAGTTACTTAGACCTTCCTTTACCTGATCGTGCACTGTGCACCTTAGGCTGACCGCATGATTTATTCAGCATGGCCTATCGACTGATGATGGTCGCTTAGGGATTTAAATAACACAGCTTTTGTACTATCCTATACAGGACACACATCGCACAGAAAGCTTGATCGACCCCTATTAAGTTTGAATTTTATGTCTGATTATGTTAGGTTTTGTGCACTCAATTACCTATTTTAAGTATGGCTCACGTGTACCAACCCGATCGTATTGAACAAAAATGGCAAAAAACATGGGAAGCCCAGCAAACGTTTAAGACTTTACCTGAAAACTCAGACAAGCCGAAGTATTATATCCTTGATATGTTCCCTTATCCTTCTGGATCAGGTCTGCATGTAGGACATCCAGAGGGCTACACCGCCACTGACATCATTGCACGCGCCAAACGTATGCAAGGCTATAATGTGTTACATCCTATGGGTTGGGATGCTTTTGGCCTACCTGCTGAACGCGCTGCGGTAAGAGAACAAAAACACCCGGCTGATATCACACAGGCCAATATTGCCAATTTTAAAAAGCAAATTAAACGCCTTGGCCTATCCTATGACTGGAGCCGAGAGATTTGTACTTCCAGCCCCGATTATTATCGTTGGACCCAGTGGATATTTTTAAAGATGGTAGATAAGGGTCTTGCTTATTTAGCTGATGTACCTGTTAACTGGTGTCCGGCTCAAGCCACGGTTTTGGCGAATGAGGAGGTGGTTGATGGCAAGTACGTTGAAACAGGTGATCCAGTTGAACAACGTAATATGCGCCAGTGGATGCTTAAAATAACGGCCTATGCTGATGCCTTGCTTGATGATCTTGAGGGACTTGACTGGCCTGAAAACGTGATTGAAATGCAGAAAAACTGGATTGGCAAGTCTCAGGGGGCGCATATTCATTTTCCTCTTCAAGATCACGATTCATCCATTACCGTTTTTACAACACGTCCTGAAACAGTTTTTGGTGCCACCTTTATGGTTGTGGCACCTCATCATCCCATTTTAGAGCATGTTCTTCAGCCTGCTCATAAAGCCGCTGTACAGGATTACTGTGCCCAGATCAGTCAAGATCATTTAGACCACTCTCATGAAAAAACTGGGGTGTTTACGGGCGCCTATGCCATCAACCCGCTCACCAAACAACCTATCCCTATTTGGGTGTCTGATTACGTAAAGCTTGGCTATGGCACTGGGGCTATCATGGCCGTACCGGGACATGATGAACGTGATCATGCCTTTGCCACAGCCTATCAGATACCTATTAAAGAAGTATTTGATGAGCATAATAAAGCTGTCGCTTCAGGGTTTCTTGATGGTTTATCTATTGATCAGGCTAAAGACACCATGCTAGAGCATTTAACTCAACACCAACTCGGTAGTGCTAAGACCACCTATAAACTCAGAGACTGGTTGTTTTCACGACAACGCTATTGGGGAGAACCTTTTCCTGTTGTATACGATGGTGATGTCCCCCTGCCGCTAAGCCAAGATGACCTTCCTATATTGCTGCCGCCTATACAAGCCTATAAACCAACTGAAGACGGCAAACCACCTTTGGGCAGGGCTGATGATGATTGGTTATTAGTTCAGAGGGATGGCAAGGTATTTCCTCGTGAGCTCAATACCATGCCACAATGGGCCGGTTCTTGTTGGTATTATTTACGTTACATGGACCCTCACAACGACAAAGCCCCCTTTGGTCCTGATAAGGAACAATATTGGGGCCAAGTTGATTTGTATGTAGGCGGACTAGAGCATGCCGTATCTCACCTACTCTATGCCCGGTTTTGGCATAAAGTTCTATACGATTTGGGCCTCGTGAGTCATAAAGAGCCCTTTAAAAAACTATTTAATCAGGGCATGATCCTGGGCGTCAGTTATAAAGATGATCAGGGCAAGTATTACCATACTCAGGATATTATCCATCAAGCCGGAAAACCATTCAGCAAGCAGGGCCATAAGCCGCTCACTTCCATGGTGGAAAAAATGTCCAAGTCCAAACTTAATGTGATCAACCCAGACGATGTCGTCAATGAGTACGGGGCCGATGCACTCAGATTGTATGAAATGTTCATGGGGCCACTTGAAGCTACCAAACCATGGCAGAGTGAGGGTGTTAAAGGGGTTTATAACTTTCTACAACGGGTCTGGCAGCTCTCAGTTGATCCTACTACGGACAAACAGTCGGCTAGCCTTGATGACCACTTGAATATGGATGCCCATCCTAAACTCTATCAGCGACTCAACCAGCTTATTGAGAAAGTCACTTATGACATAGAGCATCTAAAATTTAACACATCTATCGCTAAAATGATGGAGTTCACCAATGAGTGCAAGCAGCAATCCGTATTATCAACTGAGCTATGGAAGACCTTTATCACCCTGCTATCACCGTTTGCGCCACACATATGTGAGGAAATCTGGCAAATCATGGGAAACAAGAAACAGCTTGCCTACCAGGCTTGGCCTATTGCCGACCCAAATGCTGTTGCCGAAGAGACGTTTAACCTTGTGTTTTGCATTAATGGCAAACGAATCAGTCAAGCAACTGTCGCCACTGATATTGCCGATGATGAGGCAAAGACCTTATTTTTAGAGGACCCAAAAATCATTAAAGTGCTGGCAGATAGGCATATCAAAAAGCTTATCGTGGTTAAACAGAAGCTTATCAATGCAGTAGTCTAGGATTGTGTTTTTATCGCTTAAGCCATTTCCAATACCAAAGGCTTTTTGAAGTTCATCCAGGCATGTACCCGACCTATATGCTCGTTTTTTCTTTAGCTTCTTTATTCTTTAAAAATTTCCCCATAACTTGTATCTAAGAAATCACTCCATGGGATGGACTCTTGTTTTATATAGCCTTGGCCTTGTATCTTTTTATTGGCACAAAGTTCAATAACACCACATATACCAGATGCTGTTGCCCTTTGTATGGCAGAATAATCTTGATCCCCCAAAATTTTTTTATAGTACACTCTTTCCTCATATTTGCCCTGACGCATGCCCACCACTTGTGTGTGTGAGGACCATATCTTGTCTTGTTCTAGGCAAGTTATGGTTAAATAATGCATTTGTTTGTCTTATATCTTTATTCATGCCTATCTCTTGTAGCAGGAGTTTCATACGCTCGCAATGCCCGGGATATCGAATGGTTTTATAATCGAGTTTTTGAATTTTACCATGATACGTTTGACACAATTGACCTACCCCGCCACTGGTATTAAATGCTTCAAACTCCGCTCCTTCAAAAATCAGTCGTTCTAAATCTTCTAATGCCTTCACCTCTTTGATGATACCTTCATCAATCACCTGAACTGGCTTACTATACTCATTAATCAAACCTTCTGTGGACCATGTCAGATAATATCCCAACTGATTACTTGTGTACCGAGGTAATGCTCCCACACGCAATTTTACTTCATCGACCCTTTCGAAATCATTTATTAAGTCTTGTGCGCACATATTCACGATGCCAGGTGCCAAACCGCACTGTGGTATGAGCTTACTGTTAGCTGATAAGCTTCTGATCCATCTTGATGTTTCTGTGTCTTCTGTTAAATCAAAGTAATCAACTTCAAGTTCAGCAGCAACTCGTGCAATACTACGATTTATAAAAAAAGGTGTCGCTGCAATCACCATTTCTTGGTCTTGTAGCACTTTTTTGATCTCAATTTCATTATTGGCATCAAAACCTGTTTTCAAATCTAAAACTTTTAGTGTGTATTGTTGACTCAGCCATGCTTCTATAGTCTCACCGATCATACCTCGGCCGATTAAAGTGATTCTATTTTTCATCAAATCTAATTCCTTGTGATAGTGTTAAACGTTTTCCATAATTGACCGTGACTGTCGATCTTCTCATGTAAGACTTCCAAGCATCTGATCCTGATTCTCGACCGCCACCTGTCTCTTTTTCACCTCCAAATGCCCCGCCTATTTCTGCACCACTTGGACCAATATTTATATTAGCGAGGCCACAGTCTGAACCCTCAGTGCTGATAAACAGTTCAGCTTCGCTATGGTCATTGGTAAAAATCGAACTGCTTAATCCTTGCTTAACATTATTTTGCATGGCTATCGCATCGGATAGTTCATGATAGCGCATTACATATAAAATCGGTGCAAAAGTCTCTTCTGACATGATATCAATGGGCTTATCGACCTCGACCAGGGCTGGTGTCACATAATAATCATGATCATCCAAGGCTAAGGGAACGCCTCCGTGAACCACCAACCCCAATGAACGGCAATATTTTAAAACTTGTTGCATTTTCTTACCACTTTCTTGTGAGATTAACGGTCCTATCTGTGTAGATGGCTCAGAGGGATCTCCTATCCTGAGCTTCTGATATTGCAATTTTAATTGTTCAATAAACGTCTCATATATTGTGTCATGAACAAATAGGCGTCTTAGTGTAGTACAGCGCTGGCCTGTTGTTCCCACTGCAGCAAATGTCAGTGCTTTTACTGCAAAGGACAAATCAGCTGAAGGGCAAATAATTGAAGCATTATTACCTCCCAATTCGAGTAAACAACGACCCAAACGTTTTGCTACGCGTGGGGCCACCGACTTACCCATCTCACAACTTCCTGTCGCTGATAACAATTTTACATTCGGATCATCTGCTAGATCCAGTGCCTTATCAGCACCACCATAACTGATTAATAATACATCTTTGTACTCTATCGCTACAGCATCCCACAACTGCTTCAAACGGGTTGCACAACCTTCTGTCTTGGGACTTGGCTTCCAAACCAATGTGTTTCCACCCATAGCAGCTAAACAAAAATTCCAAGCTAATACGGCCATTGGAAAATTAAAAGCTGTGATACAACCAACGACGCCTAATGGATGCCACAGTTCTTGTAAACGATGATGTTCTCTCTCACTTGGCATGGTCAAACCATATAACTGCCTACTTAAGCCCATGGCAAATTCACACATGTCAATAATTTCTTGAATTTCTCCCATACTCTCAGTAATCACTTTTTTTGACTCACGTGTGATCAAAGCGGCCAATTCATTTTGAGCGTTTTCTATTACTCTGCCCCACGCTAGAATCAACCTTCCACGCTTGGGAGCGGGTAGTTTTCGCCAATTTACCTGACATGCTTGTGATTTTTTAACTATTGACATCATTCCCTCATAGTTCGTCGTTAAAGCCACATACTCTATAGTCTTTTTTTATAGTTGGAGCTTTAATTATTCATCTCTGGTCTTTATTTTAGTCTTATGTTTGTAGCGATTTTATTTTTTATCAAACTTAGATTAGAATACTAGGTTATTATCTTAACAAGTTTACAACTTGATTGCCAAGCAATCATGCATCATATAAATCTTAGGTTTTTTTGGAAAAAAACCATTTCGTCCATGCTCAGACATGGCTGTTTAGTCAAATCAGATTTTCAATCCAGATACTATTTTTTACACTTTTTTTGTTTTTTTCGTGTAATATTGTGAAGGGTGTACTACGTCTGTGTTTATTCAATCTATGTATTTACCCATGGCAAACTATCGTATTTATAAAAACACCCCTTTGCCTCTGATACCATTTATCAAAACGATTACCAATATTTGTATTGAAGTTACAGACGAAAAAATGTTGTTACATTTAATCAAAAAAGAGCTGCAAACCTTGCTACAGATAACAAATTGGGATCAGAATTCTTGGTTGACGGATGCAGATACACAACCCGAAATTGATACAGTGATAGCTACTGCTGGTATATATGCCCCAATGATTATGATTGTGGAAACAAGACCTGGCTTAAACAGTGATATACATGATCATGCTTCATGGTCTGCGATCGGTGTTATTGAGGGCAGCTTGGTCAATGATACTTTTAGTAGAGACGAAGATAGTCTTATTTTGAAAAGTAGCCAACGAATTGATAAAAATCAGGTTACTACTATGGATAATAGGGCCATTCACAGAATCTGTAATGCCACTCATTTGAATACAAAATCCATTCACGTTTACAGTCAAGATATTAGATACACAAAACGCTATACTTACGAATCAGCAAAAAAAAGTGTCAATAGGAATCATGGTATCTATGATATTACCGATTATGAATACTCATTTTAAAAAATCAACCGATATCTCGTACCCTATTGAGAACATACTTCTGATCAAACTTGATTTTACCTCTAAGTATTAAAATTCAATTTCACTAGACTTCAAATGAATAACCACACTTTTAGTATGAATGATTGAGTTTCATAAATGAACGGTGCAATTTTCGCCCCTGTAAACCAAGCTAAAGCCTAATATTTAGCTGTGGATATCTACACGATACTGGGGTATAATGTTTCGCAAGGAGAGGTGCCTGAGTGGTCGAAAGGGCACGCCTGGAAAGCGTGTGTACGTTTACGCGTACCGAGGGTTCGAATCCCTCTCTCTCCGCCAATTTTAGAAATTCATATTTGAAGGGATGAGAACCCGACCTGAGGGTTCGACTCATCAACGATGAGGCGTGTCCGGAGGGCGACCCGTAGGGCAAGCTCGCAGAGCGCTGTCCATCCCTCTCTCTCCGCCAATTTTAGAAATTCATATTTGAAGGGATGAAAACCCGACCTGAGGGTTCGACTCATCAACCATGAGGCGTGTCCGGAGGGCGACCCGTAGGGCAAGCTCGCAGGGCGCTGTCCATCCCTCTCAAAAACCTATAAATCTAAATCTAACTGACTACTTTAAGAGCTATGGCTTATGCATTACCCAGATATCAGTGTTTTCGATCTCATTCGTCAGTTAAATTGTTCTCAGAAATTGTAAAATCTTTTCGGTTAACCCTTGTGGCTTGTGTGTAAATTTCTGTGTAGATCAGTTACGTGTCTCCTCTTTCTTAAATAACTCCGTTGTATTATCCTGATAGTAGACGCATGTTCAATTAGCTACAGTCACTCATTAAGCCTCCTGATATAAGTAGTAAATATTATTTTTATTTGAATAGTACTTGAAATGGACGTTTTTTGGATATATTGTGGGCATAAGTGAAATATTCTATAAATAGAATTTAACAATTATGATGACTACAGTACATTTTACATGGATTGGTGACTGGCCTACTGATACTGAGAAACTACAAGGCATTGTAGATCTATCTCGGCTGAATGACCAGAATTTCAATATACTTTGGTGGCTTGAGCCTGAAAACATACAGCATGCACGGGCGTTTTTGTCATTACACGACCAGCAACATGCTATTAAATTATCTAGTATATACCATCACCGGTTGTTTCAAAAAGCTGACATAGCATGGGCGCTTGGATGTTTACAAAAATATCATGCCTACAGCCTCTGCAAAGATATTTGGGCTTTTTTGGTACTAACCTACTACCCAGGTAGTAATCTACACTTAGATGCTGGCATTGAGGTTAGTAGTTCAACAATAGACTCGATAATAGAACAGGCCACCAACCTTGAATCCAAAGTGTCAATAGTTGGATTGCCGCCAGAAAATAAACTCGCACGACTGTTTGAAAGTGTGCTGATGCAAAAACCTTATATGCCGCCATTTTACGCTAGGGTGCTCATATCTCAATGTTGGTTACCTAAAGGGATTACAAGATCCTATGGACTAGACGTTTTTGCTATGAAATCTAATAATAGTATCATCGATGTGCCCAATACTCACTCTATTAATAGTACTACAGATCCAGAGCAATTCTTAGGCCTTGTTACCCCCAATTCAGAATTTTATCAGGTTCTTAATAACACTATAGGTATATTGAAAAAAGATTTTAGCAAACCAACCATCTTGAATAGGCTATTACCCCATTCAAATGGACGTTATTTGATTACTCAAAAAGATACACGAGATACTTACATCGGTAATATCTGTACTGCTCAACTCGATGTTCTTCAACAATCAGAGAACCTACCAATTATAGAGATTCCATCAAACACGGTAGCTAAAATATATATACAACCACTTGGTATTACCAAAAAATTCTATCATAGCTGGCGTAACGGCTCAAAATGTGATGGGTTTGATGTACTGCTATTTGAACTTCAAAACTGTCGAATGATTGCGCTTCGAATTCTTGTTGATTATATTGGACAATGCTTGTGTCCACATTACAAGATGGTACAACGTATCCATGCACACAATCATGTTATGAATATTATAACATTGATTACTTGTCCGCTATTCCCTATGATTCACTATTTTGACATGAAAACACAAGTTAGTGACAGTTTATTAGATCTCATGGCAACAAAAACTGGATCACCACGGGCAAATTTACGCTGTGCTTTCAACCGACAACCCTGGTATAAACAACCCATACACAATCTAGTTGGTCCAGTACTTGGTTTAGGTAGCATACTTGTACTAGCATGTCAAAAAAATTCTATACAGATGTTCGCAACGCCTTCACATAAAAAAGCATACACCGCTATTTCGGCACTAATCGTAACTACCTTGCTAGAGAAATCTGTGCTAAAGGTTAGCCGTTTATGCAACTATTCGTTATTTAAATCTACCCCACATTCTCATTTCTCTCCGCCAGTATTAAAAATCGACCCTTGAGGGGATGAGAACCCGACCTGAGGGTTCGACTCATCAACGATGAGGCGTGTCCGGAGGACGACCCGTAGAGCAAGCACGTAGTACGCTGCCATCTCTAGATACGCCATGTTCATCAAGCTACTGGCACACTTTGTCACGTATGACCTTTATCTGATTCCATAACCTAACACATCATATGGGATTTGACTGCCAGACGTGTTATACTGCTATAAAGGCTTTAAAGCTATGGATAGGAATCAATCATTTGATGTTATTATTGTGGGCGCAGGTGCTGCTGGTTTGATGGCCGCTATGGCTTGTGGCAAACGGGGACGTTCGGTGCTTATCCTTGAAAAGTCTAAAAGACCGGGACGTAAAATTTTAATGGCCGGTGGCGGCTTTTGTAACTTTACCAACTACCGCATAGAACCTCACTGTTTTTTATCTCATAATAAACATTTTTGTAAATCAGCCTTAAAGCAGTACACTCAATGGGATTTTATAGAGCTGGTTAATAAACATGGTATTGCCTTTCATGAAAAAACCAAGGGGCAATTGTTTTGTAATACCAAAGAAGGTCAGATTCTGAAACTGTTACTGGATGAGTGCCGACAGAAAACCATTACTTCAAAACTCGGTGTGGGTGTTGAACGTGTTGAAAAAATCAATCATCGTGTTTATCAGTTGGTTACCACTCAAGGAAAATTTACGTGCGAGTCTTTGATTGTGGCAACCGGTGGCTTGTCTATTCCGTCTATGGGCTCGAGCCCATGGGGCTATCAAATAGCAGAGCAGTTTGGTCTCAAGGTACACCCTTTGCGTGCGGGCTTGGTGCCTCTAACACTACATGATCAAGATAAGGCGCGCTTGTCACCGCTTAGTGGCGTTTCTTTTGATACTGAAGTTCACTGTTATGATCAGTCCTTTTGTGAGCGTACCTTGATGACCCATCGAGGTTTGAGTGGACCTGCGATCTTACAGATTTCTTCTTATTGGCACGCTGGTGAGTCCATTACCATCAACTGTCTACCATCCATGAATATAGCCGATGATTTAAACAACCAAAATAGTAAACAATCTGTCAAAGCCTATCTTTCTCAGTATCTTCCTAAAAGGTTTTTAGATGTACATATGCCTGATGATCTACTGAAAAAATCCCTGTACCAGCTTCAGAAAAAAGAGCGCTATACTTTAGCTGACCACATCCACAGATGGGTTATCAAACCCAACGGCACCGAGGGCTATCGCACAGCTGAAGTGACATTAGGCGGTGTAGACTGTTGTGATGTATCCTCTAAAACCATGGAGTCTCACGTTCACAAGGGTTTGTATTTTGTGGGAGAGGTGCTCGATGTAACCGGTTGGTTGGGTGGCTATAATTTTCAATGGGCTTGGTCATCGGGCTTTGTGGCTGGCCAGTATGCTTAAGGTGAAATTTATTTGTGTTGAATCCATTTGAGACTGATATTACAGTTTTTTGATGAACCATGGGGCTTTGTACTTGATCTACTGGAGTTTTAGTAGACCATGACAACTCTGGCACTCCATACTATCACATTGTGTTATAAAAGGTTCTGGAGGCCCTCTTTCTGCACATCTAGTGGCAAGCTCACCACTACAACATGGCTTAGCTCTACCTTCAAAACTTGGCATGTTGGTTTGACTGACTTTTCTTGTTTTCTTCGGTTTTTTTTGTGTATTAGCCTCTTCTTTTTGTAACAGCTGTGGCATCTTTTTAATGGGTTCTTTAATTCTAAAGACCAAGGCAAGCGCTGTTATCAACGGACAAACAGTCGACATACCAATACAAATGCTACTTATGGGAAACGATAACCCAGTTAGTGTATAATACAAACCATTGAGTAATAATCCCATGGCTATATTATAAACCAGAGCAACTCTAGTCAAAATCTTATGAAATCTATGCGTATCTATCACACCCTGTAGAAAAGTCACGATGTCATGAATATTTGAATGACTTACAAACACATTACACTCCTTAAGTGCTTTGTGGTTGATGTTATTGAGCGACTTGGACACACAAATAGCAATATCGGACTGCTTCATGGCCGATACATCATTATTACCATCCCCTACCATCACAACGTACTCTCTAAAAAAAGGTGCCTGACAAAACTTTATGAACTTTTGCATGGGTTTTAACACAGGCCTTAGCCTGTTGAAGCCCCACCCCTCTTGTATATTCTTGACGATGCCTTGCTTAGCATCTAAATTATCATGAAATAAACCATTAAACATTATATCTTCTGGTCTTAATATATCTTTGAAATCATCAATACATTTTTGACGATCAGCGGCAGATTCGGCCCTGTCTTTTCCTCGACCGCTTAAAAATCTCACCCTCATACCCATCGCTACCAATGCTTTTACCACCCACTTACCTTTAGGAATAAGTTTGTAGGGACCTTGTGGATCATCAGGATCTTCCTCATACATGGTATGTGTTCTGTCAAATATCACTTCACTCGGACGAACCATAGAGAACATTTTTTGAAACTCTATTTTTGTATGCACATTCAACCATCTTAGTAATCTATTGATTATAATAGGCTTTGTCAAAATAAATACACACGGGCACGATACCATTAAATTAGCGGTAAAAAACCGAAAACCGACAATCCAATTTGATAAGAATCCATTGATCATTCCTGAAATGAGTGCGACTATAAAAGTACTTGCCATATAAAAGTTAATAAATTTGTCATTATCCTCAGTTTGAGCATATTGATCGGTATGATTGATACGTGGGCAATCTTCTTTTGCAACTACAGTTCCTGTGATACAGTGTGTGTTGGCGGGTATAGTATGCTTAGCGCTCAACCTCTTTCTCTTTTCACCTTTATCATCAACAATGGTGACTTGTTTTATTGCAGCACATTTCATAGGTAATATGATGGGCGTTTCAACGACCAATCTCATACCTTTGGTCACCTGTGACAAAGGTATTATGTGGTGGGTATTATTATCACTAATCGTTTTAATATTTATTGAACGATTATTGTGCGGCGCCAGTGCAGATTGCATGGATTGTTTAACCCAGGATGATAGCTGGAAACTACCCAGCATCAACAAAGCGTCATGCAGGGCGTTAAAATAAAATATATATCCTGGGTACAATAGCTTGCAAAGTGTTATGGAAACATTAAACGAAACGCCTGCAAGAATTATTTTTTCTGTGGTTGGGTATGTTATGTGTTTTTTTATAGCTTGACCAATAGCTCTTAACACTGTTGAAATTTGCTTGAACATGTTTTTTGCCGATAATTGTTGGTGCTTTATCGAATATCGAAAATGACTTACTAAATAAAAGACCCCATGACAAAAACGAGATAAAAACTTGGTAGAAAATATTTTTTGATCAGTGAACAATTGAGTGGTAATTCCCAAAACACCTGTACTGATGAGGCATGCTTTTATAAACAACGAGTAGTGTACTAAAGGTGATAGTAATAATAGCAGTGAGCATATGTTGAAAGAGGCCATATAGTCAAATAGATGTGGGATATCTTTTTTGACACAGGTCATTATAAAGACAGTAATTGTCCAAAATAAACAGGAAGAAACAACGGGCTGTATGAAAACATTTTCTACTGATGGCACCATACATAGTATCCCTAAAACAGTTATCATGATAGATCGTGTTAACATGTTTTTTGTGGCAGCATGATGTTCTTTACAGCACGGTGACATTTAGAGGCTCCTTGTTGAATACTTATGGTATCAAATTATGAAAGCTTACCACACCGTGGTATTGCTTTGCGCAACTTAAGTGTATTCTAAATGATAATATCTTATCAAGGTATTTCTATTCATGCCAGTTATCGATGTTATAAAGTTTGATATACCGAATAGATTGATGCTCACTATCCATGGGATGACTTATATTTGGGGACTTTACATTTAACGGATGTTCAATCAATTCTTGACATCATCTTGATATATAGCCAATTAATCAGTCATCACCTTTGCTAACAGCGGCGCTAGATTGACCACTGTAAATTTATGTGATTTAAAGTGACGTGGAATGCTATTGGTAGTAAAAATAGATGTAATGGGCGACTTATGAATTTTTTGTTCTGCATTATTCGATAGTACAGCGTGGGTAATGCAAGCATGGATGCTTAAAGCGCCTTCCTTCATTAGCAGCTCCGCTGCCTCAATGAGTGATCCACCAGTATCCATGATATCATCCACCAATAAACAACGTTTACCTAACACACTAGCATCTACGTCTTTGGCCACACAGTGATTAGCCTTCGTTCTATATTTTTTAACCGTAACCAGTTCAAGATTGAGATTCTCTGCTAATTGTTGTGCTCTCAGCACACCGCCATAATCAGGAGATACCAATACATCATAATCTCTTGAATCAAGTATAGGCGCAAATACATCTGTTAAACTGATACAATCAACAGGTATATGATACATATTTTGAATGCTAGTGTGGTGGGGATCTACCGTAATCAAATGTTGGATGCTCGTGGATTGAATAAGATTTGCTATCACTTGTGCTGATAATGGCTCATGACTCTGTCTAAGTTTATCTTGCCGGCTATAACCCGCGTATGGCATCAAACAACTGATGTGTTTGAAGCCTGATCGTTTTACGGCATCAGCTAATAAAACTAGCTCTATTATCCTATCATTGACTGGAGGACAGGTTGATTGAACAATGCATACAGATTCAGCATTACCATTGCTCCCTAACTTAATGGCCAGCTCGCCGTCTGCAAAGTGCTGGATTGATGCATTTATTATTGGATGGTGACTACTAGCAGCTATGGATGAAGCCAAGCTAATCATATCAGTTCCTGGTAATATATTCATAGTGCAATAGCCTTAGTCATACCTGACTCTAAAACTAAAATGAATACCACTATAGACTCTAAATCTATGTAATGTATTGTTTTCTATCAATGATTGGGTACATCCATGCTATTAATTTACTCTAGTTTACTGATAGTTAGGCCCGGAATCCTCATTACTTACTGTTTAAACCATGATTGTAACCATACCTTCTTTATTGATCAATACTGGTTTTTCTTAGTCAGATCAGTATCTAAAAGTGTACATGAGTTATATTTATATGCCAGTGTCCTCCTGTTAACAGCGTATAACACAACAACCATCATTATGATCTAATCCAAAAAATAGATCTACCCACTGTTTAACATCATAGTAGGTTGGTGTTAAATAATCTTCATTTATATATATTCTGACATGTCTCAGTTTATGATCTATATTGACATACCTCAGACATCTCTTGAAAGATATGATACAAATTAGTATTAACCGTTTATTATCTATATCAGACGGTATCATTGCCATTGCCCTGACACTTCTTTTACTAAACTTGATACCGCCTGCCGTGAATCAATCATCGAAGGTTTATTTTTTGGATATTATCTATGACGTTTTGCCAGAAATTTTTAGCTATATTATTTGTTTTTGGTCTTGCATGATGCAATGGGTTTTACATCACTTAATCTACCATGACGTTAAAATGATATCGTTAAAATTTGTGTGGTTGAATTTTATTTGGTTGTTCTTTTTAACGTTACTTCCTGTTTTCACCCTACTCATGTATGATAGCAATGGTTTGGTGTTCACTTATGTATTCCACGTCTTTTTAATCATATCTTTTTTATTATCCTATTTGTTACTGCTCTCGTCACGAAATCATGCTCAAACACGACTCAATACATCAATTAATTACTTTATCGTTAGCTCATTATCATCTATGATGGTAACCAGCCTATTAGCTATTGTGGGGATATCTATGTTTGGGCTATACGGCCTATCTGCATGGTTTTTTTATGGCTTTTTCAAAAATTTGACCCTTACTTTGATTAAGAAAATTTAACTTGCTATAAACTAACAGCAATAAATCATATTATGATTTATCGATTCTATCACTAACTAAGGGCTAACCAGTTGAAATATTTTTCATACAACCTCAACATAAGTACTGTGATTGAAGGTATGGATTGTCTCTTATCTCTTGAGCAATGGTCGTGGGTTCTCCATGCCCGGAATATACTTTGGTATGACCAGGCAATCTCGCCAGCTTCTTGAGGCTTTTAAGCATTTGTTTATGATTACCGCCAGGTAAATCAAGTCGACCGATGCTCCCTTTAAATAAGCAATCTCCACTCATTAATATACCAGGCTCAGGCCAGTAGTAGCAAACATGCCCAGGTGAATGGCCAGGGGTTTCTAGAATCTGACAGTCAAATCCCAAAACCTTCACACTTTCGTGACTATGATTCCATAATACCAGCTCTTTAGGTAAGGTTTCTAAATGAAACCCATAAGCCTTAGCGACCTGATCTTGTGCTTGATACACGATATAATCCTGTTCATGAATATGCGGCGCCAATTTATAATGTTCATAGACCCATGCACACCCTAATACATGATCAATATGACTGTGCGTGTTAAACAGCTTAACTGGGATTAATTGATGGCTTGTCATGTAATTCATGATATCATTTCGCTCGTCATCGTTGCTGCAGCCAGGATCGAGTATGATGCACTCCTTACCGCGGGATATGACGTAAGTATTTTCTTGGAACGCATTACATATAAAAGACTTAACGATTAGCGACACAATGAATCTCCTCTGGAATGGCATATTAAAACCCATCCACTACTGACATGCAAGAAAGGTCGTGTGGTTAACTATTAAACTGACTGATACAACACTCCATAATCATGAACGTATTATAATGACTGATCTTTACTCATATGTTAATCCACATCATTTGTGCCTACACTATTTTGTTTGTAAGGGATCATATGGTTGCCCTATCTATTCTATGCCATTCGTTTATCTCTATTTGGCCAATAAGGTCCTCGTATGATTGTGTGAAGGATTTTACCGTTCGTATTTCTAGGTATTTTATTTATAAAGTCAACACTTTTTGGATATTTGTAATGGGCTATTCTTTGCCTAATAAAATTAATAATATCTTTTTCACAAGGGTTTGTATGGTTCTTGGCTACGCCTACAGCTTTGACAGCTTCTCCCCACAGGCTATCAGGCACGGCAATCACAGCAACATCAGCAATATCTGGGCTTGATGAAGGCTGGTATTGGGAAAGCAGTGGCCTATGGTATTAAGCGTAGCGTTGTTAATGGGAGATCCTCCGTAGATAACATATTTTAATGATCTTGAAATCAAAGTATGGTGCTGCATGTATGCGCATAACATGGACAAAATTTAAGGCACAAGTAATAAACCAATGATGCTATGGTGTTAGATATCTCGATAAATTTTTTCTGGCTCAAATGCTTTATGTAATATTAGTGTATATCCTTTTGATAACACCTCCATTGCTTGGCGAAATCCAGAAGTGGCACATAGCGGACTAGCCACCAGGATAACACTGTGACTGGTATCAATATTTCTATCTTTTCTGGTGTCACGGTTGATCTTAAAGGATGCATTTAGACTGCGCCAATTATGTACAACTGCCTTTGGTAAGTCGGTGGTTCCAGAAGTATTAAAATGTACTATATCATCATTACTTACGGCTTTGTGTTTTGGATCTTTATCCGTACAGCGTTGGTAACAGGATGTTGAAAATATTTGCCATGCACCCTCTTCAAGACCGCTAATTGATAATAGTTTGAGTGATGGGCTCAAGTTAGGTAGCGATACCACTACGGCTTGCCTAGCTGATTCACCCACGAATAACCAGCGTGCATCCGATTGATTGACAACATATGTGAGGTCATTTGGTCCTAATCTCGAGTTGAACAAGCATAATACAACACCTATTCTCAGCGCTGCTAAAGTTAGAATGAGTATATCTGGATTATTTTCAGATACGATACCTACACGATCGCCTTTTTCTAATCCTTCTTCTAACATATAGTGTGCGATTTGATTGATATTTTTATATAATTGAGCATAGCTGATGCAACGACTGTCTTGTTGGATGGCTACTGTATCGGGTCTCGTTTGTGCCATGATTCTAATAGTATGATTGAGGCGGTTAACATCTTGTTTCATGTTTTTATTGCGGTTTTAGTTACATGTCTGATATTGTACAGGCCATTTAAGCATGCACAATTAATATCTGTTGATCTATAATAGTTAAAATCATCTATCTTTTATTATGACTATACCCGTAAAATGTAAACCCGGTGATACACTCAGGGTGATTGCTCCTTCAAAAAGTTTAAGCAATCTATCCCAAGATACCATCGATATGGCTACGGAACGGCTCTCATCACTCGGTTTAAAAGTTAGCTTTAGTCAATATGCCTATGAACATCAGTTCCTAGGTTGCGCTTCAATTAAGCAACGTGTTGATGATTGCCATCAAGCTTTTCTTGACCCTAATGTATCTATCATATTAACAGCCATGGGTGGCTATCAGGTTAACCAACTGTTAGAACATCTTGATTATGATTTAATTGCACAACACCCTAAAATACTCTGCGGATTTTCCGATATCACTGCTTTACAAAATGCGATCTATGCTCAAACAGGCTTGGTAGTCTACTCGGGCATGCACTTTAGTAGTTTTGCCTCTGACTTAGGCATTGATTATTCTGTGGCCTGCTTTAAACAAGCTGTGATGCATAATCAACCATTCAAACTCAAGCCTTCACGCATGGTTCATGACGAAAATGATCCAACCCTATCACAGATAAAACCACACCAGCTGCACACTCACCTATATAATCATTATGATACCACCAGCCCCTCTGATTATTGGGTGATTCAGGCAGGTCATACCAGTGGCATTATCGTTGGTGGGAACCTAGGGACCTCACTCCTCCTACATGGCACTGATTATTGCCCAGACTATACTGATAAAATAGTCATGATAGAAGCGGTATCCTCAACTGAAGGGAAAAGTGACGTTTATCGATTTGAACGCAACTTACAAGCCTTAATTCATCAACCCAGCTTCAAACAGGCCAGAGCTTTGATGATAGGTCGATTTGAACCTAAGTTTGGGATGACACGAGAACTGCTGACTCATATTTGCATGCAAAAGCCTGCTTTGGCTTCCATGCCTGTCATTGCCAATATGGATTTTGGTCACACCATGCCCATGGCTACCATCCCCATAGGCGGTTATGGGCATATTCAAGCAAGTCATCATGGTGAGGCTACTATTACTGTTGAAGGCTAAATATGCTGTTTGACGATCATGATCTATCCATGCGCTATCTCTAATGTCACACAACCATCTATCATGGATATAGTCTAATCATCTGAACTAACCTGCGTAACCACCCAAATAAAAACAATTATTTTTTATAATTTTATGATTTATTCAATTATTTAAACTATAGTTTTCCACATCCTAATGAATAGCGTACCATGCATAAAACATCGCCTAAGCGACTTTATGCCGCATACTACAGCATCGTATGTTTTGTCATTGCAGAAGCCTTTGTGGTTGATAATTTCCTACAAACAGGTTTTGATTTACCAGGTTGGATATTTCGATACCTAACTATCTGGGGCCTGTGGACTGCTTGTATCGCCCATGCCTATTTGGCCCTCACGAGGCTTCAACAAAAACACAGTGGTTTTTTAGCTACCCTATCAGCTGTATCAACATTAAATGTCATGGTGGTATATTTGTATTGGCGTTTGTATTTCACCAACCCTGCATTAGTCAGTGATGGCACGTCACACCCTATTAGAGAATACTATCTTCATCTCCTAGGCCCCATACTAATCGTGATTGAGGCTATATTTATCAGTAAGACTTTTCAAACGCGATTATGGTTAAAATCAACCATGATCATCATGAGTATCTGTGTCCTATACGTGCTTTGGCTAGAGCTATATCTAGGCCCCATGGGTAGATTTCCTTATCCATTTTTGCGTAATATGGATGTAAATCAACGCTTAATATTTTACACCTTTGCCATTATGGTCGCTGTTATTATTCATGGATTGTCTTGGCTATTAGCAAGAGTATATGAAGCATGGCTTGATAAAATCCAGGCACGATGAGTTTTTTGTGGTCCATTTACAGATTAAATAACGTAATGTAGACATATGCGCTATGTAGTCAGATGTTCACTGCTCATGGTGATATATGACTCAATCCAAACATCAACACCGACCTAAAAACCATAATCATAACCAACCTCCAGGCTCTGACCAAGGTTCATTCATTGATAGGTTTATTCAAAGGCGAATTGCTTAATCCTACCGTTGTTGTTAAAACCCTGATTTGCTCGATGCCAACTTAAAACAATCCATACCCGGTACCATCATCATAGGTATGTTGTGGTTTGTATTAAATGAACATGAGTGGATAACATGACACGCTGCTGACCTTTTTCCTTGCATGACGTTTGCCCAAATGTCATTTCTGGGTCACTATAGGTTTTTGCTTAGCAATCAGACTGCGTCATATAGTGTTCTAACGATGGTTTTCTAGTTAAATGATGACACACAACCCAAGGAATCATCATGAACTCACGTTAGCTTGACGTCTGCAAGGCAGGTACCCCATGGATTGCGATCACGTAAACGCTACCCTTAAAAACGGTGATGATGACGTTTAAGATTCACATACAAACAGAAGTAGGGATATGATTAGTTGAACTATTGTTCATAAATTCTCTATTGACATGAGTTAGACAATTGAATAAAATTTACACTGGTTAATATGGCAAGCAACTATGACTGATAAAACACCACACCAAAAAAACGGGGTATGGCAAAAAATAATAGGTTTAGAACAACAAGTACGAACCGTTTTTTGGCCCATATTTGGTAAAGAGCACATCAAGTTTTTGCCTCTCGCGTTTATGATGTTTTTCATACTTTTTGATTATTCTATGATGCGGTCTCTGAAAGACGCCATGGTGGTGACCGAGGTAGGATCAGAAGCCATAGGATTCATCAAAACGTATTTTGTATTCCCATCTGCTATATTACTTACTTTAATTTACTACTCGCTTTGTCGTGCCATGGATCCCAAGCGAGTTTTTTATGTAATAGTTGGTTTCTTTTTATTATATTTCATTGTATTCACAGCATATATGTTTCCCTATATGGACAGCCTGGTACTTTCTGATGCCTGGGCTCAGTCTGTAACAGCCTCAGCTCCACCGCTTCGGTGGTTTATTCGTGTCATACAATATTGGCCTCACACTACTTTTTATATTATATCTGAGCTTTTTGGCTCAACCATGGTATCATTGTTTTTTTGGCAGCTTGCTAATCAGGTTACTAATCCCGATGAAGCCAAAAGACATTATTCCATGTTTGGCCTACTTGGTAATGTAGGATTATTGGGTACTAGTTATGCCATAGACTATGCACTCAACAAAAAAGCGGTGCCTGACTTTAATCTACTCTTCATGATGATTATAGTCGGTTTGGTGCTCATCACCGCGTTATATGCTTTTGTGCAGGTTCAGGTTGAGACCAACCCTGATCTTATTAAAGGCGTAGTTAAAGTTAAGAAGAAAAGTAAACAAAAGCCGTCTATAGGAGAAAGTATCAAGGTGGTATTTTCATCCAAATATCTTGGACTACTCGCCCTATTGCTTATCTGCTATGGCGTATCTAATGTGTTAATTGAGAACGTCTGGAAAGATAGGGTAAAAGCACTGTACCCAAGTAAAGCAGCCTACGCCGCCTTCATGGGCAACTACCAGTGGTATCTTGGCAACATGTCCATCTTTTTTATGTTGGTAGGATCTAATATATTAAGAATGGTTTCTTGGGCTACAGCCGCCATCTTGACTCCTCTCATGTTTTTGGTAACTGCTGCTTTGTTTTTTCTGTTTATCTTTGACTCGCTTGCGGGTAATGCCGCTCTGTTATCAGGCTTGATTGGTGGAGCTATGGTTCTTCAATGGGCTGTTATGATAGGGACAGCGCAAAATGTACTTAGTAAATCGACCAAATACTCACTTTTTGATTCGACACAAAAAATGGCTTATATGCCACTAGACGATGAACTTAAGACGAGAGGTATGTCTGCTGTGGAGGTTATTGGTGGACGTTTTGGTAAGATGGGTGGCGGTGTAATCAACTCTACACTTTTGATACTCCTACCTGCCTGGAGCCTCATGGACCTGTCTCCCATTCTAGCTGTGCTGTGTGGTATAATCGTAGTGATATGGATCTCCTCAGTATTCAGTTTGGGTAAAAAGTACAATTTTGCTATGGCAAAGCAAGCAGAGCAAGGTGCTTAACCTTCATTAGGATTCCTCCACGAGGCTACACATGTGTGTAGCCTCGTGGCTTTTTGTTTTAAGTTTAGTTTATATTCAATATGATACAAGATCATTTAATAAATCTTTTCACTAAGGCTCTTTACAAAGCTTTCCCTTCTATCGACCATCATCAGGATATGATTGTGGTCATTACACCTTCAACCAAAATAGCATACGGTCATTTTCAATGTAATAGTGCCATGAAATTAAGTAAACAGTTGCAGGCCTCACCGCGTGATATTGCATCTCAATGGATAGATCAACTGACACAGTTACAAGTAAGCCATCCCATACAAAATCTAGCCATTGAAAAACTATCCATTGCAGGCCCAGGCTTTATTAACATTATCTTGAGTGATGCCACACTGTGGGCCTATATTGTTTGTTATTATCAAGACCCACGCCTTGGCATTCCCCTTCCACGTCAACCTAAACATGTATTAGTTGATTTTTCCTCTCCTAATATTGCTAAAGAAATGCATGTGGGGCACCTACGCTCAACCATTATTGGTGATGCTATTGCCCGTTTATATAGCTTTCTTGGACACCGTGTCTCACGTATCAACCATATTGGAGACTGGGGTACTCAATTTGGGATGTTGATTGCTTATCTAGATCAGAAGTATCCCGATTATACGTACGATACTCTAAGCCAGTTCTCCACAGATCAGCTGATGTGTGACTACAAAGCTGCCAAAGCACGTTTTGATAGCGACCCAGATTTCAAACAAAAAGCTCAACATGCTGTGGTACAACTTCAACAACATGAGCCTCATGCTATTGCTATCTGGCAAGTCATATGTCGTATATCTAAAGTAGCCTACGATGATATTTACCACTATTTAGATATCAAAATCACTGATAGAGGAGAGTCTTTTTATAATCCTTACCTCACACCACTTATGATGAAACTCGATGAAGCAGGGTTAATTGAAGAATCTGATGGAGCAAAATGTATGACTTTTGAAGGCATTCATAACCGTGAAGGCACTCCTCTACCACTGATTCTTCAGAAGCGTGATGGCGGTTATAACTATGCAACTACTGATTTAGCGGCGCTTCAATATAGGGTTAAACACGACAAAGTTAATCAAATTATCTATGTCACGGATTCGGGACAAAGCCTACATTTCAGTATGGTTTTTAAAGCTGCTAAACGCGCAGGTATAGTACCTGAACATGTTCAATGTGATCATGTTCCTTTTGGTCTTGTGCTGAGAGATGATGGTAAAAAGTTTAAAACCCGGTCTGGCGATACTGAAAAGCTAATAGATCTTATACATGAGGCTATTCGTCGGTCTAAGGAGATGCTCATATCGCGTGACCAAAATCGATCTTTGAATTATGACCCTGCCGGTATAGATAAGCAAGCAACTATACTGGGGATTAATGCTATAAAATATGCTGACCTCTCTACTCATAGGCTCAGCGACTATCGTTTTAGTTATGATAAAATGCTACAATTTGAGGGAAACACAGCTACCTTTATTTTATACGCCTACGTTCGTATCCAAAGTATCAAACGAAAAATTCAATCGTCTGAATCTATTCAGAACAAGGAAACTACCAAACCCAGTGCATTCACTCATGATAGTGAGCGGGAGCTTGCCCTTTATCTCACGCTATTTCCAACCGCACTTAAAGCATTTGAGCATGACTTAGCCCCCAACCGACTCACTGATTATGTTTATCAACTTGCTGAAAAATTCCACGTATTCTTTCATCACTGCCGAGTTGAGGGTGATCCAAACCAGAACCAACGATTGCTACTTTGTGAGTGCACATCGCGTGTGATGGCTACCTGCATGCATATTTTAGGCCTCAAAACCCTTGAACACATGTAGGCCTGTCTATTAAATAAGTAAGATTACCAAAACACTTATTAACACTATTTGTAGTTTTGACTACAACCTGCGAACTTAACCCATTGGATACTTACTAACGTTTACCTGACACACATTATGACTGACATCAAACATACTATTACCATGACCAGTGAACTCCTCTTTGACTCTTTGTGGTATACATGCTAACTGGTGACTTAAGCTTTTTTTTAGTTTGATGTGCTTAGTATTCTGCTTCATAAGCTGATTATTTTCATCCTCACTATCTTTTATTTTAATCTCTAGCTGTTCAGCTTGTTTCTGAAGTAAGTCTACTTGTTGATGCATACGTGTCATTTCATGTTTATGTACAGCACCTGACTGACGCTGGATGTTAAGCATCTTAAGTAATAAGGATTTTTCAAGGCAGCGATACCGATAATCTTGAACCCATTGTGAATGTTTGACACTCAAATCATGCATTTGTTGCTCAAGATCTTGTAACTGGCTTTTGAGATTTACGATCTGATTGGCTTGTGTCCCAATCTGTTCATCCAACCCTGCCTTGGACTGACATAAATGTTCAATAACACCTTGTTTTTGTTTGTTGAGCTCTCTGAGCTTTTCACACTCTTCTTTTAGAGCTTTGTTTTCTTCATTGTGCAGCTGTATGCAATCTTTTTGTTTATTCGAATGACATTTCGTATCGACAAGTTCTTTTTGAATCTTCTCAACACGTTTTTTTTGCTCTTCTACTTGCTGACGTTGCCCACTTAGTTTTTTCTTTAGGCCTTCACACTCCTGAGTCAACTGTGCTAGGGACTCGTTGGCTAATAATACGCTAGTATCATAGTCATTGTTAATCGTTCGTTGATGTTCCATTTTTGTTTTTAGTAACATCATGTCTTGCTCAGTTTCCCTTAAACTAGCTGCCATGCATACTAACATCTGTTCATGCTCAAACCGAATTCTTTGCTGTGTTTGTGTATTGAGTATCTCTTCCAGTATGCTATGTGACTGTTTGCCCCTAACAAACAATAAACTACCCATAAAGGTATTTAAACCCTTGATATGCCCTAGGTCTTGGCCACGACAATAAGCAATATGTGTCATTAGACTGATTAATTTTCGATGAATAACAACTTCAGAGGGGTATTGGTTAAAATAAGTTACTAGCCCCTGAATAAGGTTTAGAATAAGCGATTGTTCAGGCCTATTGCATAAATGGTCAACAAGGAAAGCTAGTAGTTGTTCAATTTTATCAGCACCGTAGGTTTGAATCATTATGTTGTTCAATCCCCTCTCTATACTGTCATAGTAAAGCTGCTTTAAAATATCAGCTGACAACCTGTTGGTTTCAACACACAGCTGAATGGTGTGCACTAAAGAGTTTGAGGCACTCATTAAAGACTCACTGTATAATATTCCAGCTAGTTCAAACAGAGGATCTTTAACGCCGTCATGACTTACCATATCCCTTACTAAGCTTGTCACCAGGTGTTTAAAATCATGGCCCATAATACATGCCCGCATCTTTAGGTTTTTGAGCCATACCCCCCCCATAGCATGCCAATGTGTGGTTACTAGCCGATGTGGTATTGAATCTGCTTGCAACGCAAGCTTATTCAAGGCGTCTTGCTGATCAACCACAGTAAGTGGTGATCTAACAATTGTGCGTATTTGATTCTGTTTGGCTATTTCCCTTTTAATCATCGGGTACTTTGCGCACCAATTATCCGAAAGTGCTTTATCTCCAGTCATGTGCTGACACAGTGTTTTTAAAATTGAATTTAATATCATTTCTAATTTTAAATTACCGTTTGTTAATAAGACTTGTTGGCAAAAATGCACATATAGTTTTTTGACTTGATTTGTTGATAAATAGGCAATTATCTCAAGCACGAACACCAATATCAGCTGAGTAGGTATGGCTGTTCTTTGTGACAGCCATTGATCAAAAAAACTTTTTTGTGAAGAGTACACCTTCAGCATTTGCTCAGCTCTTCTATGCTGTACCATGGTTAGGAGTGATTGGGTATCTTTAATCATGAGTGCATAGGATGCAGCAGATTCTCCTCTATGATTTTGTGCAAAAAAATCTTGGATCGATACCACATCAGCCTCTAGGCAAAGGCTTACCCAGCCTGGGTCATGTCTCAGGTAGCCCTGTAAACAAATTGTGCTTCCAATATTACTAAGCTTACCCTTGTGAATAGCTTGTTTGATATTCTTACATACTTGATCAGTCAACTGTTTAACGGCCTTATCGTCCTCTTCTGCACCGCATCTCCAGTGAGTCTGGCTTAGTTTAAGAACCTTGGCATAAACGCTATTGCCATGATCAATACCTTTATAAGCTGCCTTAGCGCATGATATGGTTTTAAAACAACCTAACTTACCAGCCATGAGATCATCTATAAAGGCTTTGTTGATCGCATTTGTATAATCCAACCAAAATACCAGCCAATGTAATACAAGCTCATCCCCTGCCACATCAAGTAAAACCTGATAATTTGATTGTTCAAATCTTTGAACAAGCTGTTGTTGTGCCATGCTCATGAGTGACGGGTGTTCTCTGAGTTCTTTTGACCGGTAAATAATGGATACCATTAATAAAAAACAGCTGTCCGGATAAGGTTCAAGTGCCTCTCGGCTTGGCCATTTTTTGCTTTCTGCCATATTAATGGCCATTGCTGACCATTCCATATGTATATCTACTTTGTGTGTTGTCCCCATACATAGACGCTTTGATAATTCAGCGGGCTCTGGGCCTATCAGTTTGACCAATTTTCGATGCACCACGTCGTGTTGGGGTTTACTTATACGATTGACTGTCTTTTTCATGGGCTGAACTTATCATCCTGGTATCGGCATGTCAACCCACCTAATCTGTCTAAGCTGACTATTTGATGCCCTATAAACTTCAATTTGGTATGATCTAGAAGTATCCGTGTCACTATGCTAAGCTCATGCGCCCTGACACCAACCTCCTCAACTGACCAGTATGTCATCGTCGTATCATAAAACACATTAATTTTAATAGTATTTGTGAACAAATAAAAATAGTCTGTTTTTGAGGTTATAACCATCTAAATCCTGAAATATCTGATCACATTAGCTATATGGCTTGTTCATACATTACTTTAGGGTTTTCACAGTGCATTTTTATCAAACAAAATCAGGTCCACTTGGATTTATGGTGATCGCTGTGTTTAGTTGGCTAACTAATACTGTGATCAATATGTATTTATCTAATTACATGTCACCATCTATATACGGGAATCTCTACGTGGCTATTAATTTTCTAAGTGTTGTGGGTTCTCTTGCATGCATGGGCATTCAAGATTTGATTCCTAATTTAGTGCCCACTTTATCAACTGATTCTCCCTATGATCATTCACGCTTTATTTTATGGTCATCAAAAATGATCGCACTTGTTTATCTAGTTAGTTTTGCCGCTTTAGGTTTAATTTTTTTGACCATATACTACGGCTGGGCCACTATTTTTAACCAGTCCTGGCATATAGCTTATTATATGTTTTTGGTTGCACCCATCTATACAGCATATAATATAATTACCGAATTGTTAAGTGTGACGGGTAAAGGCGATATCGCGGAATTGGTTTCATCGGTTGCCGGACCATTTTCTATGGCGGTGGCATTTTCTATCTTTCATCTATTCAAAATACCTGAACCTACTGAAATTATTTTTCTAATTGCTATCAGTAACCTTGTAGTTTTAGTCATTTCTCTACTATTGTTTTACGCCTATCAAGGATCCATTATCAGCCATGTATTAAAATCTAGAGGACGTGCCCATGTTGATGAACCAGAGTGGCGAAAAAAAAGCTTTATTTTCTTCAAAGCATCTATTCTTTCAACTATTATTGACAACTCCCCGCTGTATTTACTCGAGTGGCTCGGAAGCAGTGAAATTGATGTGGCTATTTATGGTATTGCATCAACTATCCAGGGCCTGCTTGCAACTATCCAAATTATTATGTTCTATAATCTTCTTGAAAATAAGGCATCTGATTTGTACCGCCATAACAAACCTGAATTACAACGGCAATTAAATCAAACCAATCTGATTGTTTTTGGCGTATGTATTGTGATGAGTCTAATTGTTATATTAATGAGTGACACTGTATTGAGCTTATTTGGTAAGGTTTACACAGGCTATGGTTTTGCATTAGCCTGTTTTATGCTCATCAAGATCCTTGATCTCACTAATGATAGCAGTTACGTATTGCTCGAAATTGTGGATAATGGCCCCTCTTTCCTTACCAAATCTTTACAGTACAGCCTTTTCTATGTGGTTGGATGTTTTCCTTTTATTTATTATATGGGCATCTATGGTTTTATAATTATGAGGATTTGTTTTGAGATTTTGTTTTCTTCAGCGTTAATCATTAAAGCAAAACGCCTAACAGGATTAAAAACGCTCATATTCTTTTAGGGGGCCTTCAACCTTTACCAGAATCTAGATTAAGACCCTAGCGTTTCATCATCAATAGGCTGACAACCGCCAATTTTGCTTAATTGTATCAGACAGCGATTAATAATGATCAAGATGGCTATTATTGTACGCATATGCACTCAGTTCTGATGAGTCTGCATTGTAATCTATTGTCAATTTCTCGGCAAAAATATAATCCTCACCGTCTAATGCACACTTGGCAACCTCAGTTACACGTAACAGGTGGCGCTGAATAAACTCGATAACTATGTCATAGCTTTTGCTTGCTATCATGCCTCTTACCACACGTTGAATCATCATTTCCCTGTGCTTTTCAAAATATGTGTGTTGATGGGGAACAACTTGACCAGCGTTATTGAGCATGATCGTGTTTTGCATAGCTGGATCTGAGTATGTTTGTAAGTCAGACACCCATTGTTCATGATAACTAAGAGAGACTGCAATACCCTGGAGCGTTTTTGCGGTATCAATCTGGCCCAAACTATAACGGTTACTACTCATTTAAATTTTTACTCAGGTAAGATCCACGATCAAATGTTATGTAAACTCTTTTTAAAATTTTAGGTTTTATGCGGATGCCGACTTACTCTGCTATCGTATGCCAGTATGACGAACTTAACCTAGAACAGCTACAATCTGGGCATATCTGCTTGTTTATCCCTTCCAGGTAATCAAGATTATTTTTTGTTCACATACTATATATTCGCACATATTAACATCGTGCAGTATGCGTACTTTGTTATATATCCAAAAAATAAGAATTTTAAGGATATGGGTACTCAACCCTAAATCCATTATCCTCCTATCTACAATCATTAGTAGTTTACTTCTTTGGTCAACATATGAGTATGTCATCAATCAAGACTTCCCTTTAATCATAGAGGGTATTATCTATGTTTTATTAAAAGTATTTTATCGCATCACACGCCAATTAACCGGAAAATCTTATTTCCAACATCCAAAATCTGTACCTTACTTCAAAAAGCATAAGTCATTTTTTAAAGAGATCGTCGGGATTTTATTATCGTGTGTGGTACTGTTGGAGATAATGCTTTGTAGTAAACTTATATTGCATCTTCAGGAAATATCTAATATTTGGTGGATTGTATATTTAAAAACCATTATTTTTCTGGCACTTAATTTTGCAATTTTGTATACTACTTTTATCATAATCTTACAATTTTATAGTTATCCAACCATGCAAAAGCTACCGGCCGTAGACTCATCTGATGGTAGCCACGACTCATGAGTATCATCTCACTCACTACGATGGTTGTATGACCATAGTAAGATCTATGATATCCCATATGAATCTTCAAAACACCCTCATATTTTGGTATCATCATGATTAAACCATCACATGCTTGCCACTATGTCTAAGTCGACCCGCGCTTACCATATGCTTACACTCATGGGCGCCCTGCCGTTTATAGTTGGCTCATTGTGCCTAGCTACAGGTATCGATAAATCCCCGATTATTGGTTCAATTCATTCCGTACTTATAATTTATGGCTGTGCTGTGGGTTCGTTTATTGCAGGCACACATTGGGGACTTAGTCTTGGATCCCCTCATCAAAACTTGCTGACACCCTTAACCAGTGTTATCTTAACACTGAGTCTGGTTGCAGCTGCCCTACTGGCTCACTTTGCCACGGCTATGCTCTGGTATAGCTTAATCATTGCTTGTCTTGTGGTGATGGATCAGGTGTTTTTTATCCGTCAACAAATTTCATTGGATTACCTAAAGATTAGGTTATATACCACCGCCGTGGTGATGGCTTCATTGTGTATAGCGGGTTTTACTTATGGCTAGGATTGCAATCGTCGGCGCAGGTATAGCAGGCCTTACTTTAGCTAATCGCTTGGCACTCCACGATAATCATAGGGTCACTTTATTTGAAAAATCACAAGCCGTTGGTGGTAGAATTGCTACTAAGCGAGCTGAGCCTTTTCATTTTGATCACGGTTCGCAGTTTTTCATAGCACGAACAGATGCCTTTAAAACCTTTATCCAACCTATGATTGAACAGGACATCATCGCTTGTTGGAATGCTCGATTTGCAGAAATCCATGGCAATCATATTAAACGTTCTATCCTGTGGGCCGACGACTATCCTCATTATGTGGGCACGCCTAGTATGAATACCATTGCACAATATCTGGCTCAAGGCGCACATATCCAGCTTAATACTCAAGTGGCACGACTTAAACAAGATCATACGCAATGGGTGCTGTTCGATAACCAGGACTGCCATCTTGGTCATTTTGATTGGGTAATCTCCACTATACCTTCTCCTCAAGCTTTAGCGTTGATGGGTGATTGGCTAACCCCAGATTTACCTATTCATACCACAACCATGCAGGCCTGCTATTCATTGATGTTAGGGTTTGAGGAGCCGCTTGAGTTACCTTTTGAAGCTGCTTTAGTGCATGATGCAGATATTAGCTGGATTTCTGTCAACAGCAGTAAGCCTGGGCGTAGTACGCCTTATTGTTTATTGATTCATGCTACCAACCGTTGGGCAGACGCTCATCTTGCCGACCCGCTGGATGATGTTAAGCAATATTTAATAGCTGAAGCCAGTCGTGTCTGTCAGCTAGATATGACGCAGGCCGATCATCAAGCCATCCATAGATGGCGCTACGCCAATCACCCAAAACGAAAAGGCCCTAGCCATCTCATTCTTCCCCAACACAACTTGGCACTTTGTGGGGATTGGTTTATACAAGGCCGCATAGAAGCTGCGTTTACCAGTGCTAACGCACTCTATCATGATTTTATGTCTAAGGGCATCATTTAAGATATAGAGATCTACTTGTTTAATAACACTGCATGATGTGTCTCTTTTTTAATAGCTTTTTTGTCTGTTTCTGATAAAATGATGATTATAAATTTGGAACAGGTATTAATTTGGAACAGGCTACGAAGTTATATTATAATCCAGGCCAAAAGGAATTATGTCAATTATGGTGTGTTCTGCATGTGTTATTATGCATCATGTTTCCTGGAGGCTTTTTACACAAAGAAGGTATCCCTCTTTTTAAAATTCAGTCTTTTCAAATAACCACTCCTCCATTAGATGGTTATCGATTATTCTTATTACTATATTTAATCGGTTCTAAACGAAATAAAGATAAATTATCACCGCGCCAAGTTAGTTCACAATTTGATAACGCAGCCATTGTTATTTATTACTGTATCTTACATTATCCTCAGGTAAGAATGATGGCAGCAATTGTACCCTACCTATCTCTTGACTTGATATCCCGCTCTGGCATTTGCCAAAAGAGGGTTTTAAGGGAATTACCCAGCGATATCATGCTAAATATAGCCTTGAATCCATCTTTAACTGAACACGAGCAGCAACATCTGAAAAAAACTTTACGATGTTTAAATAAAGCCTACCATAGACTACTACCCATGCGAAGCGGGCACTTAAAATCTTTGCCTATACCTGTTTTGGCTCGTATACTGGATGAGGTTTTAAATAGGCCCAATACCCACCATGCCAGGGTGGTCAAACCAAACCATGATATTGAAATTCACGACCATAATGATCTAATAACCCTAAACCTTACCTCATACCCAATACTCAGACTGGTGTGCAAACGCTTTGCCGATCATCTAAACTTATCAGCTACTCAAAATCTGTACAGCCAATCTATTTTTTCTGATAGCATGCGTCGTAAACCCCTTTATGGAGTACCTGCTCAAAACCGGTACAGCCAACCTATTTACAGCCATAAACCTTGTTATGGCCCACCTTTTCATAATGTTTCTCAACAAGCGCATGTACAACAAGAGATGCTTTTTTACCGTTTATGGTGGTCATGTTGTGTCTATTATCGTTCTCATTATAGCCTCTATACGATCATGAAATTATCCAAGACAGATCTCAATGATATCCTGAATCCAGATCACCTTGGGATTTTAGAGCATCATATTGGCATAGACCAGGAGCACGTGGATTTCAAAAAGCAACCGGGTCAAGATATCATAGAATCCAAGCCTTTTTATTGGACATTTGTTGAGGATCAGGCTCGTCTTTACTTTCGCCTATCACCTATCGCTTATGAGCTGACTCAGCCATGGTTAAAAACCATAACGCTTGCGCCTTGCACACTGTCCTATCCAAGATTTCATTACTACTGGACAGAGTCTTGGGTCTCTGGGATCCTAAATCATCTTCATGAGCTTAAACTTTTTTGCCTATGGCTATGTTGCCGTCAATCATGGCCTATTTATTTCAACTATTTTAAGATCAATCCTGTCGCAAATCGCATCAATTTTAAATACTTAAACTTGCCTTACGTCATTGATGAAATGGGCGATGACTTAAATATTGATTTATTTACAGACCCCAGGAACAACCTTGCTATTTGCACCCCATTAGAACATAATCTCTATGGTAATACTTTTAACAGACACTTCCTAAGGTATATCATGGGCGACCCTACGCGTATGAATACCTTTGAGTCCCACTACAAACCCGGCAACCTCCATAAGACCACTTGCTATAAAGACCTCTACCTGCCTATTTGGGGACATAGCACCCATGAACCCTATACCAGTATGGATGATGCCACCATCGAGATTCAAACACGTTACGGTTCAGAGCACTTCCATGCCGACATGATGGGATGTTTGATGAGGGCTGCCATTAAGAGACAAAACTTTTTTTGTACTACTGATTTTTTTGATGAAACTCAAAAACCTCTGTTTGGACTGGTAGATAGCTAGGTCGACCGCCCATCATGTCTTTGGCCTGCGACTTGTGCCAGCTGAATCTGAGCTTGTGAACAAGCTATTAAGTGCCAGGGATATCTGCCTTGCCTCTTCGTTAGACTCTGCAGTGATGGTTGCTTGCATACTGGTTGTCTCAATACGTTCTATGCGTCCATGTAATGAAAATTCTGGGGACATCAAGGCTTTCAGTATGTCTTCTTTGTTACCCAGTGGCGCCCCTGATAGTATGATGCTGCCATCTTCGCAATGCATGACTGGTCTTGTAAGCTGATTTATAAATAACTGTGTCTCATGCATGGAACCTGATGATCCATCTGATTGGGCAGATGCACTATGGCTGTTTCTGTCAGCGTCCGGAAAAGCCTGTTTGATTAGATTGTAGTCCTCCGCATCTAGGCCTGTTATGTTCAACAAGTAAATCTTAGTCCTTGTCTGGTCTGGTATGATTACATCCATTATATACCAATGAATATCCTGAGCTATGTTTTTCTTCAGAATAACTTGTATCTTATAGGCAAAGGCGTCTTTTAGATAGGCATAAAAACGCATGTTATTTTGCCTGTCAAGTAGACCTTGATGTTCTAGTTCCTCTCTTTTCCCAAAAAAACACCAAGCGCTTGTTGTGTGGCCTACAAAGGCACCTAGCTGTATTGGCCGAAGTTGATATTGCTGCTCTTTGGATACTACAGATACTAATAGGCTTTCCTCTACTTTTGGTTGATTTGTTTCTTGCATTATAACGACTATTTTGAGTGTATATGATTATACAGGAACACACCATATTTATCAACAAATGACGGTGAGTTCCAATGTATTGTGTAATAGAATTGACACGAGTGACTGTATTTAACAATGCATGGCAGATATTGAAACGATTATATGTTATGTGCTGCTATTGACTGGGTCTATAGCTTTTTTTCGATAGCCTCTAATCGTTGGTTTAACGACTTAATATTTTTCATGACATCATTTAAAACCTCATTACTACTATCGGTGATACGCTGCGACATTTTTTTATCAAGATTATTAATCCGTTCATTAAGTGTTTGTGCACTACTATTGAGTCTTTGCTCTAATGCCGATAACTTAGCCTGTAACTGATTTAAATTATCCTGTTCTTTTTGTGATATCTTGTCGAATGATTGGTCCACAGAGGCTTGTAATTGGTCTATTTGTTGATTGAGATCTTTAATAGATTTTTGGACTTGTTGCTGAATAAGCTTGATACTTGATTGTATATCTTGTGTAGCTGCTTTCAGGTTTTTCTCTGCATCTATTGCTACATCCTGAACATCTTTTAAGGTTGGGCCGGCAAAGGCTGAGCCTATCCATAAAAATGCGTACATAAACACCACTAAACTTTTTGATTTCGACATTGTAAATCTCGTCATTACGATATTTCATTTTAATTTATTTTTAATCATTTATTCAACTTTTATTTTAAAATTATGCCGGTTTTAATGTATGTGCAAAAAATATATGTATCCACTCACTTAAAAAGTGCTATATGGTTGCTCTAGACCATCAGTCATCGCAATCATAATTAAATTGTGATAGAATACCTTATGATACATACAGCAGACTCCCCAAAGCATATCGTCATTATAGGCAGATCAGGCGGCATTGCAGGCGCTTTAGCCAAGATCATCAGCGAGACCATGTCCGCAGACAGTTGCATACACAGCTTCTCTAGACACCAACCTAGCACTGTTTATCCAGGTGAGCGCATTCATCTTCTTGATGATTATGAGGAATCTTCTTTAAACAAAGTAGTAGATCGCCTTCCAGAAACCATCCATCAAGTATGGGTTGCCACCGGCATGCTTAGCAATCCTGACGTGACTCCTGAAAAAGCCCTCAAACAAATCACCGCAGAACAACTACAGCGATCATTCGTGGCTAATGCAGTGGTACCTGCGCTTATGGCGAAAATATTTATCCCAAAACTTGCTCGTCGTGTTCCCAGCCTATTTGCTTGTCTCAGTGCTCGTGTAGGTAGCATTAGTGATAATCGTCTAGGTGGATGGTACAGCTATCGAGCCTCAAAGGCAGCCCTTAATATGATTATTAAAAGTGCGGCTATCGAAACAGCCCGTACCCATCCTGAGGCTATTATAGTTGGTTTTCACCCTGGCACAGTGGCAACCTCCTTATCGCAAGCCTATCTCAAAACCCTGGATCCATCTCATGTATTCTCACCGGATCAGGCTGCTCATCATCTACTCAATGTTTCACGATCACTGACGCCACAACAGTCAGGGCGGTTCTTTGCTTGGGATGGTCAAGAAATTCAGCCATGATTCAAGTAGTATGGTTTAAACGTGACCTACGTATTATGGATCATGAGCCTCTTTTTCAAGCTGCAGCGCGTGGGCCTGTTTTACCCCTTTATATTCTGGAGCCAGAGCTCTGGTCTCAACCTGACATGAGCCGCAGGCAATATCTTTTTTTGACTGATTGTCTCCACAGCCTTAACTCATCACTTAAAAAGCTTGGTCAAGAATTGGTGGTTCAGCAGGGTGATGTGATTGAGGTTTTATCACAACTCCACCAAGCCTATGGTATAGATACACTTTGGTCTCACCAAGAAACTTGGAACAATTGGACTTATCAGCGAGACTTACGGGTTGCAGCCTGGGTTAAACAACAATCATTCAGCTGGCAACAACCCCCCCAATTTGGCGTCATCAGGTGTTTAAAAAACCGTGATGGTTGGGCAGCTAAGTGGTATACACATATGAACCATCATTTAATCCCCCCGCCCAAGGCACTCAAAAGTCTTGACTCAAGTCAATTTAGTCTACCCACCCCAGAATCATTAGGCTTGATGGATGATGGTTGTCCGCGGCCACAATCAGGTGGTAGGGATGAGGCACTGCTTCTGCTTCAAGGATTTTTAAACCATCGCGGGAAACATTACACCAAAGGTATGTCTTCTCCTGTAACAGCCTATGAATGCTGCTCTCGGTTGTCGCCCCACTTCGCTTTTGGCACGGTATCGGTTCGTGAAGTCTTTCAAGTAGCCCAGGAGCAAAGCCAAATACTCAAGCAATCCAATATTGAGCATAAATCCCTATGGTCTAGTGCCATACGGTCATTTTTAGGTCGGTTACGTTGGCATTGCCATTTTATTCAGAAACTCGAAGATCAACCTAATATTGAATATCAAAGTATGCATCCCGGCTATCAGAAGCTTCGGGGTGATCACTTTAATGAAGATTACTACCAGGCATGGTGCTGTGGACTGACCGGTTATCCTATGATTGATGCTTGTATGCGAGCCCTTATTAAAACCGGATGGCTAAATTTTCGTATGCGAGCGATGTTGGTCAGTTTTGCCAGTTATCACCTATGGTTAGACTGGCCAAGATTTGCCTCTTATCTAGCCAGGCTGTTTGTAGATTATGAGCCTGGCATTCATTACAGTCAAATTCAAATGCAATCGGGCACAACCGGCATGAATAGTATTCGTATCTATAATCCCGTCAAGCAAAGCTTGGATCAGGATCCTGAAGGCTTGTTTATAAAAAAATGGGTACCAGAGCTTGCTCATCTTTCTAAACCGATGATTCACACACCATGGCTTTCTCCTGATAAGCCTATTAGCTATCCAGACCCCATAGTAGATGAAACGACTGCAAGAAAACAAGCTGCAAGTAAGCTTTATGCACTCAGACGTGCACCCCATCATAAAATCGCTACCGATATAATCATCAAAAAACATGCCAGCCGTAAAAGACCTCAAAGCAAAAGGTCAAACAGGCCATCACCACCAAAACAAAGTGAACTACCCTTTTAAATAATTGCTGAGTTTCCAGTCTACGATTCATGAGTTGAAAAGTGAGACATCGCCACCTCAACCCCTTTCTTGGGGTTTATACCTTTGTATGTTTTTCCATAACCACCTGGTCTGTCGAATACCACCATACTTAAATGACCTAATCATAGCTATTTATGCTATAATCATATATATAACACATTAATCTAATAACAATGACAGAGCTAACCCAAAGACAAATACAAGATCTACTCGAATCTTCTTCAGATCCTACTACACTGGTTGTTCCAGACGGCATCACTAAGATCCCAGACTATGCTTGTTCTGGCATCAAATCACTTAAACAGGTTATGTTGCCCGATTCATGTGTCATGATAGGGAAAGGTGCATTTATGGATTGTGAACAACTTACGACTTGCCATCTCCCTGATAGCCTTGAGTTCATCGGGGATAAAGCATTTGCTGGGAACTATCGTTGGGTACTGGATAGACTACCTACTAATCTTCGGTTTTTGGGCTTATTGGCATTTGAAGGCATCAAGCTGGGACCACTGCTAGCACTACCCCTAGGTTTACATAAGCTGTCGCCTATGTGCTTTGCTCATTGTACCGCTGCTGAAGATACGTGCCTAATTATAATACCCCAAGCTCACTTTACTATTAATACGGATGATGATTGGTTTCATTTGTCAAAAGCCACTATTGCATGTATTTCAGAATATCCTCATACTGGCTTAATATCCCGAATGACTGTAAGACAGCCGTCTATTGATAGTTTTAATATCTATGATATCCTTTCATCGCCAGATGCAATCCAAGATCTGCAACTAGCCAGCGAACACATTCGATCTGATGATGATACTGCATTATCCGATTATGTGTATCAAGCTCGTGAAATCGAGCACCAAATTGAGCTTCGGCCAAAAGTTATTCAAGGCATGGATGCTTGGATGAAAGATATTTTATACCGTAATAGAGTTCTATATACGCCCCATCAATCAGTTGAAGTGACAGATTCAGAGATGGCTTTGATAAAAAATATAGACCCAGAAGTCAAGCTTAGATTTATCCAATCAGCTGGGTTATATTCTCGCATTGATTTATATTCCTCGGTACGATTGCATCAGATATTTTCAACACTCGATGACCAATTTCTGTCCCTACTTAATATAAATTTAAAACGTATTTTTAATCATCAAGATATTAATAACGCGGTGATGCAAATGCTGGACTCTCATGATAAAATCAACCTTTCCAGAAGCTCGAAACATACTACCACCTTATATGAAGCCGTTAAACAACATACTATACAAGCGGCTGAGCATCACCAAAACGTTAGTACCCATGAGGTTGACTCTGATGATCCGTTGGAGCATCAAGATTCAACCATGCCACCTAAACCAAATACTTAATCATTATGATTGTTCAACCTGTCACATCGATGTGGTTGGTGAAAACAAATCAACCTCACCAACTTACACTGAATTTGATGTGTTAGTGTACGAGTCCGGTTATCCATTATCTCTTATTTCTCCCTTTGAAACCTGATGGACTGAACGTCTTATCAAAAAACCCGATACCTATAGCTGAAAACTTATATTCGCCGGCGAGTGTCTATAGTTTATTGCCTCTGAAGAAAGACCTCTTTCGCTTGCTGTTATGAAGGAGCGTTTCTAGGATAATTTCAGGGCCTTTATCGAGAAAGCAGCAAAGTTTATTTGGAAACCCTCTTACTGAAGGCTTTAAGTCTATCGACATGATGATAGTATATATGTTGCTTGATGAACCTTAGATTACTCAAGGCACCTATTTGCTATCCACTTGTTACCATCGCCAGTTAACACGCTTTTTAGGCGGCTTGTCGCTATCTGGCATATTTGTGCTGATCCGTTTTTCAGCTGGTAGCCTGCCAGTATCTTCACATGTCCACATATGATAACTATAAGATCTTGATGACCTGCTTTCATTAGCGCTATCGGCACTATGCGCTGATGGCGAGTTAGCTATGTTTGTATGTTTTGGTGATACAGCTCGATCTCTATCACATGACCATCTAGATTGAGGGTATTTGAGTAAACACCCACCAGTTATATAAGGGTCTTGCACACGTGCCATATTTATTATTCGATCAGCTAACTGTGGGTCAAAATTGTGCTCATATTCTAAAACCATACTGGTAGCTGATTGCTCTGGATCTTGTCCTTCAGGATATAATCTAATATCATTTCGTGTGGCCAGCATGTCCCGTACACAATCATAACGATTATGATAGATAAGCCATGTTAAAGCACTATCGCCTTTGTTACCCCTCCCTTCATCAGTACTACACATGACAGCATTGACCTCACACTCAGGCATGGCAATCATCACTTGAAAAAAAATTAGACGCAATCGATACCCCACACAATCCCGACTCATACCTGCGCAAACTGCCATAAACGGGGTTACTCCACTGTTTGTGATAGGAAAATTAATAAAATCTTTATTTTTTCTTACATACGCTTCTACTGATAACATCCGACTTTTATATGAGGCTTTACATCCTTCAAATTGTGATCGATTAATCTTTGAAAACTCATCATCGTCAGTATCTAAAAACCCAAATGGCCTAATCGGTTTAATATGATAAGTTTCTGCACTGCTTGATTGCGCCATGTCAACATCAATTTGAGTGTGCCTGGTTTCAGTTGATGAAGAACTTTTTTGCTCAGGAAGTTTATAGTGCTTTGCACCACTGTGTCTGTTACGAGTCACAAACTGATGAGACTTCTCTGTCTCAAGTTGGAATGATAAACTTTGATCTGATACATGTTTAACGTTTTCAACTACCATGCTGTAAGGGCTGCGCATGATCAGTGTCTGCGTAATTCTTGTATTATCTTCGATAGATTCTTGGTATGCGATCGCACATTTTGATTCTGATGACGCTATCCACCTTATCGCCTTTTGAAAAAACTCAGTTGCCAATAAGTTAAACAACTGAACACAGTGAAAGCAATATTGATGAAAGGCTGTATCTTTTCTTGGATGTGCGCTTTCACAGATACTTTTATAACTGTAAAGAAGCGATTGTGATAGTAATGCTGTATATTCGACTACCCCATGAATTTCATCTTTAATCCAATCTAGATGTTGATCACTGGCTTCTGACTTATCTAATTGCTGCATCATTCTAGAAGCAAGATGACTGAAGTTAATCAACAATCGTTGAACACAATCACATTTTCCTATATAGTCTTTTTTATGTGAGACGAAAACACCTGGTATTTTTTCTCCTAACTCAAGATTTAGTTGCGTCTTCACACTCTCTAGTTCTGTAAGTAGCCCATCATGTTCTACCATCAGATTTCCAACAGCTAAATTTACTTGATATTCGTTGGTCTGATGGTGAACAGTTGATGAATAAGGTCCTTGTTCTGGTGACTGAATGCGAGCTCCCTCTACTGACACTTCATGGGCCATAATCTCTTCATGTTTGCCATGATGTATTTTTCTCCAGTGTGCTATTCGTAGATCCTCAGGGTATGAACTTTCAATTTCTTGTATCCTTGCTTCAATTTGTTTGTGTACTTCGAGGGCACGATTCAAATTTGATAGCTGTTTATCTTTGTCATCAAGTGCTTGGTGATGGGCATCATGCTGATGACCATCTCTCACTGATGTTTTGACTTTGCCATAATCCCTTTTTATGTGGATTAGTAATTTTTGGCTACTGGCTTGGTACTGGGCAAGTTCTAGCCATTTTTGATAGAGTTCAGTCGCCAATAATGTAAGCCCATTATCACCCTGGCATCCACCATTACCATCAAGGGATAGCGACTTGACCTGGCTACGGTCTAGATAAGAACAGTCTTCATACAAATAAAAGAGTTTGTCAATCTGATCTCCTATTAACTCAATCTGTGATATATGATCTTCTTCAAGATACTGATTTGATTGATCAGTGCCCTTTTCTAATTGTATAAGATTCCTAATATAATCATCTAATTCAGACACTGATGGCCTGACTAATTTCGGCTTGGATAATTGCTTGTAGGCTTCCCATTTTGACTTTACGGCACAGGCATAGATATCGTCGATTGACATCAAGTGAACATCTTTTAACTCCTGGCTGCGCTGTTGTTGGATAAGGTAGTTTAGAATATTTTCCAGCTTGTGTTTAATTTCATGAGGTATACAAACGGCTGTAATCGACTCACCGTGACATTGTTGCAGTTGAGATATGTCATAACAGGTGTTGCGGTAATGCTTGATACGATCATTAAGTGTTGCTGCTGCTTGGTTGCATTGTTCAAGATTACGCTGATAGGATTGACTGAGTGCTTGATAATTACTAGCCCAAAGTTTTTGCCATGCTGGCTTGTATAATTTGTTGAAATCCTCACTAAATAACCAGTCTGTGGTGCAATCTTTGTTTATGGCAATAGTGATATACTTAGAAAGTTCCTCGATATGCTTGCCTATATCTAATTTTTCTTGTTGGGGGATATCATCGTCCAAACTCGCAAAAAGCCATACACCGTAAACAAATCGTTTATATAATTCAATAATGGGTAATGAATCAAGTCTTAAAACAAACCCCGATACACTCTCGGTTTTTTGTACTTGTTTGTACAATGCAACAGCTTGTCTAGCAAGCTGTTTCTTATCATCGTTACGCATATCTCCCAAGTAACCATTCATTCGATTACAACTTGCCATGGCCATGTAACGGTATACCAAGAGGTTTGGATGCCCAGATAAAGACTCTGAGAAACCCTCAAGAGAGCATTTGAGTTCTCTTAACTTCACTTCAGGAAAGGTTTGGCAATGAGTACCATCTAGTAGACTAAAGGCAAGCTTGGTGGAAGCAATCCATTGAGATAGATATTGTTGAAGATCAGTTGGCAAGAACTCCGTGAGTGCTACATGTGGAAATGATTCAAATTCATATATTTTTTCAATCGAGTTAATATTGCCATGAATGGGATGATGACTGTACTTAGCTAGCAGCCCCCCTCGTACTTGTCTTAAATTCAACATGAAGTGTGTATCTATTGCGGCTGTGGTTTCTGTTATATATTTACTTTTTTGCATGGGTTTTTATTTTTAACCTAATAAATAACTGTAACTTGCTCATCATAGCCCTGAAGAGCCTAATGTGTTGTTATGAGTATCCGCAGCGCCATCGTTATTGAACAACGAAAATCTGATGTTATTAGTTTTATCATCAATACTACTGAGGTCACTGTTAGACATGTTATCATCAGCTGTGATCCCTGAAGATGAACCCATACTACAGGATGCTGCACCCATATCTTGACTACTAAAACGTAAATAACTGGAGTCGAATAAAAGACTATTGTTACTGTTGCCTGTATGGGGCTCTAGATATTTTGAAATTAGCCTACACCTATACCGGTAGGGATTATTGTCTAAATGATAAATAATTAAACCGTATAACCAAGACCAAGCACCTTCGTAAACAAAGCATAAGCTATCTAAATCATTATCTTCTAGTTGGTGCCAATCATATTGAATAAAACCTTTTGCCGTCTCATAGTGATTGAGTATTTCATATTCTAACCGCCCTTGATCTGTTATATTTTTTAGTTTGCTCTTCATAGCCTTAAACTCATCATCCTCTCCCTCCTGTGTGATAAGTAAGTATATGAATCGTGTCATCTCCCTCAACCCGATCACGCAGTTCCTATAACCATCATGTAGATTTTCCTCAAGCTCTAGCGTGAGTGCTTCAGTGATTTTGGTTAAATGACGGCTGAGTATTATCAAAGCATTACCCTTCCTATCCATATCTGAGACAACTGCTAATAAGTGATTAAATCGTCCCCAGAAATCACTGACTACCGGTTTATTTCGTTTAAATTTCTTTACGTGTTCTTTTAATAGATCCTCGTCTGTTAGACTTGTGACATCGACTTTCCTTTTTTTACTCTGACGCTTGGGTAGCAAGTGCTTAGGTGTGCTGGTATCAATATGTTGATCAGCTTGACCTGATGCAACCTTATCTTGCTCTTGTTTTAGATAATGACTTACGCATTGGTGCAAGGTCGTTAATTGATCTTTAATAGCATTTTCCAGCCGGCCTATGGCTGCTACAGGCCCATTTCCTGAAGACCAATCTTCAGGGAAGTGATCATGAAGGTCTTTAACAGGATGATTGAGAATACGTCTGCGTCTTGCACCTAATTCTCTTAAATTATTGAGAGATTCTTGGCATTCAGGTTTTTCATACAGGCTTATGTAGCATCGATTGTAATCTATACTTGCATAGCCAGTGGCATCATGAATACAATAGTAGGCAGGTAACTCTTCTCTTGTAATCGACTCTACGTCTCTATAGTATGCTGTCTCCTCTTCAGTCTCAATCAAAAATTTTAAATCTTTATATAGAAGCATTGGTATTGCACTATTATATTTGTTTGGATAATTATGCGGTCTGCCTTCTTTCTTCCAGATTTGAATAGAACTACTCAGTTCCAGATCCAACTGTGAACGATCAAGCCGCCTTATGGCTCTCATCAAAACCCTTTGAATCAAGGGCTTTGAACTTTCCCGTCCAAACCTACAAACTAACTGCCCAAATGTGCTCTCTTCTAGTCTAGGTGGAATATCTGGAAGCAATATGGCTGACAATGGTTGATCGTCATCACCTATATTGAGTCCTCGCACTTCGTCTACAGCAACTATTTCTCCCAGGTTATTTCTAACAAACCTTGATGGAAAATAACTCGTAATCTTTGTAATAATCTCAGGCGGGCACGTCAAACCATACTTTTCAAAGAATTTTGATATCATGACTTGGCACCAAGGAATTGTGGTTATAGAATCGGGCTTTCTAGGTGGCATTGCATTTGTGTAGAAAGCATTATATCCTGTAAATTTACTCCCATTACTAGGTATGAATTTAGGTATGAATTTTTTATAATTTTGCGTTACCAAGGCCTCTTTATATATATCTGGGTTGTGACAACTGAACAAATAAGATTCATATTCATTCAAAAGCATTAACTTAACCTTGTTTTTATCAGCATACTCTCCCGTAGATTTTAGGTTGGCTAAGAGATACTTAAGCAGCCACTGTCGAGTCATATAATTCCAAAACTTTGTTATATCTTCTAGGGCATACGGATCACTGTTGCGTGGCATGAGGGAGCGACCCTCTGTGCGATCACTCAAATGATGGCTATTTGTCGAGAGTACTTGTTCTTTTATCTTACAACTGAATCTCTTGTGTGCCTCCGGTAAAATGTCTTGTTTTTGCTCGAATCTAAACGGAAACCCTACCAGATTTGACATGTCGGCTGATACTTTTTTCATAGTGCCACTTGCTTTATAGATGGCAACACCACTTGCCCATAACTTCATAAGTGATTTGGATCCACATGAAGTTTGCCCCTTAATATCTGATTCATCAATAATAACAGTAGGTGCCTGAGTCAAGGCATTTAAGCAATGTACTCGTCTGTGCTCTTGATCTGGGTCTACGCGTGCGTGCTTGATATGATTAATCAACTCCATTTTAGTTTCATGGAACTGGTCTCGTGCGGACTTTCTTAGTCCTGAATTTATTACATTTAGCTCTCCTGTACTGATGTGGTCCACTAGTACTTTAAGTTGAGTCAGGTAGGGATAACAGACTTGGTACAACTGTCTATTCATAGCTAATAAATGCTCATGCATTTCAATATTCAAAAATGGGTATAAATTAGCAGATATTAATGTATCTCCATTGAGTTGAACCCCTTTATTTCCAAAAATACGTCGATGATCCGAGTGCGTTTTCCACAACATAGGTTTCGCTTCGATACCAAACGAAGAGCTGTAGCGTTGTAAAACCCTGGATGTTTGATAAACCAAACTTCTTGGTTGTATGTAATAAGGCCTGATGATTTGATCGTTCTTTAGTGCATCTTGATAGCTCAGAAATAGAGCAACGCCTTGGTCAATGTATGTTTGGTAATCATCTCTAGCAGCAACCTCTACTTTATTGTAGGATAGACTACCGGGAATGATTGGATAACGGGTAAACACATGCTGACTTTTAAGAAAATATGACTTTATGAAAGGCCCTACTTCTCCGATCATGGTGAACACTATTGTTTTACCTGTACCAGGGCGTGATGATATTTCATATATCAAGTTATCCTCGAAGCTGGCATGACGATTAAAAGCTTCGAGCAAGCAGTCTTTTTGCCAATCATATAGCTTGATGTTGGTTTCAGTATTCTTGTAGTAATGTTCAAAAAGACTGTTACAAAAACCTACAATCACTGCCAGTTGCTGTGCCATGATTGACCTCACGTCGCTAAGCCCAACATGACATTCGTGTAGATGTTTACATAGGTTTGTTTCTTGGTTTATGTTACTTAGTCTTTTCACTTTTATTCATTCACGATTCTTTGGTTCACAGTAGCACGTTGGACGCCGAGAATCAAGCTTGATTTTAGACCATTGTTATGCTTGATGCTCATGCTTATGTGTTAATTTGATCATTTCAGCACTTTAATTATGCTTATCCGACTCAGTTATTTTCTTAATATCATACCTGATAACGCTCAGTCGAGCCAATGATTTCAGTTTCAGTATTTTTCATGATTATGGATACAACATCAGGCATTTCATTTTGACTACCGCGTATTCACGTGTGATCTGCTCCTAAAATATTATTAAGTATCTGAATCATCCTATGTTCAGGGCAACTAGAACCTATTTTTTAGCCATCAAGCCTGATATCCCTATCTGTGTACTCCACGACTATTGAATTTTGAGGCGCTACGGTTTACCTGCCTATGGTGTCCATCCATTTTATTCAAACCAAAACCAGCGGCATGCTTGAAAATTGATCCATCATTCACACTTTAATCAGTGGCTTTTGGCCTGTGTCTTGTGGTAATATCCATGGGTCACGATGTTTTGCTTGTCTTGCAAGTGCCATGCAATCCTCAAACCATTTATTGCCTAAAAGGTGTCTTTCATGTCAAATGTTCTCTCAATTCACTGGTTTCGTCAGGATCTACGTTTACAAGACAATCCGGCGCTCATCCTTGCGGCCCAAAGGGGCAAGGTGCTTCCTATCTACATCGTAGATGATACCCATGCAGGCCCTTGTGCATATGGCGAGGCCAGTAACTGGTGGCTTCATCACTCATTGAAGGCATTACAACAATCTTTAAAGGGGCATCTGTCAGTCTATAAGGGCGACCCCTGCTCTATTCTACCTAATTTGGTCACACGGCTTGGTGTTGGTGCCGTTTATTGGAATCGGTGTTACGAACCTTGGCAGCAAAAACGTGATCAATCCATCAAAGCTGCCTTGAAAAAGCAAGGCATCCACGTTACTAGCGAGAATGCTAGCCTCTTGTGGGAGCCTTGGAATATTATCAAACAAGATGGTAGCCCATACAAAGTGTTCACGCCCTTTTATCGAAAAGGCTGCCTTCAAGCTCAGCCGCCTCGAGAACCTTTGCCTACTCCAGCTGACTTGGCGTGTTTATCTGATCATCAGGCACTCGATAGTATTGATGCGTTAGCGCTACTGCCAATCCACTCATGGGGCCAAAAGCTGGCCCAACACAACCAAGTGGGTGAGGATGCAGCCTGGCAACGCATGATGCAATTTATAGATGAAGGCCTGGATCACTACAAAGATGGCAGAAACCTACCTGCCAAGCCTTATGTATCACGCCTTTCCCCCCATCTTCGTTTTGGCGAAATATCACCTCACCAACTTTGGCATGCCATGCAACAACAACCACCCAGCCGAAACACTGACCATTTCTGTAGTGAACTGGGATGGCGAGAGTTTTCTTACAGCCAACTCTATCACAACCCTAATCTACCACGCGAAAACCTTCAGGCAAAATTCAATCATTTTCCCTGGCTCGACAACCCACAACACTTACATGCATGGCAAAAAGGGCTGACAGGTATACCTATGGTGGATGCGGGCATGAGGCAACTGTGGCAAACAGGCTATATGCATAACCGTCTGCGGATGATTGTAGGATCATTTTTGGTGAAAAATCTAAGACTGCATTGGCACCACGGCGAACGCTGGTTTTGGAATACCCTGGTTGATGCAGATCTTGCCAATAATTCTGCCGGTTGGCAGTGGATAGCCGGTTGTGGGGCAGACGCTGCACCTTATTTTAGAATCTTTAACCCCGTTACTCAGGGGCAAAAATTTGATCCAGATGGTGATTACGTGAGGCACTATTGCCCTGAGCTTCGCCATCTGCCAAACGCATTTTTGTTTAATCCTTGGGATGCGCCAAGTCTTGTGCTACAAGAAGCTGGTGTGTGTTTGGGTGAAAACTATCCCTATCCAATTGTTGATTTAGCTCAGTCAAGAGCTGAAGCTTTAAATGCATTTCAAACCTTAAAGACCTAAATTTCATATTCAAAAACTACCTCCTATCATGGCTCGAGTTATCCAGATGATTCCTACGGTTTATGGTTACTAGAAACAAGATTCAATCAATTGTAAGCTTTTATGCTTTAGGTTTTGATAAGACCATGAGCAAATGTTATGTGGTCTTTGCACGATAATGCATCAGATCTGGGTCAAAAAAGCCTTGGGCAAGCTACATGATGCATATGTACAATCGATAAACAACGACGATGGGAAACGTCAACGCATATCTGATCTAAGTAGCAGCGAAACGACAACCAAACATTTTTTAGGGTTTAATCTTTCTGTGCCCCACTCTGACCATGTCAATCTTCTTTGGAGTGATAAGCTTCGTCATAAAATTGAGGCTTAGGTCAGAATAACATTAAGAATCAGACTTCAACCGGAAGCACTCCAAATCTTGGATAACAATCACACCCCTAAAAATCACAGGAGGCTTGTTGTGTCCTGACCACGGTTGATTTTTTGATCTTGATAGATTAAGATGTTGTTGATTTCAATTATGCAGTGACATATCAAATCAAGAGCCTCAACTCACACTTCTTCCTTAGCATTTTACTGGCAAATAAGTCCTTGTCCCAGTTTCCTTAACCACCACCGGCACCATGAAATCCTTACGCATCATATTAATTGACCAACTCACGCCCTCCATCAGCGCTCTAGAGGATATTAACAAATTTCATGATGTGATCTTGATGTGTGAGCATCATAGCGACCTCATTCAAGTTAAACACCATAAGAAAAAACTAGCCTTTTGGCTATCGGCCATGCGGCATTTTGCCGAAGAACTTACACAGCAGGACTATAACCTTATCTACAGAACACTTGATGGTGCTGACAACCTTGACTGCTGGCCAAGCGAAATCAAGCGCCTACAAGCTTCAAATCACTTCGATAGACTCATCATCACCAGCCCCAGTGACTACAGCATGTTACAATCGGTACAATCATGGTCTGATCAAACAGGCCTTAGGGTTGATATCAGGCCTGATAACCGTTTTATCTGTAGCCCTGAGCGCTTTAAATCATGGGCCAGCGGTCGTAAAAGCCTTCGTATGGAATTTTTTTATCGTCAGATGCGACAAGATCACCACATACTCATGCAGGGCGACCAACCCGAAGGGGGGCAGTGGAATTTTGATGCCGATAACCGAAAACCTCCAAAAATAGGACTTCAAATCCCTCACCCTTATCAGCAGTCCCCCGACGCTATCACCCAAAAAGTCATGGCCCTGGTCTCTGAGCGTTTCTCTGATCATTTTGGTGATCTTGAACCGTTCTACTTTGCTGTGACCCAAGCCCAAGCTCAAGAAGTGCTGACACAATTTATTGAGCAACGCTTAAAACAATTTGGCGATTATCAAGATGCCATGCTCATGCATGAGCCTTGGATGTTTCATGCCCATATTAGCTTTTATCTTAATATCGGTCTTCTTCTGCCTCAAACCTGTATCCAACAAGCAGAGGCCGCCTACCAACAGGGTAAAGCCCCCCTCAATGCTGTTGAGGGATTTATACGCCAAATACTGGGCTGGCGTGAGTATGTTCGCGGCATCTACTGGCTCAAAATGCCTGAATACCAGCATTTAAACTATTTTGATGCTAGGCGCGCCTTGCCGGATTTTTTTTGGCACGCACAAACCGACATGAACTGTCTTAAACAATGCGTCTCAGAAACCAAGCAGCATGCCTACGCACACCATATTCAAAGACTGATGGTATTGGGGAATTTTTGTTTACTAGCAGGCATCAATCCTGATGAGGTTAACGAATGGTACTGGATTGTATACGCTGATGCCTATCAGTGGGTAGAACTGCCTAATGTCACGGGTATGATTTTATTTGCTGACGGTGGCTATTTGGCCAGTAAGCCTTATGCTGCCGGTGGCAATTATATTCATAAAATGTCTAATTATTGCCAACACTGCCGCTACCACGTCAAAGAAAAAACAGGGCCTGATGCCTGCCCGTTTAATTATCTCTACTGGGATTTTTTAGTGAGAAATAGAGACAAACTTAAATCAAACCCCCGCATCAGTATGATGCTTAAAACCTACGACCGTATGGAAGCTGGCAAGCAGAAAGCCATTGCACAAAGCAGTCAGGATTTTTTTGACCATCTTTCCTGATGATTCAAATAGCAAGACACCATTTGGCCTACCAGCCTCCAGGTTGTCAGCATGGGTATAATATTGTCATAACAAGGTTTATAAGCTATAATAAACAAACCTATACTAAAAGTTAGATGCATAAGCACAGTTACAGCATGTGCCGTACAGGATAAGTGGCTGACATGTCTCTTGTCTATTCAAAGCGCACCAAGCAACTGAATTCAAAACCTCACATCATGTTTATGTTTAACAATGAGCAACTATTCATATGATCAAAAAGCAACACCTTCCCTCCAAACTGTGCCCAGTATGCCAAAGGCCCTTTACTTGGCGAAAAAAATGGGCTAAGGACTGGCACCGAGTTAAGTATTGTTCTAAGCGCTGTGCTGGCTCAAAAAAACACTCTGCCCCCTCAGATACACACACGCATCAAAAACAATAATCACCTGATTAGATATCAACTATTGACTAACATAACCTGCCAAGATTGGATCTCCGACACTAAAAGTTACCAAACTATATCTTTGCGAACCTACACGCAACCATCCAAAGCGTATTTACAATACGTGGCTAGAAAAACCTGGGAACACTTATCATTGTTTTCTATTGATCGAAATCAGGGATGCTTTTTACACCCCAAGGGAGGTTGATGCAGATCTTTGACTAAATAGTTATTGTCCAAAACTGTTTTTGTTAAGTGGTTTTGAATCACGGAAAAAATATCAACTGTGATTATAAAGTCAGTGCATACCGATCTTTTTATCTAGAATCTGTTGATATTCTGGATGTTATGGTAGGTGAATCAGGCAAGGTCTGCGTTAGTAATTGTCGAGGATTTAATTTTTTATAAGTTTAAGTAGGTTACATTTCACTTCTAGAAAGGGAAGGTTTCATGGTAAAGCAGTACAAAGACTACTGCAGTGCATTTGATGTTTAGATAAAGGTGAAATAGAATTAGTGGAAGTACTTTATAGCGTAAGAAAAACCTTATCAAAGTCCTGTGGCCGTGATCCAAAAAACTATAAAAAAGTACACCAGCTGCCTCAAACTGTGGATTTATACGTGGCATTTAGCTCAGATACCGATGTTAAGATCATTGATCAATTGCAAAATGCTTTTGATTCTCTAAAAAAACAAGGCATCGTGTCGAGTCTATACAAGACCTATGGACTAGATTAATTTAACCCAAGAGTATAATTTTTTAATCCCACATGAACCGCCTATAAACAACTAAAATACTTTAGTATCATTAAAACGTATCCTGATATTTTGATATTACGGTAATCTCTATCGATAAGTTTAACACTGTAGGTGGATTTGATGATTGTTGGCACTTTGTGATTGCTGATGTTTCCTAACACCGATGCCTTAGGATCTACACACTCAATTTTGGTACAATCCGATTAGGGTTAAGCATATCGTGAGAATAATAATAATGTTCTATGATATGATCCATAAAGCACGTTTCATCAATTTCTGGCCAAAGTTTTCGACATCGTATGAGATAAGCATTGATATGGGGGTAGTCAACTATACGTTTTAGACTGCATTTAAAATGGATGGCGTAGACTGTATCGAACCTAAGTAACGTTGGAATCAATCTTATATCAGCCTCTGTTAAGCTATTTCCGCACAGGTAGTCATGATGCTCTAAGTGTTTATCGATGCTGTCAAGACAATCAAATAACTGCCCAGCTGCCTCATCATAGGCTTGTTGACTTTGAGCAAATCCACATCGATAGACACCATTATTGACAGCATGATAAATGCGTTTGTTCCATCGATTAATACAATCTTGCTGATCGGGTGGGTAAAAATCAGTTTTATTGTCAACTATCTGGTTAAAAGCTTGATAGAGTATTCTTATTATTTGGGATGATTCATTGTTAACTATGGTTTTATGATGTTTGTCCCATAAAACTGGCACAGTAGCTGTGGTGGTTATGGTGGGATCAGCCATCTGATAATGTTGATACAAGTAGGTATGATGATACAGACTGTCGCCGGTGGTATGTGGAAAATCTTGGCTAAAATGCCAGCCATGATCTAACATATGGGGGTGTACTACATCAACGCCGATATGAGGTTGTAACTTTTTCATAGCGCGCACCATCAAAACCCGCGTAGCCCAAGGGCATGCATAGCTGACGTACAGATGATAGCGCCCTGACTCCGGTTGAAATTTTGGATGATTGATATCTATGATATCTAAAAAACTTCTTGGCACCCGATCATAGGCGCCTTTTGAATCACTTCTGATGATGTTTTTTTTTACCCACTTTCCATTTATTAGCATTATTATTTCCTGCTTTTATGTAGTCTATTTATAGTACATACTCATAAAATTGGATTAATTATTAGTAAACAGCTACTCTTAATCTTTGACATGATAGCTACCTAGCCAGCATGTAACCCATGTCGTCGCCATAAAGCATCCATGCTTGGCTTTCTACCTAGATAGGATTCCATGGCTGATGTCAAATCTTTACTATTACCTAAACATAACCACTCTCGTCTGAATTTTTCACCGGCAGGTCTTAAATCATCCTGACATTTACTCATCTTCTCAAACACCTCTGAAGCTATGATCTCACTCCAAAGGTAGGCATAATAACCCGCACTGTACTGTTCTGATGAAAACAGGTGGGCAAAGTATGTTAGACGGTATCTAGGCGGTATGGGAAACCGTTGGAATCCGTATTTGTGCAAAATATGATGTTCTAACGCTTCTAGCGCTTCTTTAGTTTTGGGCAATTGATCTTGGGTTAACATATGGCATTCTAAATCTAAAATACTGGCTGCACAATAAGATTGATAATGATACGCTTGTTTAAATTTTTGTGACTCTCTTATCCGATAACTCCTTACCATCACAGCATCCATATCCTCTTTATCCTCAAGCATGTTAGCCATGATTTTAGGGTGATACATCCAATCTTCATGAGCAATGGATGGGCATTCAAGACAATCCAATGCTACATGAGTTCCCGATATACTTGGATACGACACTTCGGAAAATAACCCGTGTATAGCGTGACCTATTTCGTGAAATAGCGTTCGGATAGCATCCAGAGTAAGGCTACTTTCATCATCTGGTTTTAAATTCAAATGGTTACTTACCCATGCTTGTGTACCAAAACGTTTGCTTTGCGATTGCAAACTAGACATCCAAGCACCCTGACGTTTACCAGTGTGCGCACGGTAATCAGTCAATAAGTACCCGAGAGCCTGCCCATCCTCTTCGCGTACTTGATATATTTTCATATCTTTGCCGTAGACATCATCAGGTTGTATAAGGTGAAAACTTATGCCATACAGCTGTTTTAGGCTATAAAATATACCTTTTTCCAAGATTTGATCAAGTTTCCAATCATGTGAACCTTGCTCTGTTTGATCGATTGACTTTGTTTGTTGCTTGTTACACCAGTTAATCCAATCAGAAGCTGATACTGGCCCGTTGATACCCTGGGATCTCAGGTCGTCTTGAATAGCTTGTGCGTATGAGGTATTTAACTTCATGACTTTGGATGTGACTTTTTTTAGGCATGCCAGTACTTTTTTGGGTGAGGGGGCGATCCGGTCTTCAAAGCAATAATCTGCCCAATGCTTAAAGCCAAATAGACTTGCCTTTTTTGATCGCCATTTGAGTATCTGAATCACAAGAAGACTATTATCATGAGGGGTATTATGTGCTCTCTCTAGTGATTGACTTAGCAGCTGATTGCGTAGGTTTCGTGATCTAAGATGATTTAAGAGTTTTTGATCCGTCGTACAATCGAGCGTAAATACAAAACCAGTCTTGTACCCCAATTGTTTAGCACGATCTGACGCTTCTTTTTTTGCCTGAGTGCTCATGCCATCACATTCTGCCTCGGTTGGTACCCAAAAGACATCATTTTGATTTGATGCCAATAGATTAAATCTAAAATCATATTGTAGCTGTAGCAGTTTTTCATTGATTTTTATTAATTGATTCTGATCTTTTAGGCAAAGATCTACACCATGACGTTTAAATTTGAGTTGATACGTGCGTAAGAGATGTTTCTGTTCGGATGATAAATCATCATCAGTGAGCATGACAATAGCTCTAGTATATAGCTTATTATTCATCCAGACACAGTTGTAAAACCGTTGTAATCGTTGGGCAGCTTCTCTCATAACAGCTTGTACCGATGAATTAGATTTTGTATTAGCCAAGAAATCTATAGGCACCATGGCGCACTCGCATTCAAAGCATGCGCTTTCAATGGTATCTATCCATTGATCATTGCTACATGTTGTGTGGTCAGCCAATTGACTGATACGATCTTGTTGTATTTGACAACATTCTAAAAGCTTTTGGAGTTGCCTTTTAATATCAATCAGGCAAAATCGTTCCAAAGGTGTTGTATTTGGTTGGTTGTTTGTATGAGCTGTCACGATACCATGATAGATCTGAGTCGATTATCTATATAGCCTCAAATTTTACTTTGGTGGTTTTTTTAGGACTAATTGAGTATGATTTTAGTGGTAATCTAACATTATCAAGCTAATGATATACCACAGAGACCATTAAACTTGCGACTTAAGCATAGGATGGTTTTATTTACACGCCCCCAAGATACAAAAAATTCAGCACTGCGTTACATGATGGGCGCGCGCTTTCTATATCCATTGCACTTGCTCAGACTCTAGAAACCCTGACACACAAACCGTGTTTGTTTTTACATGGCATGGTGGCTGTTCTTTTTACCGAGTAGGCTTGCCAACATGTTGACTGTATAAAGGTGTGTGTTTACCCCTAATTGCCACGAAGACTGCTGTGTCGTCAGCTAACTCTTCATACCATATCACTCCTATTGCCATGCGATGCTTATTCGTGGTATCTTGATGTTTTATAAACATTTTACATGCGATGATGGTGATTACAACTCTTTGCTGTTATCTGCATATGTCATGAAATGACATCCTTGAGTGGTAAAATACACCCCAACTATACTTAAATCTTAAGCATGCGACAGTCTATCAAAAATCATTTTCAAGGGCCTATGGTCATGTGGATTGCCCATCATTGCTATCAACATTTCAAGGGGTTTGATCAGAGCACCTTTGTTGAATCAGTCATGGCAGATATCGAGGCTTTAACCTTTAAACAACGCGTCAATCACATTGCGAAACATTTAGCCCATATCTTGCCCAAGGACCATAAGTATCGCCATCGAATTTTGCTTAGTATGTTACACCCTAACCCTGAGGGCTATAACTCAAGGTGTGATCACTTGGGTATACGAGGTTGGGGCTTATTGCCACTAACATCCGTGGTTGGACAGTATGGACTTGAAGATATTCATGATGGTCTTAACACCTTAAAAATCATGACTAATCGATTCACTGCTGAGTACGATGTACGACCCTTTATCGTTCAAGACCAAGACACTGCGCTTAGTATTATCAATGGTTGGTGCACCGACAGTGATCATCATGTCAGAAGGCTTGCCTCAGAATCAACCCGTCCTCGATTACCATGGGCCCAGTATCTACCTAATATATTACAACAACCATTACTAACTCAATCCATTCTAGAGCAGCTTAAAGATGATCCATCACCTTATGTTAGACGCTCGGTTGCCAATCATTTAAACGACCATGCCAAACGTCACCCTGATTATGTGCATGATGTTGTCAAGAGATGGCTTATTGATTCAACCAAGGCTCGTAAACAATTGTGTAAGCACGCTTGCAGGAACCTCATAAAACAAGGTCATCCCCAGGTTTTAGCTTGCTTTGATATTAAAAGCGTTTGCATCAGCAGGCCTCATATACAAATCTTGAATTCAAGCGTTGGCATAGGTCAATCTTTGGTGTTTTCCATATCCTTTGTTTCGACTTCTGATAAACCTCAAGATATCATTGTTGATTATGTAATATATTTCAAGAAAAAGCAGAGTCATCTTGTGCCTAAAATATATAAATGGAAAAAGCTTAAACTTAAGCCAAATACCCAGCTTAACTTGTCAAGACAGCACGTGTTTAGGCAAGTGAGTAGCCGTGTGTACCACACAGGTAAGCATGCTTTAGCAGTACGTATTAACGGTCAGGATTTTGGTTATGAACTGTTTGAATTAAAGGATCAATAGAACCATCTTGTTATTCAGGCTATGACCATAGCAATTCTCATGATCCTTGCACTATCTTGCCTATTGATCATTTGTGAGACTTAAATAAGTCATTACTCTTGAATTTACCTTAATCCCTTTATCTATTGCCAATGGAATTTTTCAGTGCTATAGTGAAACAACCATCACAAGTATACCAATCATAATTCATGAAAGCCTATGAAAAACTAGAAACGTGTATCCGACACGGTATATTTACTGTCTTTGTTCCAATCAAACAACGTGATTGCAAGAGTATTCCCTCGAACACACTTCCGTTAGCTGTAGTATGCGGAAATGGACCCAAGCCTACGTGGTTGGATAGCATGCTTGGTCGTACCGAATCATTTACCATTGACATCAGACAGTCAGATGTCATTAAACGCTACAAAACCCAATACTCCGATGATCCTAAAAAACTTGTCAGACGTACGCTTTCTCGTATGCATCCAGATAAGTTTGACAGCACCATCGAGATCAATAGTATAAGTGATCATAAAAATTTTTGGTCTGCAATAGCAGTTTTACTCAAGACAGATGAACTGGATAAATCATTCATCTGCCCGCCACCGGCCTCTTCTCATACTCATCCGGCAGCCACATCAGCACAAACGATCTACAGAGCTGGGCAGACAGTTAAAGGCTACTTCAGTAACCTTGAGAATGGTGGAAACCTTTACAGTGACATACTTAGGAACATTGCCGGAGGCCTAGGGATAAGCCTAGCTCGTGACACATTAAACAACCAAGTATACTTCAATTTATCTTTTCCTGGTATTAATAGGCAATGTGACACCTCACGACGTAGCTCCATGCACGCTGCGCCACGCCCACCACACCTCTTTGGCGTAGACATAGCTACTGAGTTAAACAGAGAAAGATCTTATCAGAGCCCAGTAGGCACTGGCACTAGCCGCTGTAACCCACCCACTCCTCGAACCAGTCCCTCCCAAACATATTCAAGAACTGATATTGATCAATCAGGTTACGCTTCTGGGCCTCAAGAAACATTTTACCAACCAAGCTATCGGTTAGATGACACCTCAACAACAACCAATCCTACTACACCATCTAGCTACGAAATACCCCGTCGATACCCCTCTGAGCAACCACGTGAGCCGGCTGAGTACGCTGACTACTCAAATCAATCCAAACCTGCACACCCATCGAGAAAGAACCTATCCACCTCAACCGTTGCGACGACTATGGCATCTGTAGTTCAACGCACTAAGAAAGTCCTAACACGAGCGTACTCTCATCTATCAAATCTAGGATCTCGTAGTCTGGTACTCTCACATAGATGCATGTGTTTTGTCGTCAATGGGTTATCCACATACTTGTTTAGGCCTTTTTCACAGCTATTGTTTAAGGTTTTATTTGGTTTTTGGCGTATACTGACTGAACCTGCTAGAACTATACTCAAAACCATTCCTCTCACCAAACCGACCGGGTCTGCTGACTGCAAACGTTGTGCTCCCACAACACCATCCAAGGATCCAATGAACCACGCCGAGTTTTCATCCCCTCGTCCATCGAGATGATGTTGATCACATTCCATTTAAAGCCTTTGCGGTAGGTTCTCATATTCAGTTCAAGGCGCAACTCCACGGCCTAAATCTAAGCGACCATACCTCAGATGCTTCTATCCCAACTGAATCAGCACCTGACCCAACTTGGCACGCATCAAGCCATGGATGGCTCGTTAGCTTATGCCTTTTATTATGGTTTTTACCGCTTGCTATGTCTGATTATTTTGGGTTTCACGCAATGCTGTAGCTTTTTTTGAGTTAGATATCATCGCGACCGCGTTTTCTATGACTTACACATGAATAGCTGACTTATCTTTTGCAATCAATATTTTTATCTAATCATTACCTAAAGCTGAGGTCTTGGTATCATACGATGTGATTACAAAATTTTAGAAGTTCACTATAATGCCATACGTGCTTGTATTGAATCCTGAAGAATATATTAAGCCCATTATTAACTGCTACAGGGCGGCCACAATTAGTTAGGCAAGATTTTGTATCTTATGAAACTCCTCAAAGGTGATTTGAAGCAATCTACACCGCCTGTACCCGTTTCTTCTCAAATACTAGAATTGGCAAACTCAATATTTCCTCGATCATAGAATGCTGATTTTTCAGGAATAATAGGCTTAACCTGTCTAGAAAACCAGCCAAGACGACGTGTTGCTAATCTTGCTTGATCCCACATAAAGCATCTACCTTCAAGCAAGTTGGAGGTTATGCTGATGGATTCTAATGGTTGATGCTGGCTTTCGTTTCCACAGCACTCACTTGTTTGAAAGCGTTTGGCTGTGACTGGTCTAACCCAATTATATATAGCTAGTAAAGCGATATTGAAACCTAGTTTACATGGCACTTTAATGGCTAGGGTCATGACCAAATTCTTTACTCTACGATGGATATTGGCTTTAGATGCTATTGACAGGATAGTATACGGCACACAACGATTAACAAGCGCTACAATCCTCTGTCTCATATCAAAATCAGAGCTCAAAGGGCCATACCCAACTATTAAAACATTGATTGGGTAATTATTGATAAAATGCGCAAGCCACGCAGCCTCTATCCCCCCTGACATAACCGTTATGATGCCATAAGTTATAGCAGAAGACATATATTGAAGTGCCAGTAATATCCCAGGGGATGATTGGGACCGTAAGCATTCATATGCCCTAATGAAAATCCCATTCCCAGCGCTATAATGGCTATTAATTTTATCATGATATTCACAAAGCTGGCTAACCAATCGGCTACCGTTGGTAAGTCTTTAAATAGCTTGCACTTCATGAGAACATCCGGATGTAAAAACATTTTTTTGTGCATGTGCGCCAAAGGGCTTCGGAAGAACACCTCTTCAACCAGTGTTTGTATCATAGTAGGCACAATATGTAATATCGAGCATGCCATAAAAATAGGTATAGAAAACTGATTTATACCACTGGCCGTCATTATACCAGATATAAGCCATAATATACCTACCAGAACTTTTTCTGTGGTTAATATTAGGTTGGAACACTTGAAGCTACCGTTCTTACTTATAAAATACCGAAGGCGTCTTTTCCAGTTGGGCCAAAGACTATTAAACTCACTTCTGTGCATGGCCATGCTTGAGAACAGGCACGTGCTTAAATACAAAAAGCCCATGAGATTTCCAAAAAATAGCCACAGTACTGTTGTAGTTCCAGACACAACGGCTACTGAGTACAGGACGGTTGTTCGGCTAATTGTATTTGGACTCCTAAACCCTTCTTTTGAACTTGACAACCACGCTTGGTTATAACACAAAGGCAACATTAAGTAACCGATAAATGTAAATATATTGTCATACATAGTCCAAAGTGATACCCCGAGTGGTGCTATGAGCTTCATACGATCGTATCTACCAAAAAGTGCTTTGGACCACAGCTCGTATAGAGCAAAGCCAAGAAAATCAATCCCAAGAGCAAACAGTGTAATTATAAAAGGCCCTGCCTTAGTAAATAACCGCTTGATGAATGGTGCTTGGGTCTGGATGTCATGTTTTAGGCGTTTCTCCTGCTCAGCAAAATAACCAACTGCTTGCTTAATGCTATCCGATTGACTCCTTGATGCTGATACAATCCATTTCATTTGCTCCTCAAAAAGTGCTAACACACTGGCTTTTGTTTGAAGGGTCTGTTGACTCTCTATCTTTTCTCGCCACTCAGCTGTATCGACACTCACAGCTTGTTGACTGGGGTATGGCGTAGACATATTTAATGCTTTGGAAACCGTAGTGCTTTGGGGTGCATTTTTGAGTGTGGGGAATAACCGTTCCCACTCTTGAATCAAGTAGTCACAGTGCTGCTCATTCATACCGTTAGCGTATTTAATAAAAGACTGATCAGTCTCTATAATGCCTTCTTGCATACACTGCTGGAGGTGTGACCGCTGCATGATCATGGTTTTCATTTTACCACTTAGTTTTAAGTAAGTATCTACATCACTGTCCCTAAAGAAGTCTCTTAGTTGTCTATATCCAAAATATAATTTATCTGAGCATTGTTTAATAAGCCAGTGTGTTTTTAGATACTCTACCAGCTTGTGATGACTCACACGTAGACTATCTGTTTTATTATCTCCCTGTGCACTGACACTGTCTGTAATTCTAATGCCTAGGCTCTTAATGCTGTTGATACGATTTTTTATGTAAACGATATCTCTCTGGTGGTTATGCCACTTTGGGTTTTTGTGATATCGCGACTCTGTTTTCTCTGGGTAGTTTAGTGTGCTATTAGCAATCATTGATATTAACCCTGGCTAAGAATGTGCTTAAGCTTGCCAAAACTCTCATATCATTTCAAGCAACCACACTCATTAAAATTCCCTCATTGCTCGTCTATTCTAAATCCCAGATAGACTTAAGGCATGATTTAATATCATTATACTTATTTTTCATTTATATATATTTTTATTAGGCTACTCTTATTCATCATGGTCACCGTGTGACCTTAAGCCTTAAATAATTAGCTTTGAGTGATTTCGCGTCCTCAAGGCTGACAGTTGTTTGTTTGAGCATGCGATTGGCAATCCTGAGCATGGTAATAGCCTTGCTGCTTACTGCTGGGTTATTTGGATTGAACCAGTCTGCTTGATGCCAGGATGATGGCAATAAGTCATGATACGCTTTCCAACCATCACCTACTTTTAGACAATCCTGAGGAGGATAGAGTGCATGAAGAGATTTGGGACTAATCAGTTCGACAGGTTTTATGGTATATAATTGGTTTTTGATGACTTGATAATGACCAACATAAATCTCACCCATTCTAGCGTCCTCACAGACGCACACATGGTTGACCATTTTATGATGGCCACCCTCTTGATCGATGGTGTTGTAGGCTTGGTCAGCTAAAATATACAAATGACATAACGGTAAAATGGGTGTATCGTGAGCTAGACTGTACCCCTTGATGGCCGCAAGCCCTATACGGACACCTGTAAAGCTTCCTGGCCCTATGTTTGCCACCCACAGTGATACCTCAGACAACCTACACGAAGCCGCTTCCATAACCTCCGAAACACCGTGATGAATCACATGACTGTGTTTTTTGGTACTGACCGAAGCGGTCCAATACTGCTCGCCATTGGTTAGGGCAACTGAACAGGTATCACCTAATGTGTCTAGAGCGAGATGCCAAGAGCCTAAGTTATTCATGGGAATTATTTGACTGCTGCGCATGGGATAAATTGATGGATTGAACCATTTGATTATTAGAAACCGATGCCGGTTGTGGCTCCTTTACCGGTGCAGCCTGTTCTGGCTCAGTCTCGTAAACCACAAATGACAATTGTGTGACCTTTTGAGACTTCATGGCCAGCTCTTTAAAATCTTCAGCTTCTATAGGGTCTTGGCTCGTGTCCAACTTCACCCATAAACAAGCACGGTCTAAACGACTGAAGCCTTGAGTGTTTAAATCACAAAACTGCACACCTGTCTTGAGCCAGTTATTAATTGGCAATATCACTGACCCATAGGCAAATTGTTTTTGTGTTGGACTTGGGTCAATGTATAAATAATCATGCACGTAACATAACCAGAGGTCGCTATTTTGTTGTTGGTATGAGTCCGTCAGCTTCAATGGTTGACATTGATTTTTTTTGATGACGGCTGATTGTGCCAGATAGGCCTTTGGTTTAGCATCTGGCCACAATCGGGCATTTCCTCCGTGAATATACACCAACAACCTGCTTCCTTTTGTCTCGCCGTATTGCCACTGTTTTAGCCATGCTCGTCTTTTGGCCTGTGCTCTGCGTATCTGGGGTAGCTCACTTGGGTCAAGCCGTTGCCATTCATCAGTGGTCAAACCCAATACTTTTGGGGTTTGTTGACCTGAATGAAACTCACCACACCCTGAGACAATCAGTGCCCATAGACATACCAGTGTGCTACGCAATTTATTCATGTCCAATGCTCCATATTCGACTATCCAACCCATGACCATCATACGCTAATTCGTGTACGATAACCAGGTCTTACTGTCACCCTGTTATCCAGAAGATACTTATGCTCTATTGAAATATATCAGCACTTATCACTCAGTACTACTAGGGTCACTTTTGAACACTGACTCTTATGATAATGATGATGCCCATGACATTATCTATATTTTCGCTACAACACTAATAAAAGTGTATATCATAACAGACTCAAAAGACTGCTTCATGAATACCTTGTAGGCAGTGACAACTCGTTTGATCATATAATGTTATCATGACTTGGTTTTATGAGATTTAAGCCACGCCAGCCTCTTTGAAAACTTTCATCATCAAATCATTTAAAAAATTTTATAATCTTTATGAATTATTTTACAAAATAGACTATGCTGGGATAATCGTTATGAGACTGCACCATGCCACAAGTTCAATCAACTAAACCCATCTACTCTATACAGGAGCTAAAAAATTCTATCGTTGAAGCCTGGGTAGTGATCAGCACTGGCTTAACGCTTGGATCGTGTATCTCTTTTGTGTCTGGCTATGCCATGGCTAATAGTATGTTGATAGCTTGCTTTGCCTCGGTGTTACTGGTAGGTCTTGAAAAAATCGCTAAAACCTCTCAGGATGTCTCTATCAATTTACTTAGGCATATGGCTACTGCTACTTGTATTATCATATCGGACAGCACCGGACTTTTAACACCCTTTACTCGGTTAATTCCAGGAGGCTTACCACCGCTACTGATTACTTTTTTGGTGACTGAAGGTATACAGTTTATCGCTGTGCATGGCCTTGAACGCCTGTTAAGTCATGAACAGGCACGTCTCTTGATGTCTAATACGCTCAAATGGACTGCCTTATTCAGCTGTTATTTTCCTTTCTCAGTGACAACGTGGTCAGCAAGTATCGCACATATTATCTTGCTTGGCACTGCTGTAGCGGCCTGTGAAGTCTTGGGTATGAGCCTTATCATCGCCTTAGCCACTCGAATCAAAACAGCCAGAGATCGCCACTCTTTACTTTCCACACAAACTCGTGTCACGGTTCAACCGGTGATGGCCGAGATGGTTTTACCAACGCCTACACCCACAGCCCCTGTCTCTCCTGCACACACACCTCCACCATCACCACTAATAGGTCCATCATTGCCACAGCCAAGCAGCGTAAAAATTTTGTTACAGTCGCTTTATCCGGAAAACTATAGTAAACACGTTTCAAAATCTTTGGATTCACTCCTATCTAAATTATCTCCATTACCTACCGACGTCAACTACTGGCGACAACTGAGCAGAGTTGATCTTAAGGCAGATACCCATTTAACAGATGTGCTTTTGGAATCTCTTGATGCCCAAGTATCCAGTCATGCTAACACAACACAACTGAAAGTTTGGCAAAGATTCCTGCAGTCTCAACATCCTGTTCATGAACAACCACCTTCAAATCGAGTTTAGAGCGTATGGTACAAACCATAAGATGTCTTGAATATTTGTTTTGTGCACAGCCCTACCACGCCACAGAGTGTCTACTCTCGATAACCGCTGTTTTGTAGTGTATTTTTCAGACTCAAAAGCTGATTATAAAAGGTCAATACTGCTCATGATACTATCAGCTAAGTGTCCGGTTGCGTTTATGCCTCGCTTATCTGTTGAGGTATTATTTAGTTTACCCAGAATAACTGTCTACTAGCTAAAACTGATGCCACTACCATCGGTGCTTCCAACAAGATATTCTTTAAATGCTCAATGAGCCTGTTAACTGTTTTGATGTATGATCAGGTTTTACCATACCAGTTCTAATTTTTAGTCTTTCCTCTATCTATTGCTCTTAAGTTGATAACTGAGATGGTGGATACCAGGGTATAGTTTATTTTAATCTAGGTCACCAAACTTTCCATGAATACGTCCGCGGCCGCTGATGTTTTTATACTTTCCTGTACCACCGGTAATCACAATGGCACCTGTGGCTTCAGTCAATCCATATTTATCAGCAACTGCACTGGTATAGGTTGTACTGTAAACCTTATCGCCATTGGTTAAATTCAAGGTTGAGTAGGTCTTACCCTTGCCATGACCATGCCTTGTTTCATACCCACCTGTTCTTTTTTCCGATAATACTTCAATACCTTCGCACGTTTTGGTATTTTTAAAAATACGCTCGGTTTCATAAATCATGAGTTCAGTTCCCTCTGGGTAGTCAGGTACAACCCTGCTATGTTTGAGCTGCTGTGTTTTTTTTACCGTAAAAGTAATATCACAGGCAAGGGGTGACAAACTCACTAAAAAAGATATCATCGTTATAACACGACGTTTCATTAATATCGGTTCCTTTAATATATATATCCTAACAACGATCTTGTTGATAATCCATACTGATCTAATAAGATATAGTCATTCGCTAAACAACCCTATTTGTCAGGCGGTTATTTCATATTCAATTGATAATATCCCAAAAAATGTACGATTAACCATGTGATCAATACCCAGATCTAACACTACCTCAGGATAATATATGTGTATTTATGAATCGCATGTTTTAATCACGATTTTTTGACAAAGGGCTTTTGCCTGGATATTTTTACCGCCAAAGCCAGCATATCATGTGGCCTGCTAACTACTAAAAGCCGCTATATAATTTAGACTCACATCCTCATCCAGTGAAAACTGCTGACTACACATATGATAAACCATACCTTTGAGTTTTTCTAATTGCCATCCACACGATCTTGCCATTTTGATGAGCTCTGATGGCTTAATAAACAGGGTATAATCATGGGTGCCCATGGGTACCCATCTTAATATATACTCGGCGGCTACAATGGCTTTTAAATAACTCATGGTATTTCTATTGATTGTTGAAACTACTACCTTGCCATCTGGTTTTAGAAGTGGCTTCATTGATTGTAATAACTTGAGAGGATCGTTTAGATGCTCTAGTAACTCAAGCGCACAAATTAAATCGTACTTTGGTAACGGATCTTGACGTTGCCACGTGGATAGATCTGTGCAATGGTAATGAATATTGAGCTTGGTTTGTTGGCTGTGTTCCTTAGCCACATTAATACTTTGCCTACTGGTGTCAATGCCTGTCACATGCGCGCCTTGAGCTGCGAGTGCCTCACTTAAAATACCTCCACCACAGCCCACATCGAGGACCTGGCACCCTGATAACGATCCCATACAACTTCTGATAAATTCAACCCGAACTGGATTCATAAGGTGTAGCATACTAAAATAGCCCTGTGTGTCCCACCAATGATTGGCATGCTGGTCAAACGGACTACTCATAAAACCCACCCCTCCAACCCCGTATGTAACAATTGGGTTACCACCCCGTGTAGTTTAGCAACAAGGCTTTGTTTTTTTGGCGTCTCTAGCTGATAGACATCACCTGAATGGATTTTTTCCTGTATATACGTATCACTGGTCACCAGCCTATCTATCAAACCTAAATGAATGGCTTCATGTGCAGTCCAATAATCCCCCGTACAAGTGGACTCAATATCGATCTGAGGGCGATACTGCTTGACCATATGTTTAAACTGCTTGTGTATGGCCTCCAACTGTTGTTCAACGTGTTTTTGACCTGACTTTGTAGGCTTACCTAGCATACTAAGCGAGCGCTTATGCTCACCAGCTGTGATTTCATAAATATCCACTTGGTTCGATTTGAGTAACTGATGAAAGTTGGGGATGGTAGCCACGACGCCAATGGAACCTATCAAAGCAAAGGGGGCGGCAATAATTTCATCTGCTACGCATGCGGCTAAGTAACCGCCACTGGCAGCTACTTTATCGACCGATACTACTAGCCTAAGTTTAGCTTTTTTGATACGTTCAAGCTGTGCTGCCAAAAGCCCATAACCATTCACCACACCACCGGGACTATCAAGCCTGATAATCACCTCATCATCAGGCCGTGCTACCATTAAGATGGCTGTTATTTCTTCTCTGAGCTGGTCAACACCATCAGCAGACTTATTGCCTTTGTATGACAACAAATAACATACTTTCTCTGGTTTGGTTTGTGACTTTTTTGATTTGGCCATTTGCTTTTTTCTTTGCTTCTCTGCTTTGAGAGCTGTTTGGGTATACGCTGTGCCAGATGCCGCCATAGCCGCCATAAGATTATCTTTGACTGCCTCATACACATCGTTGACTCGTTTTACCCTGATTTTTTGACCATCACTTGATTTGGATTTTGATTTAGCAATAGTAGCCACTACAATCAGTATCGCCACCACAACCACTATAATTTTCACGATAAAAGCGAGTGTCTGCCAAAGTAGTTCCATTATTGTATCCTTAGTAAGATAGTGTCTGCCATGCTATCATGCTATATTAAAATAAAGCGATGCTAAATGCTAGTAAGTATCATGTTTTTCATACTTGCTATGCCTAAGATTTCTACATACACTAAAACCCTGTGCCCCCATTTACCGTATTAGAATGAACAACATTTGTAGACTTACGGCCAAGCTGGATCTATAGATATCTCAAACATATTAAGCTCCGAGAAACTCACATTAATATCAAGGCTAATCTAGCCCCCCCCCTGATCATCGTTTATTGTAAACAGGCTCCTCCCATCATATGATAACCATTATCTGCAAAAATTACCTCCCCAGTGATACAGCTTGAAAGATCGGATGCTAAAAAGGTTGCCACTTGGCCAACTTGCTTGGTGGAAATACATCCTTTGAGCGGGGTGGTCTGGCTTAGTTGATTAAGCATATCACCCATCCCCTTGACACCTGCTGCTGATGCAGTACGGATGGGACCTGCGGAAATAGCGTTGACTCTGATACCATGTTCGCCGCAATCTCTAGCCAAATAACGTACGCTGCTTTCAAGTGCTGCCTTTGCAATACCCATGACATTATAACTCGGTATGGCTTGCTGTGATCCAATATACGACAGCGCAATGACTGAAGCAGACGGCCTCATGAAAGGCAGTAGTTTGTTTACCAGCCCGATTAAGCTATAAACACTGATATCTAGTGATTGCTGGAATCCTTCTCGCGAGGTTTGGGCATACACCTGTCCTTCCAGATGGTCACGTGGAGCGAAAGCAATACTGTGCACTAACACATCAATATGGCCCATGTGTTGTTTTACAAATGTTGCTAACTGGTCAAGATCCTCGTCTTTTGAGACATCGCAGCTTTTAACCATCAAAGGCGACCATTCGGCTGATAACTGATCAACACGTCCTAAAAACCGCTCCATACATGAAAAACCTTGTAGAGCTCCGTGTTGATGAAACGATTCTGCAATGCCGTAGGCAATAGACCGATTGCTCATTAAGCCGATAATAAGTGCGCGCTTGTTTTTTAGTAACACTGACAGTCCCCCGTTTAGAACGTGTTTATTATAACCATTGTTGAACAATTTTTAAAGTTTACAACTCATTCTTACTCAGATTATTAAAAATGCGTGGTTGGCGCCCGCCTCAATGAAGATTTTAATCCGCTGCTTGTGGGATTAAACTATTGCCAAGGCACTCGTTGTTATTTGTATGAGCGGAGGGCTCCCATTGAATAACCAAAACCTTGTGCTATCGTTGACTGTCTAGGGATAAAACGATGGCTCTCTGAATAAAAATGCTCATATGTTGATGTTGAATTGTTTTACACATAATGCACAAATGTTCAGTTATTTATGCATATTTATTTATATATTTGTAGGATTATTGCTATATTTTAATTAATATTTAATCTTTTTTACTAAAGATATTTACTGTTTTTACGCCGACAATAAATACTATATTACTGTTTTTATTGTATATAATTAAATATTCTTCAAAAAAAAATACATATATTACTCAAAAGTTAAATAAAAACATATTCTTGCAATAATACAGATCCATGCTATAGTCAATCATCAGTACTCAACTGGCCTTGTTTAAACAGGATGTTCTACTTTGCCATGGATGTTGAGTATGGGGGGGACGCTTTCATTCGTGAGAGATGTTTCTTACACAGTATGTATGATGGGTGCTACTGAAGGACTCAGCGAGATGACATGGATGTTATCGCACCCTATCACACTTGAGTCTATGTTTGACTTTAATCTATCATTTTTTCACCCTATGACTCAATGCTCATTGGTATTCGTTGCTGGGGTCAGCCTAGGATATGCGCAACATTAAACAGATCCCCAATTATCTATAAGCTGCCCCCTCATGCTGGAGATTTTGGCTGCGCACATGGCTATCCAGAGTCAGTGTGTATTTATTAAAAGCCTTTGCTCGAAAGGGTCTATTGGTTGTTTCTTTATAATCAGGAAGCGTATTAGTTTTTGTGACTTGTGTTCTGACATACTGAAGTATACGACTAATCTACTGCATATTTTTATGTATGGTTGAAGCATGTATGTGTTATCTAATCATTAATAGGATCAATAGATGACTCAACTAGGCTGACTTTACTGATAAATTGTTAATGATAAATGCTGTTATCTTTTGTATATTTTTTCGCTCAAAACACTCATGATAAAAGGTACTGTGGCCGTCTTCTTCTAAGCATGATTCTACGATAAATTCAACACCAGGTATGGCAGCAAGCCAGTTGATTTGCTCTGGCTTGTTGTAAACATCAGTTGGATAGGCAAACACCAATGCCGGCATATAGTGATTATCTTTTTTCAGATAGTCTATCTGATTTGTTAAATCATCCATATAGGCGTCCATATTCTTTTTCATGACATCGGTAAATAATTTAAATTGCTCCGTATCTCTTAATTGGCACACATACTGGTCAAAGCCGCTACCTAGCTGTGAGCATGCATGAGAAGTCTGGGCTATATCTGCATGGACTCGATTCATATCAACTCTTTGACTACTTGATGGAGCTGATACAATCACCGCATTGAGTTTTAACGGGGACTGCTTAGCTAATACCAGTGATACCCAACCTCCAAACGAGTGACCTACCACAAAAATCTTCCTCGGGTCTGCACCCTTGGCAATCATGCCATCCAAAAGTAACTGAACTTCCCTCACTCTTCCCTCGAGTTTTTCAACTGCTATGGATTTTTCTTGCTTAACGACCGTATGCTTCTTCAACCATTCAATAGTTTGACTTTTATATTCCGAACATGTTCGTATCAGAACGCTGTTGGGGATCTCATCTAGTAATCGTTTAAGAAAATTTGGCGTATAGGCCCATGAACAATGTATACTATCTTCAAAATCCCGGTAAATATTATCGCCTGGCAGGTATATAATAAAAACTTCATCTGAAATATTCGTTTGATTATCGGTGTGCTTAAACACAAAGCTGCTACTAATTAAGCCGTATGCTTGCACCGTATCATTGAATTTATCTTTGGTAAAATATACATATTCTGATGCTTGAGTGGGCCTGTAAATACATTGACATATCACAAACAGCCAAACGATCGCACACGCAGGGTAGCACTTAAACAACCTACAGTTCATGTCACTTCGTCATTATTAATCATGGAGGTAGTTTAACGATATCAGTGCCTTGATGCAATCTATTATCACACTGTATGATCCTTATCTATCATGGGACAGATACTGATTTTCAAAATTTTCCATTCTATTAAAAGAAGATAAAGATTAGCCATCTCATCACCATTTGCTCGCTTAACCTTGATGTGTAATATGCCTTACACATAGCTACGAAAAATAGTCATGCTGATAGTTTATAGCTTTCAGCCAGGATATTGTGTACCAGAAATAACCGTCGCAACTTCACATATAATAAGCACCACTCATGACTCTAATGCTTAATCAGTCACCCCACAAATTTATTGAATGTTTTTATGAAAATTATCAAAAAAGGAACTAAGATTAATATCCGGCCCTTAAAAATTGATTTCATGGACATATTTTATAACTTCCTAATTCAAATCGTGGAATATATTCTTGGAATGCTTGCCATTTCCTCTATTATCCAATTCGCAGGTCATGCTGTTTTTGGTGATTTGACACTCGCTGTGACCCTTACTTTTTCATTACTACCCATCACCACGCTTGGTAGGCTTCTTCATAGCATGTCTGAACTACCAAAAGTGTTACAAAACAAAAATAAGCAGCAATTGTCATCTTATGTTCACTGGGAACTCGATATGGTTAAAATAGTCCTTGGTGTATGTTTTCTTGCTACTGTGATTTATCTTGGGATGGGCTATGTCTACAGTAGTAGCTTTAAGTGCTTAACTCAAGCATGTAACGCCCACAGACATGTGGCAGAAGATCTACTCCTACTACTACCTATTGCACTGCTGTCTCAATGGACAAGTAACCTGCTGGCTCAATCTCAATCGCCAATCTTATCATCATTAGTTGCTACTAAAACGATTGTATTTGGATTGGTCTGCGCTGTATTTAATTATTTTGATATTAAATTTAGTTATCACATCTTCCTGTGGAGTCTTTTTGCCACTTTTTTCTTCATGACTATACTTCAAATCATCATCACTAAAATTTATTTTTTCAATCCCAATGAACTCTCATTTAGAGTACCTGCGTCTCCTATGGATTCTGTTCGAACTAAGAAGTTTAATCAAGAGTCTTTGGCTTTACTCACAGCACAAATCAGTTATATCGTGACGTCTGTTATTACCTACATGATGATTGAATATTGGGTTAAAGACGAGTCAATGTTAGGCATTTATGCCGTCACTCTTCGTCTCTCAGCGTTGGTTACTATGCTACCCTTTTGTTATCTAATTCATCTTAATAAGCTTTTTTCAGTCATTAACGATACTGATAACCTCAAAAAATTTAACAGTGATGTTTGTCGTGCTATGTTATGGCAGGTTATCAGTTTTGTAGTGGTCTTGGTCTGTGTATTAGTGGGTTATAATAGTATCAAGACTTTTTTTACTCTAGGTGATACTGGTTTTGTACCGCTTATTCTCATGATTTGTTTTCAGTCGCTCATGAGTTTGCCTGCCGCTATTGTGCATAATGTTCTTCGATTGAATGGGTACGCAAGATATAGCTTTATTGGCAATAATATTCAGTTAGTCCTGTTGATAGTGCTAGGTTATTTCATGATACCTAATTATGGTATCGTTGGTGCGGTATTGGCTACTAAAATCTCACTTACCCTGCCAACGATTGGGCTCGCTTTGATCATTAGAAAATACAAGTTGGGTGTCAAGCCATGGGGTATTATTTAAGATAACCGCTCACCCATACGTGCATCATCATGGCAAACAATGAGGCCTTGAATATTTCAATAATTATTAATAATTTATAAGCGTGATAGCCATAATAGACCATCTTGTCTACCCATGTTAGATTATTTGTTTACACGCTACCAGTTGTTGATAATAGGTAATGGTTTAATGTAAGTTGATTTGCTCAAGAAACTTTTTTGCACGTTCTGATTCAGGTGATCTAAAAAAAACCTCAGGTTTGGCTTGTTCAATAATCTTACCGCCATCCATAAACAGTACTCTGTCTGAAAATTTTCTGGCAAACTCCATTTCATGCGTGACACAAATCATAGTAATGCCGCTTGAAACGAGTCCTAGCATCACATCCAGCACCTCTTGAATCATCTCTGGATCTAAAGCAGAAGTAGGTTCGTCGAATAATATAATATCAGGCTGCATGCATAAACAACGCGCAATGGCAGCCCGTTGTTGCTGGCCACCTGACAGGGCTATGGGATACTTTTCGGCTTGATCGGCAATATGCACTTTATCTAAAAAATGATAGGCTAGTTCTACCGCTTCCTTGGTTGGCAGACCTTTTACTATTCTTGGTGCCAGGGTACAATTATCGAGTATAGAAAGATGAGGAAATAAATTAAACTGCTGAAACAACATGCCAATTTTTGGCCGTAATCTTGGCCAATCCACCTCAGGGTCTTTAATTGTTTTATGAAGGACTGATAGCTCACCACTGTTAATGGTTTCCAGGCCATTCAAGCAACGAATAATGGTTGATTTGCCTGACCCTGATGGTCCACAAATCACCAGCTTTTCAGATTCTTCAACAGTCAAATGAATATTCTTCAAAACATGAAGGTCTCCAAAATACTTATTAACATGATTAACTCTAATCACAGGCACACGATCATATGACATAAACTTCCCCTAACGCTGAATTTTTAATCTTTTCTCCCAGTAACATGAAATCATTGATAATAAGAAACAGCCTAACCAGAATGCAAAACCAACCATGACTAATCCTTCAAAATAGTATTTCATCCACTTTGGATTACTTTGTGTTGAAAATACTATGTTAAGTAAATCCATCATACCGATAATAATTAATAAAGTAGAATCTTTAAATAACCCTATAGCAATATTCACAAGGCCTGGAAAGCCAATTTCTAATGCCTGTGGTAGCACGATGTAACCAGTTGTCTGCCAATAACTTAGGCCTAGTGAAGTAGCAGCTTCTGATTGCCCCCTAGGCACAACTTGAATTCCACCTCGTATCACTTCTGCAGCATAGGCACCAGTAAACAAACTAAGACAAATCACAACCCTCAATATTCGATTGCCACTCATGCCATTTGGAAATAAAAAAGGTATAATGGTCGAAGCCACGAATAATATGGTTACCATGGGAAGCCCCCTCATCAAGTCAATGGTTACCCTGGCAAGACCATGAACAACAGGCATCTGGCTTCTTCTGCATAAAGCAAGGGTGACACCAACTGGTAACATAAGCGTTGTCACAGAAACAAACAACACTATGTTCAATATAAAACCACTCCAATAAAGAGGAGGTACTGTTGTAAGACCAAGTCCACCACCTAGTAACCAATATGTCATAAATGGCAAAATAGTTAATAAACTCATAAATCCATACTGTCTTATTCTTCCGAGAGGAAAAGCTATGACTATGATATTAAGCAAAACCAAAAAATAAACCAGCAACGGCCGCCATAGGTGATCACGTGGGTATAGGCCCATTACAAAATTAGTTATATTACCGCTCACATATAACCAACAGGCGCCATGACTATTGCAATCATCTAGTGCGCCTGTGAATGTAGCATTGATAATAGCCCACATGATTAAATGGTAGATCCCATAGGCAACGATCACGGCCCACACTAAAGAAATTAAAAACTCACCAGGCTTTGTGCTTATTAAGTGCTGTAGTTGACCTATATTCGTCATTTTTGAATAACTCCCATCCAAATCTCATATTGTTTATTTATCCTTTGAAAAACTACACTCATCAAAGTTGCGATACATAGGTAAAATATCATGACGAGTAATATGATTTCGATGGCACTACCTGTTTGATTTAAAATGGTACCGGCAAAAATACTAAATATTTCAGGATACCCCACGGCCACACCTAAAGATGTGTTTTTAATCACATTCAAATACTGACTGTTCAGTTGGGGCATAATGGCCGGCATGGCCTGTGGTAAGATAATCTTTCTGTATATATAACCCTCAGACATGCCAAATGACCGAGCTGCTTCATACTGCCCCTTAGATACTGATTGAATACAGCCCCTTATAGACTCTGCAATGTAGGCTGATGTGTACAGTATCAGCCCTAACGAGACTCCAATGAACTCTGGCCATATTTGAAAAGCTTGAGTGATTCTAAATTTATTAAATTTAGGCCATATCAAAGATTCAAAAAGAACTGAGTAAACCAATACCAAGCCAAGCCATATACCCACACTCCAGATTAGGTTCTTAGATAGAGCGTAACGCTGCCTGGCCCACAAGACCACTAAAGTACCAATAAATATGACCATCAGAAGCCAACCAAAGGCATCATACCAAGGGTAATGTGGCAAAAATATACCTCTTCTATTCAGGTATATACCATAAAAAACCCATGACTCTCTAAACTTTGGCATGGTACGATAGTATACATTAAGCCAAAACAGCATTTGAATCACTAGAGGGATATTCCTAAATATTTCTATATATACGAACGCAGATGATCTCAGTAGTGCGTTAGGGTAATAACTTAAAAACGCAAGTATGGCGCCCAAAAGAGTTGCAAAAAAAATGGAGTAGATCGACATGACAATTGTGTTGATCATTGATGAAAAGGTAAGCCAGGCATTACTATCTTGAGCCGTTGCAATCACCCATGATTCGCCCATGGGAAACCCTGATCGATACCAAAGAAAATTAAAGCCAAATGACAGATTGAGTCTGGTCAGGTTGATGGAAGCATTATAGATGGCCATAGCCGCCAACAGTAGTAATATGAGTAAAACTGCTGACTGGATTAAAATGCTCTTTTGCCGGCCGCTCATAAATGATATCCCTTTTTCTATAAACTAATATGCTTCACATAAGTACGACACCAATCTCTGGCTATTACTTGAGGTAATATTACAACAGGTGCGCTTAAACGGACATGCTTTATCAAGATAGATAAATAAAGTTAACATACTAGAAGATTCATTGTTGCCTCATTTATGACATTTCACACAAGGACAATGAGCATCAAATCTTGTAAGTCTTTACTACAAACATCATGGAAGCATCTACCAGTGTTAACCTAAATTACTATACTATCTTTAGACTTAAACTACTAAAATCATCATGCGTTAATGAAAAGGTAATACTTAACGTGCTTTTCTGTTGACAGGAACATAGCTCACGAATCAAACACCTCTCATTCGTAAAAACTTATTTGAAAGGTGGTGAATAGTGTAAACCGCCTCTAGTATACAAATCATTCAAACCTCTTTGCAGGCCTATCTTTGTATTGACCCCGAGGTATTTCTCAAACAACTCTCCGTAGTTACCAACATGTTTTATAACTCTATATGCAAAGTCCTTACTTAAGCCTATATCAGGCGCAGTATTATCTTCAACACCCAAAAATTTCTCGATTGATGACGTAGTATTTTTCATATCATCGATGTTAGCCTGAGTCAATCCAAACTCTTCAGCCTGTACGGTGGCATAAAACACCCACTGTACTAATTTACCAAATTTTGGCTCATCAGCTCTTACTACAGGTCCTAATGGCTCTTTGGAAATAATTTCTGGTAATACAACGTATTCCTCCGGGTTGTCGAAGGTAGACTTTGCAACAGCAAGAGCCGATGCATCTGTGGTGTAAATATCACATCTACCTGCCCTAAAAGCTGAAATGGCTTGCTGGAATGTTTCTACGTATATTGGACTGTAGTTCATATTATTATCTTTAAAATATCTAGCCAGATTCAGTTCTGTGGTAGTTCCCATTGCGACACAGATGGTGGCTCCGTCTAATTCTCTGGCTGAGTTTACGCCTAAATCTTTTTTAACAAGAAAACCTTGCCCGTCATAATAGTTGACGACTGAGAATGAAAGACCCAGTGAGCTATCTCTCGTGAGGGTCCACGTCGAACTTCGATAAAGTAAGTCAACTTCTTTACTCTGTAACACACTCCATCTGTTTTTTGAAGTGGTCGGTGTAAATTCAACTTTACTGGGATCATTAAAAATAGCAGCGGCTGTGGCACGACAAAAGCTCACGTCAAAGCCTTCCCAAACCCCATCTTTATTAAGATAAGCAAAACCCGACATGCCTGTACTCACACCACATTTTAGGTATCCTCTTTCTTTGATGACTTCTAATGTGCCTTTAGTATAATCATCGGCTATAATACTCATACTGGACACCAGCGCTAACAGTGAGGTAGCCAGCTTGACTAGCTGTTTCATATCTTCTCCTTAGACTCTTCTACAATCAAAATATCATAATGATGGTGTAATACAACCCTGTACGATATTCAATCTGACAAATATTCACTGTTTTTCCTGTAAGCACCTATTATTTTTTGTAGTCATTCTATGGCGCATACTTAATCCAAAACCATACGAACAGGTCTACTCTTTGTGAACTAAGTATGTTTGGTTTATATAACATCCTAGCATCTTTTACCATGAAAAAACGATCTCATCACCTTTCATGAATGGGATTGGTATAACTCTACTCATGACTACACCGAAACCAACTCAAACTCGTACTAAGACTCTTTAGCGATGATTGTGTATTAAATACTGCTTACCCTTCTCTTTGATGTGTTCAATAGAACCCACAAATCTTGTTTGCACTATAAATAACCATCGTCTATATTCTTTATTTGGCTGTATCGAGTGTATGATCAGTTGTGGCATTGCTTGCCGCATACACTTGCAAACAGAGATTATGTGAACAGGCATCGGTAATGTGATTATACTTAATACCGCTCACGCAGAGATACTGTCATCGGGGTGCCATATGTAATAAGGATGGTAGGCGCTTTCTTACCACTGCTATAATAAATATGTTATCTTGCTATACTATTGGGTAAGCAAATAAAAATAACCTATGCTACAAGTTAGTCAGGATTTATCTACACGTTGGGTTGTCTGGCACACGGGTGACTGAAATTCTTTAGATTGATCCTCACTTACTGTATTGGAGTCAGTGATACAAAACCACTAAAACTGACCCAAAAGTCTCTCTTTGGTCTATCTTCTGTCGTGTGGCGCCTGGCTTTGCTTGATTAGAACCCTCTGTTATGGCACTTACGCTATTGCTTTACTGTGCTTGACCCACACTAGCAATGGTTTTTATGGCATTAGCATCTTGCTTAAGTCCCATGCTTTGGTAATTTTTTTTCATGAGATGATATGCTTTTTGCTTTGATTCCTGCTGTTCAGTATGGGCGATACTTTGTTTAAGCCGCTCTTGGCTGGCTGTATAAGCCCCTGTGCTTCTGTAGTATACAGCAATTTGGTAATAGTGGTCAGATAGATGTTGGTTTATCTTACTCTGCATGGCCAGTGATTGTTTGAAATATGGGCTCGATGGTTGATTTTCGGTTAGCTGGCTGAGTGTTTGACTTGCTTTTTGTAGGGGAGAAATATCTGTACTGTCCCCTTTGCTATACACCTTCTGGCTTAACCAACCTGGACTTGATTTTGACATTAATGCATGGGCTTTTATATAAAGTATATAATCAGTATTTTTCTCGTAAGGGTAGAGGTTAAGGTACTGATCAGCTGTGTCAACAGCAGCATTGTATTCACCTGCTTGCCACTCTGCATGCACAAGTTCCATAAGATAAACACGGGCTTGGCTGCTTGATGGGTAATCTGAAACCAGTGTTCTTAGTGGCTCTAGGGATTGAGCATAGGCACCTGATTTGAGTTTCTTGGAAACTTGTGTACGAAGATTTACTTCGTTTTCAGCATAGGCCTGCTCGTTAATCTGGTTCTTAGAGACCTGCTGGCAACCAGTTAAGGCAATCGCCGCTAGCACCACATTAATAACTTTTTTCATACCCATTCGTTTACACCTTTAATCTAATCAGTTCCTAGGATATAATACCTTGATTGAAAAATAAACCACGTATGTGCAATGACCCACTCTTTTTTGAGAGCATGATGGTAGATGACACTGATCATCTATTAAGAGTTGATCAAATATTATCCAAGTACAATCCTCGATTCAGCCGATCTCAAATTCAATCCTGGATTAAACAAGGCTATGTGTGGGTTGATCATACCCCAACAACCAAACCCTCATTAAAGATTAATAAGGGCCAAACCATTGTCATTAGAGCCCCCCTTGAACCTGTTCTAGTGGATCAACCACAAGCTATTGAGCTGACCATTGCCTATGAAGATGCCCAACTTTTGATGATTAATAAGCCATCAGGGATGGTGGTTCATCCTGGCGCAGGGAACCGTGACTATACTTTATTGAACGGTTTATTAGCCTACCATCCACCCTTAAACAAACTGCCTAGAGCTGGCATCGTACACCGCCTGGACAAAGATACTACAGGCTTGATGATGGTGGCTAAAACGCATGAAAGCTATCAATATTTAGTGGCTAAACTTGCCCAACGTTGTATCAAACGAGAATACCTTGCCATTTGCGACGGGATCGTTAAGCAATCACAAACTGTTGATCAACCTATCAGTCGACACCCTGTTCACCGCCAACGCATGGCTGTTACACCGCATGGAAAAGAAGCCATAACTCACATTCAGATCAAACAAAGACTCAACCCATTCACATTGATCACTTGTCAGTTGGAAACAGGGAGAACCCATCAAATCCGTGTGCATTGTGCCCACATAGGGCATCCCTTACTTGGCGACCCTACATATGGTCGCCCTAAAAGTTATCAACAGTTACCACCACCGCTTGCCGCTGTCGTAAAGGCTTTTCCTAGGCAAGCGCTTCATGCAGCTCGGTTATCGCTCCCACACCCTGAGCACGGTCGACTACTCACCGTCACCTGCCCACTACCTGAGGATATGATGAGGCTCAAAAACTTGCTATCTTAAATTCACATGGTGCCCTAAAATCGGTCATGTTCTCTCACTATATTATTTTAATTCTAAACCTTAAAATTAAACCTGATTATTTCACATGTATCATGTGCTCGATCACACCGGTCATCGCGTTTGTAAGTTAATATACCACTATCATCAGGACTGCACCGACATTACTTTATAAACCATGATACTGATGGACTACATTAAAAGAACGGAAATCGATGTGAGAAAGACCTTCAAAACTTTAATTTCAGCCTACGGTATTCGTAGCATATTACACTGTTTAGCTGGTTTACGATTATCAACTGATACAAGTAGTGTGATGTAACGGGAGACAGTGCTAGAGAAATTGCAGCATGGTTAGCTGTTCAAGCCTTAATGTATCCTATAACTGGCTACGATCAGCTCAGCAATCATTACGATCGTTTTTCGAGGAGAATAAGTTGTGTTCTCTAAACTTAACCTCCTCTGAAAAACCATAGCATTAAATCGCTGTAGGTAGCTACATCCTGTAAATGAGGTTCCGCTGATGAAAAAATCATAAGCCAACGCTGAATACCCAATACTTTCATAAGGATAGATATATGTAATGAGTATGTGTCCTCTATTTACTATGCACATCTCACACAGATACTGACCGAGAACGTGATGTTATATTTTCTATGACTGACTAGACATGCTAACAGCTAGTCTTAACTTGTGCTCCAATTAATCAAGTGGTCAATTTATCATGATGTGTGATATTGTAGATCGTGTTTAAAGATGCCATAATGACTTGAGTTTTTATTCAAGGTTTTAAGTTCCATGCGCTTGTTTATATTATCACTACCCCTTATTGTTGTTGCCAGTCTTATTGCTCAAAAACCCTCACCCACCTCATCAGTGAGCATCACTAAAGATGGGCAACTTACCGCTATTGAACGCGCCATGCCGACAGCTGTCTCAATTTACATAGAGCAGCTGGCCACAAACCCAGACCACGCTGCTATGGGGCCTGGTATACGAAGAAGTATGGGCTCTGGTTTTTTTATTACTGAAAACGGTTATATTTTAACCAATGCTCACGTGGTAGCAGGTGCACAGACCATTCGTGTTGTGCTCTACGACGGACAGGAACGTATTGGACAAATGGTAGGCCTCGATGAGACGACTGACCTTGCTGTGATTCGAGTTAAAGGTGACCACTATCCTTATTTGGCATTATCACACAATCAACCACATGTGGGTGACTCTGTGTATGCCATTGGTAATGCATTTGGCCAGCGTAACAGTGTCACGTCAGGTATTATCAGCGCCCTTCACAGAAACTCACTATCAACTCGTGTCGAAGATTTCATTCAGACCGATACCGCTATTAATATGGGAAATTCCGGGGGACCACTTGTTAACATAAAGGGCGAACTTATCGGTGTTAATACGATGATTATTGGTGTAGCAGGCGGCAATAATGGTGTTGGTTTTGCCATCCCTACTTATATGGTTAAAAATATTTCTAACCAACTAATCCAATATGGCAGTACACAGCCCGCTAAAATGGGTGTTAGGACTCAAGATATGACCGCAGACCTAGCCCGTGCAATGGATAGCGTTTCTAATGGTTCTTTGATTAGCGAAGTATTGCCGCAGTCACCCGCAGCCAAAGCAGGCATTAAAGCCAAAGACATAATCGTTGAAGTAGACGGGTCAGCGTTATCATCTAGTGGACAACTGAGGTCCATGGTGTTCTCCCAACGAGCTGGAAGTAAAATTCAAATAGGCTACTACCGTGGTAAAAAGCTCATGCAAACAACTATAGAAACGGAGTCTCTGGATGCCATTCATAAACAAGCAACATCTCATCAGCGCCAGCATGCTATTTTTGAAGGTGTCTCGATGATGGCACATGAACACCTGGATGATAGCGGTCGTAAAGTAACTGGTCTTAGGGTATTAACCGTGTCAGAAGGTAGTAAAGCTTGGCTTTCTGGTATTATGAATGGGGATATTATTGTACGTATTGACAGTAAACCGTTGAGTCAAATCATGGATATTGAATCTCATATTAAAAAAGGTTCAAACAACTATCTCATCGAGGTCATTCGTGCTGGTAGCCCTGTTTACTTAGCGCTCTCAACCTGATAACTCAAATCTAGCTATTGCACTGTATTGATTTTACATACAAGGTTCTTCATGATTACCCATAGTTAATCATCACTTATCCAGTCATGCACCAAAGTTCTTCAACAAACACCTACCGACGCTTTGCCAATCTCGTAGCACTATTATTTGATAGTGCTCAATATATTATTTATTTGACCCTGGCATCTTTGTCAATGGAGTCAAGTGCTCATCTAGTAACCTGTGCTCTGATTGCCATCATTAACCTTGCAGTCACAGGTTTACACCATGTTTTAAACTACCTATTTTGTCCATCTCAACCACGTAGTCTTTTTGGTTTGTTTGAATTTACTCGTGTCATCGCCCAGCATTTGTTTGCCTCTTTAGTCGTTATCGTTTTTGTGGGTCAATATAGTAACCCAGGGAACCTCACCAGCCACTGGGGAAGTTTTATAAAAGATGCCACAATTTTTTTTCATTTTACCATTCGACATGGTCTTTACCTACTTTGTTTTCGACAATTTTGGTTGGCCATGGCTGAAGTCACTCATAGCATCACCGATCATCTATCTAAACCCTTTACTCAGGCTATTTTGTTATGTATGGCTACCATGATTAAATATACCACTTTTACCCCTTTGAGTGTTGCTCAGCTTGCTATACCCACTTGTAGTATATTGTGCTCTTTAATGAGTTACAAACGAAGTACCATACTTTGGCAAAAAACTTTACATTCTTTAACGATGATCTGTGCACTGCTATCACTTGGTAGCATACTCTCAACTGTTTTCAGTACGGATAAGGTCACTCACTTTTGCTACACTTTACTGCCCATACTTTGTTACTCATCGCCGATCATAAACTACCTCACAGCTCAAAATCTAAAAGATTCTTCACGAAAATTATCACCTGATAGTTGGTTTTGGCTTAATACATCTACGATTTTTATCATGAATAATATCTATATCGAATCAAGTATTACCTTCCTTACACTATCGTGTATTCCTCTGTTTCTTACGATGATCTACTCTCAAATTAGCTTTCTAAACAGCCTACCTAATCCAAGGCATGACCACTCGCTACCCTTATGGCTAAGTCATGAGAGTATTAAGCTCGCCAGTATGTTAATTTTGATTGGGTCTACCCTATTATCACTCTGCATATCAGTTGGATTATCGCTCAAAACTCACCTACTACTGAGTCAAAATGGCCTTGACGTTCTCAATAGTGTGATGCGTAACTACGATGTATTTTTTAAAACAGGTATTGCTCTAATATTATCACCTTTGTTTAGCACAGCGAATCATTATTATCTGACACAAGCTATTGGTCGTTTTGTCAGATCATCAAAACGTCCCCTGCCACAGTGCCTATGGTTTGCCTCATATTTGTTTTTTGGTCCTTATGTTATAAATCCTGTCTTAGTCTCTATTCATATTTTGTACTGCCTGTGTTGCGCAGCGCATTTACTTGAATCTAGATATGGGCAAAATAAACAGGGATTCTCTTCCATACTTGCCTGTCTTACTGAAATAGCTGCCTACACCATAAGTATTTTTTGTGCCATTTCTGCACTTGACTATGGCATTTTAGTGACTTTAATACCCACTTTACGACAGGTTGCTAATCATGCGGTGGTATCCTACTATTTATTATCGCCCTCTTTTTCGATCGCTACTGCTAGTATCGCGCCACTATCAGGAGAAATTTTGGCTTCATGTGTACGATCACATGATGTTGATACCTGCCAAGACCACAAGGAGCATGCCCAAGCTCAACACCCGATAAAACTCTCTGCTTAGCCCCTTCCAGACAACTATAAATCATGCTAGTATTGCAATTATATAAGTGTGCCCGTTATTATGTTATACAATTTTTTAAGCAATTTGTTGTCAGTTTTATTATTGTGCCATTTGACCTTACAGGCTGATGAAGTATGTGAACATCTTTTAGTTAGAATAAATAATCTGACCAAATATCCTTGTTATTTTATTGGTGAAGATCACCAAAAAAGTAACTTTGTGAACTATACCTACCCTGCGGGCGTCATTCTTCCTAACCAGAGTATGCTATATGTTGTTGACTCGGTTCTTCATAAATTATTCCACAAGAGAACGTACTCGCTTATTACTTACCGTTGTCATGACAAAAAAATAACACTTGAATCCATACTGCATCGCTGTGGTCATTTACCTGAAGGTCGAGTTTTAGATGGATCTGATCATTTTAAAATTAACTATGAACCTGTCAAAAGTTTTGATCAAGCCAGTTATGGGATTATATCATGGTATATCAGTGAAGAAGATTCCCCCACTAAAAATAGTGAGGAGGCACACGCTACTAACGATATGGTAGAAACCTCCACCACACAAAATTCATAAGGTTAAGGCTGTAATTCGAGTTTGACTCTATTTAGTGGATTAAATGTATACAAAAAAGACTGCTCATAATAATACACCACCACATGCCTGTTTTAATTTAGTTATAGCTGAACTGATATGAATAAAAGACTATTTTGTCTCTTTTTATGTATCAATGGGTACAGATTTAGAGTGCTTCTACGCCCATACCCCATAGGTGAAGTGTTTGGATAAGGTTATGTATATTATCTAACCATCTTTGCCCCTTAGCGCCTTATTTATTGAGTACGTTTTAAGCGTGTATAATATGTTGTTACTCATGATTTTTTCATCTTTGACAACGTTGAGTTGAGATATCCTCGATCTGGGGTGGATGCTCTAAACAGGTTAAAGTCTGAACTCGTGACAAGTTTGAGTCAATCCGATTTAATAGGCATTGAACTGAATCGGGGACCCTCGAGTGTATTAATGCTAACTGTTTTCTTTGCTCGTCACGCAATATATAACTTATGATTTCTCTAAGTTCACTATGTTGATTGGTAATGAAAAAATAATGTTTTTTAGACTTTATATTACTAACATAGTGTGCCACCTCACGCTTTAATAGGGCTTCATCTACTATCTCGTCAATTAAGTTTCTAAGGTTGTCAATATCTTGCTTTCTTTGAGGATGAAGCCCCAGCCCTTCTGACTTTTTACGCTCGTAACGATCAACCGCGTACATTAATCTTTGATGGATATTCAGCTCTTGTGTTTGATACATTTAATTCCCATAAGTCGTTATGTATTCATAGTCTAGCAAGTGCCATGGATATTTTTTACCGTATTTAATAAAACTTTGGCTGAACTATATAACTCAATGCACCTTACCTCATCTATCCTTTGAGCCAACTATGAATTACTTATGTATTTATTAGATCATTGGTTTTTAAACTCGTAGATCCTCTTAATAGAATATGGTATATTGACCACAAATAATCTAGGCGGGCACCTAATTCATATGGATGACATACTATGGGTAGATCTTGAGCACGGCTCATCAATTTTAGGAAGTAAAGATGTTGCAATAGATTTGCTTGTCATTTTCACTAAAAAGCTCACCCAAGAGATTGATATTATACGAAAACACAGACAAGATAAGCAGTGGCGAAAGTTTTACGAGGCTATTCACAAGCTACATGGAGCTGCATGCTACAGTAGTACGCCTAAAATCAAACACACATTACAAACCATTGAACACATTTGTCGAAAACCTGTCATTCAAGAAGAAACAGCGCCATGTCACTCTGATGTGAATAAAATAGATCATGCTCTTAAACAACTTGATGTGGACGCTCAGCAGACTAAAAAATACGCATTAAAATTGGTTTCAAGCGAGTAATAGCGCAGCTAAGCCGTCTTTGAAGCGCTTATATAATGTATCGTCAAAGCCTAGCATTTTATTAACTGCGGGTTTATTATCGTTAACCCATTCTAGATAAGCACGTTGAATTTTAAGCGATTGTCTTGCGCAATCTAAATCTTTACGCAATACACTCATATAGCTGCTCTCGGCCATATAGTAACCCAAAACTAAAGTTAAAATATGTGACGAAAATAACATAGGGATGTAGCTATATTTATTGGTACTCATGGTCAAAAGTAGTAGTATAAATAGGCAGGCGCTAACCATTAAAACTGTAATCACTAATAGCTTTTTTGTCTTCTCTTCATTGATTAGCTTTACCAACTCATCAACCGTATCATACTCATATTTTTGAATAACCTTGGCCTTAATACACTCAGTATTATCTTTGTAAAAGCCTTTGAGTAGCTCACCTGCTATACTCTTGTATGAATGGTGATGTACATCTTGTTGTTTACAAACAGAGAACATCGCCTTAACGCTTGCATCTCTCATCCACTCATCTAAATTGTGCATATTTTACCATGTTTCAAGTTTTTACTTTATAGCATGGTTGTCAGTTTATAGTACGTTTTCTTAGCCAAAAAGTATTTGCAGATACTTCTTTATCAATTACGTAACCAAGTTTAAGCAGCCAAGTAAGCTGGCCTGTTTGTGTACATCTTGGTGATTTCTCAAAATATATAACCGACTTTTTTGCGCTGTTATCATTAACAGGTCCTTCGAACGATTGTGACATATCCCATTCACAGCCCACTAAACCTACTCGGCTAAGCCCGCTAGAGGTCAATAGCCTCATGAGACTAGTCGTTTGAGGGCTATCAAATAGTGTATTGTTGAAAACACATCCTTGTAAGCCACTATCCTGATCTAGATTTTGCAATAAAGTATCAATACAAGCTTTTGGTGTATGGGTTCCATTGATACTTAAAATTCTGCATGTTGAGCTGGCATTACTTAAAAAACTGAGGAGATGGATAAGCGCAACTTGGGAAGTATTGATGTTTGATATGGCAATCCGACTGGGTAAAGCTTTTTGTTTGTTTTGGAGCCAAATGAAAGCTCGAATCTGGTCATGTTTCCAGTAACTCTGACTCATATCTAGCTTCTCAATGGTGGAGCTCTTAACCAGTAAATTATGTAGGGCGCTGACTCTATTTAGTGATAGCTCCATGCTACCAAGATCAAGCTGGTGTATACTTATACGTTTATTAACCAGCCAGTCAAGAAACATTTTTAACACGCTATCGCTGAACTCAACCCTACCAAGCTTTAAAAAGTAGATCTTCCTGACTTTCACTAGCAATTTCGTTAAGCCTACTATACTCTTAGCTGAGAATACTTGGTCTCCTAAATCTAAAATACCTAAGTTATGGGTTGTTGTGATATAGCTATCTAACAGAGAAAAGTCTTTTTCAAATAGATTACCATCAAAAGATAAACCTTCGATACAAATAGGTGTATGCTGTGTTTGTGGGTTCTTTAGGCTGGGGATGGAAGATGTAAATAGCATGCCAGAGCACTTAACTTCATCTAGCCAGCCAGCAATTTTGCTGCTCTGCCTATATCCGCTAATAATTGACTTTGGAGTAGCCATACTGTTAATCCAATTTCTCTATGTTATTATAGCACTGGATTACGTTATATGTAAATTAAATATTTAGCTAAACGTCCATAAAACTTGGTTTTTTTTGAGACATTGCTGCTGTGGGTATTTGATTAGAGATTACATAAAATAAGCATAATGCTTACATTGAGACATTTTTTTATTACTATAACCTTAATAATCACTCATGATGTCTTTTTTTAATCGACATGTCAAGATTAAATTATCTCAATATTTTTATTGAATTCATCGCCATTCCTAGCTTTATATCACTATCCAATGATTATGTATCGCCACAGGCATTTGCGCTCAACTGAATGAACTTTGCTACAAGCCGCTTGTTTGCCTCATTAAACTCTAAAATACTCGAGCCTCAACGGGTACCGCATACTATGACAGAACGTATAGCTAGGATCAGCACTTTTAGAATATTTCTGATAAAGTTATTAATTTTGCTGTTTATGGCAACCTTGGTCACTTAACTGTTCTTTCATCCTGCATTGACTGGATATATGTCATTACTTCTTCTTCTATACGCTCAGCTGCCTCTTCTCTAAAACTATTCCTCGAGGCTCTGACCATCTTCCTATAAATCTGCTGACTTGACATCAAAATGGAGATTTTGTGAGTGAGTACTTTTGGGTTTTCACTCATTTCTGCTTCTTCCACTATCCATCCCGCACCTTGCTTTTGGCACATTAGTGCATTGTACCATTGATGTTGATCTACTGAGATAGGTAGTGGCACATAAAGTGATGGCAACCCATAGGCAGCTAATTCAGTAATGGTCAAAGCACCACTTCTTGTTATGGCTATATTAGCCCGAGTGTAGATGTTGAGCATATCATTTGAAAAACTGAAGACTTCAGCTTTTATCCCTAACTGCCTATATTTTGTGTGAACTTGAGTAGCTCGATGGTCATCCCCTCCACATTGATGGATAACTTTGATCTTGTGACTGGTGTTGTACAGTGTGGCTAGAATCTTTGGTATCTCATTATTCAGATAGGCTGCCCCTTGACTACCACCAAGAACCAGTATAATAAATTCTTCTCCTTTTTTAGGATACCCTTTGACTCTGGTTTTTCCCTTGCTAAGACATTCCTCTACGGGATTTCCTAAATTTCTGCATTTTTGATTCGCCAAAAACTTTACTTGATCAAAGCCGGTAAATACCCTTTCTGCAAAGCGTATGAGCAAACGATTTGACCACCCTGCTACAGCATTCTGCTCTAGTAAAAATAGAGGCTTACCAAATATGCAAGCTGCGATTCCTGTTGATAATGAGGCAAAGCCTCCGGTTGTCAATACTAAATCAGGTTTATATTTTATCATGTAATAGATGGTCCTTATCAATGACTTTCCTAAACCATATGGAAAAAATAGCTTTCTTATTATGCCACCACCTCTAAATGGTATTTTTGCTAATCTTTTTTTTTCCCAGGGCGTATCGACTAATAGCTTGTCATCTATGCATCCTCTGCTACCAATCCATACAACTTTTTTAACATAAATATGATGATAAAACTTCCATGCCATTGACAGACCTGGCTTTATATGGCCTCCTGTGCCTCCTGCAGCCACGAAGACTGTTAGATTTTTCTTCATTTGTTGTGCCCCCTCCTTCATTTAAAAAACAGCTTTACTTTCTGTGCTTATTTATTTTTGCAAGACACTGATTAAAAACGCCAGCAGCGTAAGCAAATATGATCATGTGAGTGCCGCCATAACTCATGAAAGGTAGTACTAATCCCTTGGTGGGTAATAGACCTACGTTCACGCTGATTGATATTATGGACTGTGCACCTATCCAACAGGCAAAGCCTGCACTGTAATAGGCATAAAAATACTGCCTAGCCCTACTAAATTGCCATGACCAATAGAGTATTTTTAGCGTGATAAACACAAATGCAGCCAATACAGCCAGCCCTGTCACCAGGCCAAACTCTTCACATAACATAGAAAATACAAAATCGGTATGAGCCTCCGGTAAATAAAATGCTTTGTGCAAGCCTTTTCCAGCACCTACACCAAACGCTCCCCCTCTACCTATGGCCATTAATGATTGTGTAAGCTGATAACCTGAGCCTAGCGCATACCGCCACGGATCCAAAAATGCGGTAATACGGGCTACACGATAAGGCGCAAGCATAATGGCCATGATTCCCGAGAGTGTCATACTCAAACCTAGCTGTATGAAAAATACAAGTTGGACGCCTGCTACAAACATGATATGTAACACGATACATGTTAATACCACTGCTGATCCCATATCAGGCTGTAATAATAGTAGCACATCACATATCATGAGTAGACACAATGGGATATACCAACGATTACTCTGTTGTGTGTGTGATGTTTGAGTATGATGATAAAAAGCAGACATCCATATTATAATTAACAACTTAGCAATATCAGATGTCTGTATCATAAAGCCTGGCAGTCTCAACCATCGCTTTGCTCCCTTGATTTCCGGCCCCATGCCTGGTACCAAGACAATAACTAGGCATAGTAGGGTTAAAAGTAGTAATAACGCTTTGTTTCGTTGATAAAACTCAACAGGTATTTTATTAGCTATTACAAAAAAAACCAATGCCATTGCAAGATGCACCAAATGTCGTATAGCAAAATAAAAAGGCATCTGATAATGTTTATTGGATACAAACACGGAGCTAGAAAACACCACAATCACCCCACAAATGATTAAGCCCAAGCCCACTATATACAGTTGCGGGTCAATTATAAATCCAGACTGAGATCTTTTAACGGTGCCCTTATGTTGTCTCATAACATCTACCTAAATGCTCGGTAAAAGCATGTCCACGATGCTCAAAATTATTAAATTGATCAAAACTGGCAGCTGCAGGAGAAAAGACGATCACACAATCATCATCAACGGTTAGTTTTATTAGATCAATGGCATCTTCAAGCGTTTCAACCAATGAAGTTGGTACTACCGTTTGTTGCAATACACGTTGAAATAAACTGGCGTCTTTACCATAGAAAATAGCTTGCTTGAGCATAGGTACCCAATTATCTATAGTGGCCATGTCTTCATTTTTACTGACACCTCCGGCAATCCAAATAATAGGTTTTTGGTGGTATAACCATACATGGCTAATAGCGTATTTCGCTGCCGCAAGATTACTGGATTTGGCATCGTTGTACCAAGTCCCCTTCACATGCTGAGCATCTTCTTTCATACAACGGTAAGGCCACGGCTTAAATTTTTTGAGTCCATTAGCCATACTCAACTCATCAACACCCCATGTTTTGCCTATGATCCAGGCAGACACGTAGCTAGAGACTAGGTTTTCCAGTGCTTGACCATGCGCTAACTTCCTTACTTTACGATAAAGTATATCATCGGATTCTGGGATAGTCGTACTAATTCTTGTGATGCTTGGGTCGTTTTTTACTTCGTCATAGCTAAGTGCTTGCTTTGCCAATATGGGTTTTATGGTGTTTGTGAGCACTTTTTTCTTGGCTTGCCAGTAATGCTGCATATTTTCATGCCAGTCAAGATGATTGGGATGTAAATTAAGCACAACTCCAATGGCTAAATCAACCTTCTTTAACCAGTACAACTGAAAACTTGATAGCTCAACGACAAAACAATCATATTGCTGATAACGTTTATGATCTAATAATGACATAATAGGGATGCCAACATTACCTACCAAAGCGGCATTGAGACCACTTTCGTTGAGTATAAGCTCCACCATTTTTGAGACCGTGGTTTTGCCGTTCGATCCTGTAATACCAATTAGGGGTTTGTCACAATACAATTGAAATAATTCAATGTCGGTCATAAAGGGTTTTTCAGAGGCAACTAGGGCATTCATCATAGGGTGATTTGGACTGAGGCCAGGGCTGATAGCAATCAAATTGGCCTGGTGATAAAGTGTATGGCAATCTGATTGCCCAGCCAGTTGTACGCTTGGACAAGTAGATTTAAGCCGCTCCGAATAGGGAGGGCGATCTCTATCGTCTAACACCGTAACTCTATAACCTTGTTGGTGAGCCCAGACAGCTATTGAAAAACCAGTTGCGCCAAGCCCAACTACCACGATATGTTTTGGTTCTTTATTATCTGCCATGATCATTTAGCCATAGGGCTATTACCAATTTATTGAAGATCTTGAATTTATATTAGCTGAAATAACACCAGACTACAATACAGTACTGGCTTTAAATGGCTTCAACCCTGGATGCCTAACAAAACCACTGAAAATACCTTTTCAATTCCTACGTAATAGATATTACTTAAGATTCTAAACCCTAAGCCACCGAAATAGTCAGGCACTTATGATACTATATGCCTATTATATTTATTGGCTATGTTGGGTTAACTAGCCTAGCCATAGGTACAAACCCAATGCTGTAAAACCCATTCCTGTTATAATAAAATACCGGGTCACCTGTGTTTCATGATGCCCAGTCAGTTCAAAATGATGATGTAGGGGAGCCATTTTAAAAAACCTTTTCCCCGTACTTTTAAAATAGCCCACTTGGATAATCACTGATAAAGTCTCCATGATAAACACCGATGCAAACAGTGCAAATACAAATTCCATATGACATATACAAGCCAAAAATCCTAGTAGCGCACCGCTCGATAATGAACCACTATCACCCATAAATATTTTGGCAGGGAAACGGTTATAATACCAAAAACCCCCATTAGAACCTGCTAAACACGCTAGTATGATAGATGAAGCCCATAACTTATCCTGACTGATATGCAATGCATCTGCACCTAGCATTTGCATGAGGATGAGCATGCCCACAGCTACGATGGTAATGAGCGGGGCTACTAGGCCATCTAAACCATCAGTCAAATTTACTGCATTGCTGGTTGCAGTCACCACTAACATCACCCACCCTACATAGGCATAACCCACTGGATACCATCCCTGCCAATAACTCAAACCTGGTACATAAATCTGAGCTACATACTCATCGCCACTCAATAATATAAACAAGATAGCTGCACATGACAACGACAGCTGGTATTGAAGCTTTTGCCTAGGGCTTAATCCTTTGTCATTGTTTTTATTAGCTATTTTCTGATAATCATCCCAGCATCCCATCATGGCTACCCCGCCGTATATGAGCATCATGGGCCAAGCGTTAAGATGATACCAGCCACAAACTCCTATCGATAAAGCCACGGTCACCAACACAATAAGTAGCCCACCCATGGTCGGCGTGTGTGCTTTGTGTTGATGTTGTGGACCGTCAGCCTGAATCACCTGCCCTATCTTGAAACTTTTTAAATAGCTGATTACCTTTGGCATGGTAATCCATACCATGAAAAGTGATATTATACTGAGTAAACCTAATAGTTGATAACCCATATCAAAACTCCTCTGTATATGAATAATAAATACTAAAGCTGTAGAACTAAACAGTCGGGCTGTTAGATACGGGTTTACACAACCAGTATTGGCGTAAGTTTGATAGCTTCATGCTGTTAGATCCCTTTAATAAAATGACATACTCTTCTGTTAACCATTGCTTATCCAGGACATACTGAGCTAGGTCTTGAAGGGTGTCGATGTGTTTGTATACACCCCTAAAAAAATCACTGACAGCCTTGCTGTCTTGACCTGTTGTAATCACCCCATCTAAACGTTCTTGTTGACACCAAACACCTACCTGTTGGTGCCAATAATGACTACGATCACCCAGTTCTTTCATATCCGCAAATACTAAAATCCGCTTTTTGTCTGTTTGAGAGCCCAGATACTTAATGGCATGCCTCACTGACTCAGGTGCAGCATTGTAACTATCGTCAATCACCCAGCCTTGATCACTAGATCGATAATGCTGCATGCGGCCTTCCACAGACACATGAATAGCTGCAACTTGAGTCATGGTGTGGAAAGCGTAGCCTAATACTTTTATGCAGCACATCGCAGCCAAAAGGTTATTAAAAAATGACTCCGGTTTTGACTGAACCTCAAACGTAAGCGTATCCCCCTTATGGTCACTCACGTAGACTTGCTGTTGATGTTGATTGCCCGTTACGGTCATGAAGGCATCAACACAACCTTTGGCACCGCCAGGATTAACAGCGAAACGGTAGCGCCTGCAGTGTAGGGAAGCTGCCTCTAACACATGATACTCATGACTATGTATTGACAAGACTGCAACCCCAGATGCTTGAAGTGCCCTAAAAAGCTTGGATTTTTCCTCTGCCACACCTCGACGTGTGCCCAGGCCATCAAGGTGACTTTCATGAATATTAGTAATCAAAGCAATGTGCGGTTGTACCATCGGTACTAATGTCTCCATACCACCGGTGGCATCAATACCTACTTCTACGACTATGAACTTTGAACTGATCGGTGTATTGATTATGGTTAGCGCTACCCCAAGCTGACCGTTTTGAGTGTCTTTTGATACATGCGTGACCCCGTAGTTCGACAAAAGTTTGGCAAGCAATGTTTTAGTTGAAGTCTTGCCCACACTACCGGTTATGGCCAGTACTTTTTTGTCTTGACCCCATGTGTTTCGGTACTGACAAGCAATGGCCTGAAGCCATTTAATCATCAAATTTCCCACCATTAAAGTGGGCACGTCATTCACATAGGTCTTATCACTTACAATCAAGGCTGCGCCTTGTTCAACGGCATGTTTGATCCTTTTTTGACACTCGCACCTGGTCAGTTTAGGAGTGGTCATTGTCTTTTGACCATGCTTGGTAGCCTCTCCTGACTCAGAATCATCAGTTCCAATTAAACAAAATATACCGTGGGGTTTGACCAACCTACTGTCAATCTCTACTGATATATGTTCGTGGCCACTCACTTTCTTGATGGCGTCTACAGCTTTGAGATATTGGTCAACAAGTGATCTTAACTGACTCATACCATGCAAACATCGGAGAGTTTTAGTTTAAGTAGATAGTTTGCTATTTTTTTATCTGAGAACTTGATCTGCTTGTGGTGATAGTCTTGTGATGTCTCATCTCCTTTCCCAGCAATGAGGATAATATCTCCCTTATGCGCATGTTCAATGGCATGTGCAATAGCCTCTTGCCTATCGTGAATAACACTAACATCCCATGGGGCCATCACACCTTTGAGTATGGCGTTCGTAATACTAGAGGAGGATTCTTGCCTTGGGTTATCATCCGTGAGTATAATTTGATCAGCATATTTTTCAGCAACTCGCCCCATGATCTCACGCTTACCAGGATCTCTATTGCCACCACAGCCAAATATTACGATTAACGACCGTTCGCATATTTTTTGTAGACATGACAGTACGCTCTGAAGCGCATCTGGTGTATGGGCATAGTCGATGATAATACTGGGGCCTTTGCTATTCGGATTGATGAGCTCCATACGCCCAGCTATGGGATTGATGTCTTTAATAAGCTTTACTAAATTTTCTAGACTGTAGCCTGATGCTAGCAAAGCTGTCAACGCTGATAGAATATTTTGGGTATTGAAATCACCAATCCATTTGGTGGCTAACTTCATGGTCTGATTCCTAAAATGGACCTTCATGGATAAACCTTGGATACTCGATTGAATATCAAATGCTCTTACCACTTCTACGCCACAACCAATACCCGTACTCTTGAGTGTGTATCCCCAGACTGACCCACTGCCACAGTACTCCCTAGCTATCTTCCTTCCAGTTGGATCATCAAGGTTTATAACAATATTTCTTGCATCGTAATCGTGAAACAGTTTAGCTTTTACTGCTTGATAATCGTGCCAATTTTTGTGGTAGTCCAGATGATCTCTGGTAACATTGGTGAGGATGAGGGTATCAAAGGTAATCCCCGAGACCCTTGCTTGTTCGATAGCATGAGATGAAACTTCCATCGCCACCGCCTCACAACCAGTCTTAATAGCTTCTGATAGGACTCTGGCCAGTTGTGTTGCTGGTGGTGTGGTATACTGTATAGAGCATAAAGATTTCACCGATGATACACTTTGTCCGTATCCTCTTGAACCCACTACCATACACTGACGCATATCCTGCCGATACAACTCTAGAATCAAACTGGTGACTGATGTCTTGCCGTTGGTACCGGTTACGCCAATACAATTTAATTGATGACTTGGGTTCATGTGAAAATGGTGAATTATTTTACCGTGATTTTTTTTTAGCTCTTGCAAGGTAACCAGTAACCACTGATGATCATAGTGACTGTGTTTTGAAACACTATGCTGACGTTGCTGACTACACTCGATAACCACTGCCGCTTGCTTATTTAAGGCCTCATGTCTGTGGGCCCGTTTACCCGATAAATTAATGAATATTTGGCCAGCTTCAACTTGACGACTGTCAGTTTCCACCCCTGTAATAAGTTGATCATTCTCTTTATCTATGCTGACAAGCCCACTGAGCACCTCTGATAATAGGGGCAGTGAGGTATCTTCTATGGCCAGGCATGCTTGCGTGCACGTGCTTTGCTGGGGCACAATAAAAATCCGAGTATCTTCCCTTTATGTATATCACCATAGCATCACGCATGCAAGTACCCTTACTTGCTTTTACATTGAAATGCGCTATCAAACACAATATGACTGAATAAGGGTGCAGCAACCTCACCACCATAGTAACCTTTACTGAGAGGATCATCAATTAATACCACAACTACCCACTTGGGTTTATCAACGGGTGAAAAACCGGCAAACGACGCCACGTATCGATTTTTTTGGTACTTGCCTTGACTGATTTTATGTGCTGTCCCTGTTTTACCAGCTACAGATGACCCTTTGGACTGTGCTTTATATCCTGTCCCTCCCTTTGAAACTGCCCGTGTTAACATATGCTTCAAAAGCTGGTGAGTCTCTTCACTCATCACCCTTTGTTTTGTAAATACTGTGCCTGATTTGTTGCAATTAACTAAACATATTGGTTGTTCAAACCCGCCATTGGCTATCGCTAAGTAAGCCTTGGCCAGCTGCATCATGGTCATACTGATGCCGTATCCAAACGATAAAGTCGCTGTTTCAAATTCGCTGGGATTACTCACGACTCGACCCCTTGGCTCGCCTGGAAACCCTAATCCCGTTCTTGACAAAATAGGCCATTGTTCAACGACCCATCTTTGAATACCTCTAGGTACCTCTAGTATAAGTTTTGACATGCCTATGTTAGATGATTTTGTAAGAACGTCTACAACACTCATTTCACTTGCTTTATGCACATCAATGATAGTCTCTTTATTAAAATGCCATTGTCCCTGATGGGTTTGAACGATTTTATCTCGTATGTTTTCTTTACTCTGGGCTAGCACATAACTCATGCTTATGGGTTTAAATAAGGAACCTGGCTCATATAAATCTGTTAGCATCCATGCCTTTTGGGTATTAGCACCATGGGATCTATTAGTATTATGAACATGAACCAGTGCCTTTATTTGACCTGTGGGTATGTCGATGACTATTGCCCCACCCCTCAATGCTTGATGCCGCTCTACCGCCTCTCGTATGGTTTCATGGGCTTGATGTTGTATGCAAGGGTCCAGACTAATTCTGACTTCGGGCGATATTACTTGATGCTTTCGTTCAACAACTTCAACAGTATCACCCTGTGGTGTAATGATGATTTTTTCGTATCCTGATTTTCCTTTTAGCTGTTTGTCAAGTTGGTACTCCAGGCCTTCAATCCCAGCGCCATCTACGTCTGTTCTGCCTATTATCGGGCCCATCTCGTCACTGTACGGGTAAGATCTTTGCCTATCTGGTAGCCAATATACCCCCTCAATATCTCTTAAATCTTCATCTATACTTTGATCCTGAACCACCATAAACCGCTTCAACCACATAAAATGACTCTTCTTTCTGGCAGATATTTTCTTAGTCAATGAGACTGGAGCAACCCCCATGACTCTTGCTAAACGTGATATAAGATACTCTTTTTTTAATATAACCCTAGGATTAATCGCCAAACTTTTATAACTTTTGTCGTAGGCTACTATAGCGCCATTCTGTGCTACAATTTGACCTCTTGTAGATTGATAGGTGTGGGTTTTATGAGAGGCGTATCGACTCTTGTCACTTAAAAACTGTTGCTGCTTTAATAACCCCACCAACCGCCCCACAATCATAGCGCCTAGGAGTAGCCAGATCATTGCAAGTACACCGTGGCGCATACGAGCGTGGTGTTTCATTATTGATCATCCAAACCAATGAATTGTGCGTCTTTATTTGACGGCCTCTTAAAGCCTAATGCATCCGCTTTGTGACCTAAAAACACTGTGCTCTTCATTTGGTCATATTTAGCCATCAAGCCCTGCTTCTTGTTAGCCAACGATATAATATCTGTCGATATTCGTGTCAGTTGTATTTGCGCATCTGCGTTTAAATACCTAATATAAATAGCTGCCATAGTGGATAGTGCCACCCATAGCGCCAACGATTTTTTGGACGGCAACCACACGCTTGGTTTTTTAGACAAACGATTACGATATCGTTCTGACCTGATCAACGGCAATAAAGCCACTCTATTCATCACTTTTTCTCCCATGTTCTTAACATTGCTGAACGTGCACGTCGATTACTTTCGCACTCCACACGACTTGGCCTTTTAGCATGGCCTATTTTCCGAAAAATCTTGCCTATAGCGGTTGCACTCGTGGCCTGATTCACCATTTTTACTGCCTCACTTACCCATTTATGTTCCAATGAATGGTAACTTAGCACTACCAGTCGGCCACTCTTCTTCAATAACTTCGAGCTAAGCTCTACACTTCTGATGATTTGCTTATCTTCACTATTGACGTGTATTCTAATGGCTTGAAATATCAGTGTGGCTGGATGATGTTTACGATCAAATGAAGGTGTTACAGCCAAGATACAATCCACGAGATCTTGGGTCGACTCAAATGCACACTCCTGGCGTCTTCTAACTATGGCTCTTGCATATAAGGTTGCGTGCCTTACCTCTCCATAGGCCTGTAACACCTCAGTTATATCTTGCTCACTTGCCTGATTTAACCATTGTGCAGCTGATTGCCCCTCATTAGGGTTCATACGCATATCGAGCGGGCCATTTTTTTGAAAACTAAACCCTCTTGTGGCCTGATCAAGCTGCGGGCTTGAAACGCCCAAATCCATAAACACACTGCTTACACCGATATTTTGTTCTAATAGTATACTTAGACCATCTGCAAACTTGCCACGAATAATCTGTACACGGTCATCATCACTGGCAAGCTGATCGGCACAGGTTAATGCCTCTGGGTCTTGATCTATGACTATAAGCTGGGCCTCATGATTCATCACGTTAAGCAGTGCCCTACTATGACCACCTCGTCCAAATGTTGCATCGACATAAACCCCTCCTGGTACAACCGCCATGGCCTGTATGGCTTCAGGTAGCATCACTGGCTTATGTTGTTGCCCTTCTGACTCATTTCCTATCATAAGCTTAATTCCGTTAATGGCTCTGCTATGTTTTCCCCAGCTGCTTTTGCTTGTCTGTTTTCGTCTAACCACTGTTGTCGTTGGTTGACCCATCGTGTTTCATCCCATAGCTCAAATCGCTTTCCTTGTCCTACCAGTACCATTTTTTTGTGGATGCCTGCATGTTCGCGCAATAAAGGCGCTAATAAGAAACGTCCTTGGCTGTCCATCTCACATTCTTGAGCATGACCTATTAAAATACGTTGAATACGTCTGACCTGAGGATTTAGACTTGGCATAGACTGTAATTTACGCTCAATATCTTCCCAAACGTCTAGAGGATACAATAATAGACAGTCATCGTCCGTATCAATGGTTATCACGCATGGGTTTTTAATTGAATCCTGAATCATGGCTCTATATTTGGTAGGCATGGCAAAACGACCTTTAGCATCGACATTGCACGCACTGACACCACGAAACATGAACCACATAACCCCACAAATTACCACTAAAATCCATAATAAACCCCTTATCCACACCAGTCAAGTATATTTTACCCTGTAAAATATACTAATAACTTATTTACTCAATAGATGAACTGGAGTATTAAATAAGATTATCAATCGACCCAAGCATGCAGCGAACTCACGCGCCCCGTCTTTTTTAAACTTCAAGTAATCTGTGTCTTAGATGGTAATTAAGACTATAATCATACCGAGTACCACTGAGCTTGACGTTGACCATTATTCTAATAGGTGACCCATACCCCCCTTCTCAAAACAAGTCTACCAATACCCAACTGGATCTGTTGGATCATGATGTAATCACTGAAGACCTGGATCAGTATACTGTTTTACATACTCAAAAACTCAGCCAGTCGATATCACAAATCGATCACATGTATAAGCGCAAGATCACCCGTTTACAAATAACTATCACGGTACTATGCGCCATATGGACCCTCGGCATGATACCCATTTCAATAGGTGGCTTTTATCATGATTTTTTAACCCTACTGGTGTGCTTTATGATCTGGGGCTTGATTGTGACTGTCTTCCTAGATGTTTACAGCCTAAAAATGAAAATCATTCATACTCAATGGTCAGATGCGGTATCTCCGGCATCTTTGGGTGAGTAAAAACAGTCAATAACAGACGTACGATATCCCGTATGGTCCTACTTCCTCGCACCAGTTATCACAGGATGTTGATGATGTGGGGTTGTTCTTTGTTCTTGGTGCTAGCGCCAATTTGTATGAGGTACTTCTTGTGCTTGTCGTATAGGTTTTTTGCGTAAACGTCTAAGGTGTAGTGCTTGTTTAGCAAGGGATTCAATTTTACAGTTGCCTGTAGCCCCATGCCAGTTAAGGGGAGTTGTGCTGTCTGGTGGCGCTTCTTGGGATAGTGATAGGCCATGGCTTGCCACTCGAGACCCACTACCTGTGTGCCAATAATCATGTCTAACCCGTTCAAGAATTGCTCAGACACTCATATACCCTTTCCAAAGCGTACACCCATACGTTTACCTTGAAGACGGCATATTAGACTTTGAGCACCCCTACCATCCTGACTTGAAAGGCCCAGAACACATAAGTGATTTGTTTATGCATGCTTTAACCACTTTTTAGCAGTTTCATCTGGTATAAAAGCCAGTTTTTTTAAGAGGTTTCCAACACACATCCACTGCAGTATGCAAAGTATTAGAAAATATGTTGGTAACGAAAAAATAAAGTCTCCATTGCTCCATTTTAAGTTTCGCATCATGGCTGAGACGGGTGCGCCACAGCCAAGGGTGAATAGGAATAAGGCAGAATATATTGTTTTTAGATGTTTATCTGATACAATATAGGTATAGTTGATAGCGGTTACAAGGACACAAAGTTCTGAAATGGCAAGGAAACTATGTGGCAGTATGTGCCATGCTATTGATGGCTTATAGCCGTATTCTAGAGCCCATTGTAAACATAAAATGATAAGTACAGAACAACTAGAAAATATAAATCCTATCATTATTTTTTTTTGTTTGGACAACTCTTTTTGGGGAGATAAAAAAGGAAATATAATCAAATCAAGTAAGGGGGCGCCCGCAATGCAAGCGATGCTATTAAATGCGCCTGTTTGGGAGGGAAGCCACAGGTATCCAAAAACATATGGATTGAGTTTTTGGGCTTGCATGACCCAGCTTGAAGCGGATTCTGCCATCAGCAAACCGATAATTGTACTATAGATAAAGATCGGCAATATAATTTTAAATGGTGTTTTTTTATAGTAAAACCTGTGACACAGCTTCAAAATTCCTTTAGTAGCTTGCTTGTGGATATAATATTTAGATCCTTTTATAAAAATAAATGTCGAAAAAAGCATAATTATACCGGGCACTGCAAAGGCAATGGATGGCCTGTAATATGCTAGAATCAAGGGACATAACAGTGATGAGAGTAAGGCCCCAATATTGACGGATTGATAAAAGTAGACATATGTTTTTGACATGAGATGTTGGTTATCTTTTGTAAACTGGTCTCCAACATACGCATTTAAGCAAGGTTTCATGCCACCAGCACCGATGCCTATTAGAACCATGCCATATATTAAACCCAAACGTGTTTCATCAAGACTCAGTGCTAAATGACCCAGACAACAAACAATTGAAAAAAATATGATAGATCGATATTTACCACAATAGGCATCGGATAGTATCGCACCAACGATAGGCGTACTGTAAACTAAGAAATGGAAGAGATTATGATACATCAATGCTTCCGGTTCTGACATGGTATCAAGTATCCCTTGTTCATTGCGCAGGTAAGTGGTCATGAATACTACCAATATTGCTTTCATGCCATAAAAGCTGTAGCGCTCAGAAAGTTCACTGATGAGAATATGTAATGTGCCGAGAGGGTAATCTGTACCTGCAATATCCTTGGGTGTGTTAGTCGTCATACCAATTAGCTCGGTTTTCTGAGTACCTAGACTGGATCTTTTTACTTGCTTGTAAAAAATCGGCGCTCAGTTTAATCGTATGGCTCCTATACGTGTTTGTTTGAAAGTCTCGTGAAAAACCGTTTGAGGCTTTTTTCATGTGAAAATACTTGTATTTTCCGAGACTAAAATATAGGTTATATCTAAAGATACACTTAAATAAAAACACCTGAAGACAATTATACATTTTAAGCAAAAAGGCTCAAGTGAATTATAAATAATTTTTCATATGATTGGTTTTAAATATTGATTATATTTTACTTTTACATGATGATCACATGAAATAAAGCTGATTTTACTGGCTTTTGGTTATGGTTTTTGGCTAGCACAATCGGCGGGAAAATCATGGCATGTGGTATTGTTGTGATGAAATTTTATCCCATACTTACCGTTCATCATGCGATGTAATGATTGCCAGTATCGCAAGATTAATTCAACGCCTCATGCAGGCAATTAGCAGCTGGGACCGGCTTTTTTTGTAAAATGCTCTCGAGCTCTGCCCAGGTTTGTTTGGGTGATTGACTAGAGTCCACATCGACCATATCTCTAACAAAAGCATTTGAGTCTGAGTGGTACTGTTGACTCAACCATGCACTCATAGGCTGGGTGAGCTTATGGTACAGCGCCAATCTTTTTGTAACGGTATCAGGGTGATCGTCTTCTCTACGAATCAGAGGCTCGCCAGTGACATCGTCGTAACCTTGCTTCATCGGAGGCTTGTTTTGAATATGATAAACCCTTCCAGAAGATGGATGGACTCGCCTTCCTGACATTCTATCAATGATCATCTGATCATCTACATTCAACCTGATGACTAGATGTAAAGTCAATCCTTTGCTAGCTAAAAGCTTGGCTTGTGCTAAAGTTCTTGGAAACCCATCTAAGATATAACCTTGCTTGTATAACGGTAGCTTTAGCTCTTTTTGCAACATGGACCACACCTCTTGATCCGAGATGAGCTTACCTTGCTTCATTTTGTTTTTTATCTGTCGTGCTTGCTCTGTATCTTCTTGAGTATGATTTGAAATGACCTGGCTCATAGTCACTACTGGCAGCCCATAAAACTCAGCAACATAAGCGCTTAAGGTACCCTTACCAGATCCAGGAGGACCAAGGATGGCAATCCTGAGAGGCCCTGATTGCTCAGACCTACAGGCAGCATACATGCTGGGCCATGGTATCATGAGGAGTAAGCCCAGGATTACAGTAAGATATGTCCTTAAATTGATATTCATCATTCACTCCTGTCTGGTCCACACACGCTCATGTCTCATACGCTGCGATGAGTACTGTTCTTATGGATGGCATCCATGATCGCTTGGTGCACCATACCAATATCTCCGGATGCATCAATCATATGAACTGCTCCGATCTGCTTAGTCGCCTGCTTTTCTTCAAACCATGCAATCAGTGGCTTGCTTTCTTTGCGATATACTACAAGCCGTCTGGAAACCACCTCCGGTTTATCATCATCACGCTGAATTAAAGGCAAGCCAGAGACATCATCAATACCTGGCTGTTTAGGTGGATTGGTTGTAAGCTGATATACTCTCCCAGAATACGGTTCAACTCGACGCCCACTCAATCGTTCAACCAAAAGTGCATCACTAACATCTAGAAACACAACATGATCTAACTTGAATGAGTGGTCTATCATACTATTGGCCTGAGCAATAGTTCTGGGATAGCCGTCAAGAATAACACCCTTGTGGTAATCAGGCCCTTCTATAACACGACTCAAACACTGCCATACTTCAGAGTCTGGTAGCAATAACCCCTCGTTCATCCGCTTCAGCATATCATGACTTAGGGCACCAGCCTGAATAGCCGCTCGTATAGCTCTGCTCATGGTTAATAATGGCAAGCGTAGCCTTTGGGCCAATTGTTCCCCTTGAGTACCCTTTCCTGAACCAGGAGGACCGAATAAAATAATGTTCACGCCTTAATCTCCATTGTTGCTTGCTTGGCCATGGGTTGAGAGGGTATCCAGTTTAAGCCAAATAGACACACTGCCAGTAGAGGTGTTATCATCAACTGACTGATAGTTGCTGATTTGGGGTTGTTGAGATATGACCCCAACTGTAAAAAAAATGTAATAAGTAGCATAATTCCAGCAACTGTTGCTATTTGAGTGAACACACTACCCAGCTGCTGAAACCCTGAGGTTGCAGCTGTAACAAGTGAATTTGATGGCGATTTTATCTGCCTGTTTTTTCTTGCAGCACCCACAAGTTTGGTAGGCTGTCGCGTTATGTATACGTTTTTTTGCTCTGCCATGGCAACATACGCAGGAAACCCCAATAAGCAGGCACTCAACCATAGTGTGATAAGCATTCTCATAGAATCCCTCCTTTTAGGCCACCGAAAAGATATTATATTACCACAAAAAAGCATTAATCATCAACCTTATGACACAAAAATCATCAACCAACATCTTCATCTAGACGTTTGATATTTAGCTTATGTACTCTGTTGCCTCGAAAACTAAGAACCTCGACCTCATAGCCATGTGCACGGTAAGCTACTGGCCCTTCTGGAATGCACTCTAAATACTCTATCACCAACCCACTCAACGTATTAGGCCCACTTTCAGTGAGCTGCCAACCAAGGGCTCTATTAACATCTCGAATACCCCAAGAACCATACATATCGTAACGACCATCTTTGCTCTGTTTTAGGCTGCCATTGGGAATAGACTGATTCATGGCAAAATCGCCAATAATTTCCTCAATTATATCCTCAATATTAACAGCACCTGATACCACACCGTACTCATCGACCACAACCGCTAAGTGAATTTTATCTTCCTGAAACCGCCTTAGCTGATCGGTTAAGATCGTTCCCTCTGGAACGTAATGAACTGGCTTGAGCACGCTTTTAATGGATGCCTGAGTTAAATTATCATGGTAAATGAGCTCAAGGATACTGCTCATTTGCGCAATGCCTATGATCGATTCATATCCCCCGTTTGAGAATATTAGATGATGGCGCCTCTGACTGATCACAAGCTCAATGATTCTATCTTGAGAAGCTCTGATGTCTATGGTTTGCATATCTGCCCTTGGAACCATCACATCATTTACTGTCAATCCAGCCAAGTCTAATACGCCCAGGAGCATTTGCTGGTAAGCATCTTGATGCTTGATATTAGAAAGCTCTATTGACTCGATTAAGCCCTTTAGCTCTTCCCTACTCAGTCTTTTGAAGGATTGACTATCAAGACTTAGCCCCAGAAATCTCAATACCCATGCAACTAGGGTATTAACCACCACTACTATAGGTTTAAACAACCTTAGTAATAAAACAAATAGACCCGAAATACCTCGTGACAATCCATCGGCATAGTAAGCAGCTATCGTTTTAGGCAATAACTCTGAACAGACTAAAACTATGAATGTTAAACCTATCGTAGCCGGCAACAACCACTGATCACCCATACTTCTACTTACCCATGTGGTAACCACTGCTGACAACAACATATTGGTGAAGGTATTACCTATCAGTATCACACTGAGTAAATCTTGCGGCCTTGACACCATGCTTTCAAGCCTTTTTGCTTTGGTATCACCCTTTTTTGCCTGATGGGCAATTTTATATCGATTAGCGGACATCAGTGCCGTTTCACTGCCAGAAAAGAAAGCAGACAACACGAGTAGACACGTGATAATCAGGATGGCTATGGGCCAGGTTGTAATCATCTTAAAAAACTCCTGTGCTACTAAATATCATCTTAACTGAACCCATCAGGTTAGTCTCAACCTACAAGGACAATTATGAACTATTTAGATAAACCACACAACCTATCTATTTAAACTCAATCTTTTTAACTTAACTTATAAGCCTTGCTCAGCTTGCTTCATTCCACACAAGTTAACACTTTGTACACCGCTAACATATTGATATGTCAATCAAAAACATCTATTCATGTGACCTCAATAACACCCATCATCCTAAAAATGTTCTGCCATTCATTAAAATAATATTTAATTATGTTGCGCTCGGTGGTAGGCTGTTGTACACTTTATGATTATTCTGTTATTTAGTATTGGGAATCCATATGCATACACATCACAAACTTAGGTGCAAGCTTCGGGAATTTTTACACGCTTCAGTTTACAGCTTAACAGTAACAGTCATTATGCATGCTAAACTGCTTGCACAGACAGATTTTAACCTAGGGTTATCAACCAATGGCCCCACTGCTTCCGCTAACCAAACAGTTAAATTAAACGACAGTGGCAGATATGTTACTTTTATTCAACTGCATGCCGAATACGCAAAAAGCAAGCGTTATGAGTCATACGCAGGATCTTATGAACTACCTAACTCGATCAACCTTGGTGTTGTCATGAGATCAGCCTGGCGGGATGACTATGTGGGTGGGTCCTTATTTTTTGACCACGGTATCGGAAGATCGTTTAGCCATCGTATTCGCGCGAGTCGTCTAGGGCTAGGCTTAGACTATATAGGTAGCCAAAGAGATATCAGCATCAATACCTATTGGCCGTTGAGTCGATCAAAAATCATGACTGGTAGCGTTTCTAGCACATCTGACGTATCAAGCCATCCCTCTCGAATAACCACACTCAAAGGTATCGATGGCAAACTATTTATACCACTTTACATTCAAAACACACACTTTAAACTTGCTATGGGCGTTGCATCTTGGGAAAAAATTGGGGGTCAAGCATTGATCGATCTGTCGTGGATACCGCAACATAGCATCATTGATACCCTTTACCTCAAGCTAACTGTTAATGCCCAGCATGAACGCTACCGCAAGCCAACAACTTTTTATTGGCATGTAGGCTCAAACATCAGCTGGAGAACACCTCAAACCAAGCAAAGCATCCCTCACGCCGATGCCGCGTATGATCGCCGATTCAAGCCGGTTGAACGGGTTTTCAAAATAAGAGTTTATCATGAAACCAGTGACACAAGCTACCAAAATAGCGTAACCGATGGTGGCATCACCATAGAAGTAACAGGAGAAGAGTAACCATGAATATTCATCCATGTAAGGTTAAACAGACAATATTAGCTGTATCCGCTGTGGTTTATATGCTTATCCCATCAGCTATGGTAGGAAGAAGCATTAGCGGTGCAGAGTACTCTCCGGACTTACTCAAGATAACGATTGATTCAGTTTATGCCTGCTATGATTTGAGATGTTCAAAACTCATGGCCAATGACGATGGAGTCCCAGTTAATCTTCTTACTAAACCTGCCCAGCTCCAGTATAGCAAAAGTAAAGGCATCGTCAGCTCCATCAGTACATTACCTCTAAATAAGTTCATGTACGGTAAAAAAATCGTGGCTTTTAAATTTCTAATCCTTGACTCAGTGACCATGAGTGCGGCTTACCAGTACCCAAGTGGCACTACCTGTCAAACCGTGTCAAAAGGCACCCTTCGTCATGGCTACCTGGCTTACAAACCAAGCCCCGATGATACTCAGGTAGACATGACCCTTGCATTTCCAGAACCAGGCTCGATTCCATCTTTTTACTCAGAAACCGGATTCGATACTTGGTTACCTGTATTGTCAAACACCCAAGTCCCATGGCAAGCCAGTGATGCCGATAGAAGCAAACCCGCAACTGATCAGCTCCCGTACTACTCAAAGCACGCTATAGATATTAAGACCCTTACCGGCAAAAATCTGTATGACCTATGGCATCAACAGGGTATAGCCAAGTCATCCATGCCCAGCGAGATGACCCTCGGCAAACTGCGCCTTAGTCACATCAGTAATATATCACTTAATGGCATCTGTAGTGCTAAATCAGACAACGGCGAATATCTCTTTACAGATCAAGAGCTTGCTCAACTTATGGGAGTTAGGCGATACGATCCATATGACCTCTCATTTGGCGGTCTAAAGAAAGGTTACATCGAGGGGCATTGCTATCATAGTACGAATGTTAATGGCGTATTAACCTATGTAAGTGACCAATGGGCCTCTCATTCACCTGAAACGAATGCTTACATGGCATCAGGTATTGTTATGAATCGCTTAGATAGACATCCATGGTTCTCCCCTACCTCAACCGTTAACCATGAACAGTGGCCTCAACTCAAAAAAGAATCTGGACATATTGTATCCATTTATGCACTCCAACAACCCACCATCATACAAAAAGGAAAAGTATATGATATCAAAGTCAAAGTTAAGGGGCTCAAGCGTTCTGCACGGTTCTCTTTAGATGAGAACATAGATGACACCGGCTATGTAACCGAACAACTATGTTATGTGTATGTATCCCCACCACAGATCGGCTATGAATTTATGGAATCTAACTGATTAGGCGGTATTCGATTGAGTCACGGTCCTCAGTCAACATGATCACCTTCAAAATCAATTATATCGTAGCGCCACACTTACCTAGATAATCAATGACTTGCCAAATAAAATATACTTGCAATCCATGAATATTTTGTTTAAGCACTTCTTTTTACCACCGGTCTCTGTTATGCACCATCAATGATTTCCATTTTTAAAAAAAGATTCAGAAATATTGTCTGAATCGAAGCCATGGTTTAGTATTGATGATATTTACATGTAAAGCTTTGCCTCATTGCGATGCCTACTGTTGTAGAGTTAAACGCAGACTTAATACCCTACTCTATTTTCCGATTCCTGCCGATGGGGTTGCTCACTCCCCATGTTATTTAACACTCACCATCTTGTGCTTACTATCCATGATCATGCTCACGATTTACCCTAATATGACAGATACTACAGCGATAAGTATTGAGTCAATAATGTTGCTGCCGGCATAGTCATCCCATTTCAAGACCCCATAGGTGGTTGTCATGATTGTGTTTTGACACCAGAAAAAAGATCCTGTATAATAAACACCAAATTGTTAACAACAGGTGTGACACATGGCAGAAAGTACGAGTAGCAAGAGTTCATCTTTAGTATGTTCATTAATGCAGAAAGCATTCCCTATCAATCGATCAGAATATGGTAAGTTCTTCCCAATGGCTGGACTCATCTTTATGACTATTTTTTCGTTCACCATGCTTAGAAATTCTAAAGACGTTCTTTTGTTATCAGCACCAGGAGTATCAGAGAACTCATTACCGTATGCCAAGTTTTTTTTAGTGTTTCCTGTATCCATTGCGTTCAGTATGTGTTACATCAAAATCAAAAATTTATTTGATTTTGAAAAGACGTATTACATCATTTTATCAGCTTTTATTAGTTTCTATGCCCTATTTAATTGCGTGCTTTACCCACTGTCCGGCTATCTCCATCCCTCTGTCACCACTATTCAGTACCTTCAGACCCTAGCGCCACCCCTTCACAATTTTATAGCTTTGTTTGGCGTATGGACCTTTGCCCTTTACTATATTGCCTCGGAGTTGTGGGGTACATACTCTCTTTCAGTTCTTTTTTGGCAGTTTGCTAATGATACCATTTCAACAGAAGAATCAAAGCGATATTACAGTCTTTTGATTATGGTAGGTAACCTAGCACTGATGGGGCTGTCCTACGTACTAGACCTGCTCAGCGCCCATTTTAAAGGCGATATGCTTATTTATGCTGTGAATACAGTGGTGATTTCCTCTGGTCTAGTAATGCTTGTGTTATTCAGATACATCAATAGATCCGTGTTGACTAACCCAGTATATCGAAGTAACTCTCGAGCACCGAAAAAGAAAAAAGCAAAGATGTCTTTGACCGACAGCGTAAAAGAGCTATCTCAGTCTCGATATGTTATGTACATCGCTTTGATTGTGTTGTCTTACGGCATACTCATAAATCTCTTCGAAACTGTCTGGAAGGGTCAGATCAAGTTGTTCTTTACCGTTGACGGCGTGACGGATAAAAACGGTATGCAGTCATTCATGAGTCGATATACATTTTATACTGGTTTTTTTACCATTTTATTAACTTATGTAAAAATAATCATGAGTAAAATGTCCTGGCGAACTGCTGCTAGCATCACGCCGATCGCCTGTGGGGGTTGCGGGCTCATATTTCTTACTTACTGCATGAATGCATCGACACTCAATTTATCATTGGCTGCCCTTGGCGTCATTAATGCAGGCTATTTTGCGATTGCATTCGGCGCAGCTGGTGTAATTTTTAGTAAAAGCTCAAAATATGCCTTCTTCGACCCCACCAAAGAAATGGCCTATATTCCTCTATCAAGCTCTCTCAAAGCCTCGGGGAAAGCCGCAGTTGATGGGGTGGGTGCTCGTCTGGGTAAATCAGGAGGGGGGATGCTACAAATTATACTACAACTAATGGTCTGCCTAGTCACAGGTTCTCCTGTTACAACATCATTACCCCTACTACCCTACTTTTTTGTGATTATTGGTACCTTAGCTGTTATATGGACCTATTCCGTATACCAGTTAAGTGTAGAATACGAGCACAAGATTGCAGGACTGGCACAAGAAAATGATCCTACTGAAAAACCGTCACCAGACACAGAAGGCAAAGATAAAGCCGCGCCTGTTACCGGATAGGTTCGCGTAACGCTGATTTTATGCGGGGTGTCTATATCAATAGACCCCCTTCACTTTTTTTGGTATAATGATGCAATCATTAACAAAACTATTATGATGGAACATTTTATTTCGTACTTTTGGATTGGACTCGGTGTCGCTATAAGTTTTGGGCCCATCAGCGCACTTTGTGTTCAAAAGACCCTAAAACATGGAATTTCTGCTGCCATCTGGGTTGGTGTAGGCTCATCAGTGGCCTATGCTTGTTATGGTAGCATCGTTTTTTTAGGCCTAACATCTTTTTCAAGCCTACTTCTAAAACATCAAGCACTTCTAAAGTTTTTTGGCAGTGGTATGCTATTTAGGCTGGCTTACAAGGAGTTTAGAGGCTTGTCCAAAGATTATAGCGCACAACTTACTCACCACATGGCTCAAGACTCATTGTCCCCATTAATTGCCGTAGATATTGCCCTGCTTACGCTCTCAAATCCCATTACCATTGTTAGCTTTATTGGTTTAATGTCTGGCTTTAACCTTGAAAATTTTTCCTATCAACTACCATACCTAGCCATTTTAGGTATCGCATCGGGTTCTTTCTTTTGGCGTGTAACACTTGGTTTTTTAACAAAGACCTTAGACCAAATTATTCCAGCACCAAGATGGGTTGGTGTGCTGCAAAGACTGACCATTCTAATTCTGCTTTACTACGGTATGAGTACATTGTTTACTGCTATAATGATTTCAAGTAGGTAGCGGGCTATTGCATACCCACTGATTTTTATGATTATGAATAGCTAGCGTGCGATTTGATATACTCCATCTTTTACCTCTTAGTTAGTCTACCTGAGCGGTTCTCTGTGAAAAACCAAGTACGCTTATTCAGCAAGCGCTGTTGATGCTAGAGGTCATGAGACAACAAACATGAGGCCAAGCACATGGAATACAGACTGTTGAAAATTTAATGATCAAACGATATAATGGTCATTGATTTAATTTGTCTATAGCTATGTTTCAATCACTATCAAAAAGCGTGACTCAAGCCTTCCGCCAATTCTCTGGCAAAGACAAATTGACTCAGGCCATGATTGATGCCGGATGTGATGAGATTGAAGCTGCCTTGATAGAGGCAGACGTAGCTGACATTGTTGTTTCCCAGATTATTAGCGACTTTAAGTCCAGTGTCTTAAACACGCCGGTACCGCCAGAGGCAAAACAAGGTGACTTTCTTGTCAAACTTTTTCATGACGAACTGGTGTCAATTTTAGGCAAGGAAGACAAATCTAATTTCCAGCTATCGCATAAACCCAGCGTTATTATGCTGGCAGGCCTGCAAGGTGCAGGTAAAACAACCTATGCAGCCCGCCTTGCAAAGCAACTCAAGTCAAAACAGAAAAAGGTCTTGGTATGCTCATGTGACATTTACAGGCCAGCAGCCATCGAACAGCTACAAGTGCTCGCTGAACAAGCTAAGGTTGAATGTTTTTTATCAGATCCAAATGCTTCTCCCCTGTCTATCGCGACAGATGCACTCAAGCAAGCCAAGACTCAGGGTTTTGATGTCTTGATTATTGATACAGCAGGTCGTCTGCATGTTGACCAGGCCATGATGCAGGAATGTCATGATTTAGCTCAGCTGCTAAAACCTCAAGAACTACTATTCGTGATGGATAGCATGACAGGACAAGACGCAGCGATTACGGCCAAATCATTTAACGACCAGCTATCACTTACAGGCGTTGTATTGACTAAAGTTGATGCAGATACCCGAGGTGGCGCGGCCTTGTCATCAAGGTACATTGTGGGCAAACCTATCAAACACATGACCATTGGCGAGCATATTGACGATCTTGATGACTTTCAAGCTGAACGAATTGCCGGCCAAATATTGGGCATGGGCGACATTGTATCCTTAATTAAACAGCTCGAACAAAAAGTTGACAAAGAAAAGAGTGCTCAACTACTAAAGAAAATAACCGGCAGTGGTGAATTTGATTTTAATGATCTCCGCTCACAGATTATGCAGCTACAATCTATGGGTGGCCTGCAATCTATAATCAGTAAACTGCCCATGATGGGTGATAAAATAGCCGCACTTGGTGATAAACTCAATGAAGATCAACACAAAGTCACAGTCAATCTTATTGATTCCATGACTTCACAAGAACGGGCTCGGCCTTTTCTGGTGATCAATGTTGCCTCTAGACAAAGGAGAATTATTCAAGGCTCAGGTCGCACTAAAAAAGAGCTCAAGGACCTACTCAACCAATATAATAAAATGAAAAAAATGACCGCCAAAATGAAAGGCAAGCGTATGGATCAAATGATGGCACAGATGAAAGACATGTTTAGTAAAAAAGACTAGTTAATGTTTATGCTTGTAGTGATTGTAAAGAAAAGTCTTAGATTAAAGAGCACATGATACAGTGTGAACTTTTAAGTCTTAAGCATGCACGTGAGGCATTTAAGCTCCTTCACGAATTGAGGCCTGGCCACGTCTCCCAAAGTCACCTTCGGCTTGTTTTATCAGACTGTCAAAACCGAAAACTTAACTCGTGCGCGGGTGCTTTTTATCAAGAAAGTGTTGTTGGGCTGGTGTTTAGGTAAGACATCTCACTGGCATCGAATAAATTAAAGTGTATTTTAGATAAAAAAGGATTTCTTGGGCCTTGACTCATGTATACATCGATCTATTGCTTATGTGCACCCAACGTTTACTAGGCAAAAAGTGGGCGTCATTTAGTAAAAATAGCTGATATGCTATGGATATACTCAATTCGTGAGCTGTATTCAAAAAGAATCACCCGGTGCTTGGCAGTTTTTTAAATACCATACTCATGATTACCGTGTTTTGTCAGTCATAGAGCATTACTAGAGGGATATTGAGTGTGTTTGTCAGTTGTGTGGTGAAGGGGCCAAATGTTGCTGCACTGCAATAATAGTCAATGGCCCTTTATTAAGGGCCAAGTGAAATGTACCTCAACTTACGTTACCATTATTTAAAACATAAAATCATGTAAAAAATTTTATCCTAACAGACGCCAATTTGTTTGATTATCTTTACACCCAAAGAAAAAGACTGATTTTACTACAGCATATACCTAATACAAAGCCAAAAAGTACATCCATGGGGTAATGCACGCCTAATAGCACCCGTGACAATCCAATCAGTAGTGCCCAAGTGTAGCTAATAAGCTTAACCTGAGGGTAAAAGTGAGATAATTGACATGCCATCAGCGCAGCTGCCGCAGCATGTCCAGACGGCATGCTAAATTGATCTCTTGGTTCCAAGGCATGTTTACAGTGCGATAAAATCACACACGGCCGTGGCCTTTTAAAAATTTTTTTGAGCAACATAAACGATGGCAAATCAAGTAAAAAAGCCATCAAACTAGTTGAAAGTGATGAGGTATAGTTATGTGCGCTGGCCCAAAAAAGATATACCCCCACAGCTGCATAAATGTAGCCATCTCCCGTGAACGACACAATCCTAAAAAAGGCACTAGAAAATCTGAATGTTTGAATGTGGTTTAATTTTTCAAAACACTTAACATCCCAGTTATTGATGGCTCTTAGCATAGTAAACTATCTCATTAGTATGATTATTATAACTCATATTCTGTCAGATGCATACGTCTATTTTCAACCAATCGCTCATTATTGATTACCCAAATAGTGATCTAAACCATACCTAACTTTACCCACCTAATTTAGGTGGACCTATTAAATTTATGAATCTGTTTACCTTAGTGCTGTGTTTTGGGTATTAAAACACAGCACTAAGGGCATTATCTGCTTGTCATGACGGTGTGTTTTCTGTATAATATAAGCATTATTCGTAAGTAATCATCATTTAGAGGAGAATATATGCTCGTAATTAGGCTATCAAGGCATGGTCGTAAGGGAAAACCATTTTATCATGTTGTGGCAGCAGACAGCAAAAACCCAAGAAATGGCTCATTCAAGGAGAAAATAGGTTATTATAATCCCATTGCCAACAGGGTTGCGGAAAAGGTAATATCAATAGATATGGACCGTTTTAATTACTGGGTTAGTGTCGGCGCACAAGTAAGAGAGCGTGTTGAGAACCTAGTCAAGACACAGGCTAAGATGAATCAAGCCAAAACATCACCTGAGCCCAACAACAAGTCTTCTGAAAAAAAGAAGGCCTAGTACTGATCTTAAATCTAGCTCATGGATGCTAAAACCCATATTGTAGTTGGTAAGTTTCTTAGACCACATGGTATTGACGGAAGAATAAAATTAGCCTCCTATACCGATCCAGTTGACAGTATTGCCAGTTATACCCCATGGCTGCTTGAAAGTGGCAGGGTCATTAAGCCTCACTCCCTCAAGCCTACCGATAAATTTTTTATTGTTGAACTAGAGGGCATCACCTCAAGAGAGCATGCAACTCAGCTGACTAACAGTTTAATTTATATACCTCAAGACCAGCTTCCGCCACTCCCTGAAGGTCGATATTACTGGCATCAACTACATGGGTTAGAGGTCTATAATCTTCAATCCAACCTTTTAGGTACAGTTGATTACCTAACAGAAGGTGCTCAGTACCCACTTATTGTTGTTAAGCGACCTGGGAAGGTCGACATACTTATTCCCTACACCGACAAAATTGTCACACAAGTCAACCTAACATCCAACACCATGATTGTTAACTGGCTAAATCCAGATACATTATGAACATCACACCACAGCTTCATGCAGATATTATCACACTCATGCCAGAGATGTGGCCCTTGTTCGATCATGGCGTAATCGCCCGCGCAGCCCAAAAGGGGCTTTGGTCCAAAACCATTTGGCCGCTCAGAAACTTCTCTAAGCGAAGCGATAAACGACTCGACGACAGGCCATACGGTGGCGGTCCTGGCATGGTGTTACAGGCTGATGTTCTTTTTTCGTGCTGGGATAATATCTGTCAAGACTCAAGCACCAAACCCTATCTTATACTTCTGGATCCGGGCGGGCAAACTATCGACTACTCATTGCTTTGTAAGCTGAGATCCCAACCAAAAATCACGCTAATCTGTGGCCGATATGAAGGGATAGACCAGCGCTTTATTGACAAAGAAGTAGACCTCTGTGTAACCGTGGGTCGGTTTGTGGTAAGCGGAGGTGATATCCCTGCTATGCTACTACTTGATGCACTCGTAAGAATGCTACCTGGAGCCTTGGGTAATCATGCATCGTTCCTAGAAGACTCCTACACACAAAATTTGCTAGACCACCCAGTGTACACTCGGCCATTAAATGCTGATTTTGGTCAAGTTCCACCAGTCTTAGCCAGCGGCCATCAAGCTAACATAGATCAATGGAAGCGTGGACAAATGTTAGGCAGAACGTGGCAGCATTTCCCACAAGGACTGATCAACCAACCGCTATCAGATGACGATATCAAGCTCCTTCAAGCCTACATAAAGGCTACGCAGCTTGATTCAAGCCCCTAAGTTTATGCTTTACTGCCCTATCAGTTTTTATGTCTAACTTATAAATGCTTATCATGATTGAGCATCTGTTGACTCAATCATGTCCCTTGCCTTAGGCATACAAAAAACCTACCAGAACCAGTGATCGCACCTCGTTACAAACCATGGTTACTGTTTTCAGAGTATGGATGGTGATACGATTCAATCAATTCGTTTGATCCCATGTCAAACGTATGATGTTCTGTTAGACTTTTTTACACTACAGGCTGGTAAACTTCGGATGGTTTAAAATAGCTGTGATTAATGCTTGGACTGCTGTTACAAGCGCATCTGCTGTGTTACCACAAGCACTGATGGCATCATAGCTGGTGTCAAAACGTTGTTTGATAGATACTTGATAGCCTTGGGTATATTTAGGTGAACTGACACGCGCGCTTATCCTCCAATAGGCTGGAGTTACTGAAATGAAATGTATGTCAGTGATTTCCAAATTAATGATGCTACCTGCTTCTTGACGATATACCCCTGAGGTGACTAGCTCCTTAATGAGCGCCCCGCGAACAAAATCCTCCAAGCTTTCATTACCTGGCAGACTGATAGCCCCTGCTAATCTACACAAACTAACCTTGTTGAAATCAACACGTGAGGTAACCGAGCCTACTGCTAGTTTTTTGTTGCGATCTAACTGTGACAATCGAATTAAATTGGCGGCGGATGTTTGGTAGACTGGCACTGTTGGCGACGTGCAGGCTTGAAGTAAGAGTGCCGCGCTTACTACTGCTGTTAGTTTTATTTGTTGCATCATTGTGTTTTCCATTTGTAAGAGTTGTAAATTACTATAAAGTCTCGGTTAACGCTAGGCAATCACCTGTTTAATTTCAATTTTAATATAAAAATAACCATCAATTTTCGTCACCGTTTATAGCTTCAATCATCATCAGTCTTTAGATCGATCTTGTGGCACATCCCAATATCTATTGTATCAACGTTAACACGGGTTTCCGTTTTTAATCTGAGCAATCCCATAAACGTGTGTAACTTTACTTCCCCCTGTGTTAGGATATCATAATCTCAAGAAGCTAGATCCAATGGATAATGAAGTCATGAAAAGCGAGCACAACACAACTGATAATCCCGATATCCAAGATACCACACATTACCCAAGTAATCACCCCTCTGTTACCATGCACAGCTTTATTGCCATTAGTCTGCAATCGACTTCCATCGGTAGCGTAGAAACTCAGCTACTTACCCATCCTATGGTATGTGCCGTTGTGCTATTCACACGCAATATTACAAGTCTTGGTCAGCTCACCGATTTAGTTTATGCCATTAGACAAATACGACCCAATATGATACTTATGATTGACCAAGAGGGTCTTGATCTGGAATTTACCCTGCAAGGTATACGAAGCGGCGTCTGGCGAACTTTTAAGCAGGATAATCCTCATAACCCCGCTACCTATAAGCCTTATCCTGATTTTCCTATTGCGCCAAGTCAATATACTCTTGGCAATATACCACTGCCACAGGCCCTGGACTCAGCTTACGAAGCAGGTAAAGCAATCGCCTCGGTGTTAGCCCCGTTGGGTATTATTCCTTTATCAACGGTTCTAGATAGTAACATCCATGGTTATGCACCCTCTAAACCACCTGAAGTGAGTAACCCAACTCAGCAAACAGTCACAGACTCTCAGCCAGGTCAAAAGCTTAGTCAGCCTAACAGTCTCCAGATATCATCGGAAACCTCTCGGGCCTCTGGCTGGGTGATACACGGCATTGGCCGTAGTTTTGGTCAGCATATTGCTGAACTTGCTAAAGCAAAATTAAATGGCATACATAGCCAATTTCAATGCCCTCGTGTTGTGAAGCATTGGATTGATCATGGTTTAGCACTTGATTCACACCAATGTGTTCAAGCCACTGATCCTAGATCGGCTTCTGAACTTGAGGCTTATATTAACCGTGTCTGGCTGCCGCTTAAGAACTTTATTGATATTGCTATGACCAGTCATGTTATTTACACGAAATCAGACGACCCTCACACAGAAGCGGGACTTTCTTATAGCATGCTTGCCAAGTTAAGGCGCTATATACTCAAACCTACTGCACTAATTATTTCAGATTGCTTGGGTATGGGTGCTATTCAGGCAAAGGGCATAAGTCTAGGACAGGCCATAGCCACAGCTTCTATGCCTAACAAACAAGACCCCGATATCATGACCGACATTGTACTTGTGCTGAATCAAGAACCATTATTTTATCAAAGTTATTTAAAGCAAGCAAATCACCAACCAAGCCATCAATGTTCAGAGCGCTTATCATTATGGCAACAGTGGTCAATGGCAAGCACTACACAGCCTGTGAGGCAAATATAAAAGTACATTCAACTGCTGGCATCATGTTTAGCTAGACTCAACACATCCATCATGTAAACCCTAGTATTCATGTTGATGAGTATGGTTAATCTATGCTGTGAATAGCCTAATTTATGTGTACAAAAACAGTGGCAACACCCCATCAAACAGAACCATCCGGATGAGTCTATCTGCACCTTTCATGATCCTGTAGACTACAATTTTAAAACATCTGCATTGCAACTCAACACCTATTTGAATTACACTAAGGAACTTAAATACATAAAAACGCCTATGAATAGCCAAACCAGCTTACCTTCACTGTGTATCGTACATTCAGGTGGTGCTACTTCCGTTTTAAATACCACAGCCAGTGCTATTATCCAAGAGGCCAGACAATCGGGTATATCAGCTGTTTATGCGGCACGATTTGGTCTACAGGGGCTTCTTGAGGGACAATTTTACAACACCCATAACTTAACGACCTATCAATTAAAACAACTTAAATCAACGCCTGGCAGTCTATTTGGTACAACACGTAAAAAGCTACCCAGTATTGATTGTGATCCTCAGCCTTACAGACAACTTTTTAGCCATCTAGATGCGCTCAATATTGGATATTTACTCTATCAAGGTGGTAATGATTCACAAGACACCGTTTATAAAATCAATCAAGCCGCACAAAAACTGACACATCCGCTTGTTTGTATAGGACTACCTAAAACCATTGACAATGATCTTTTTGGCACTGATTTTTCTCCAGGCTTTCCCTCAGCTGCAACCTATCTTCAAACCAGTCTTTGTGAAGCCAGCTATGATCTGGCCTCTGTTGCAGCTAATAGCAGCTCTACCCAAGTGCTCATCATGGAGGTGATGGGCCGCAATGCTGGCTGGCTGGCTGCCTCAACCGGGTGCGCCACCCATCACTACCCCCATGCACCCCATATGATTTTGATGCCTGAACGCCCAGTCAACCTGACTCAATGGGCTAGAGCTGTTCAGTCCATAGTCAACACAAAGGGCTTTGCCGTTGTGGTGGCTGCCGAGGGCATTAAAGATGCTACTACAGGAAAGCCCTTGAGTGCGCTCACCGGTAAGGTTGATGCATTTTCACATCCACAACTAGGCGGGGCTGGCCACACACTCGCACAGATACTCAGATCAACTCATGGGCTAAAAGTGCATGTTGTTACACCAGATTTTTGCCAACGGTCTGCCGTACACCTAAGGTCAAGTATTGATGTGACGCTTTCGGAAAAACTAGGACATGAGGCCGTTAGATTGGTACTAAATGGCCAAGGCAATTGCATGCTGGGCATTCAACGTATACCGAGTTCAGCATCAGAAAAACCCCTTTGGCACGTGACTCAAGAACCATTGTCTAATGCAGCTAATCACGAAAAGGGTGTACCTGATAGCTTCATAGATGAATCAGGTTACCATGTTACTCAAGAAGCCCGCGACTATTTTAGTCCTTTGCTTGAGCTAGATCACCTGAATTTTGAAAGACCGCTACCTTTTTTATCACCTTCGGCCTGTGGCGACATAGTTGAGTTAGGATCCCCGATTACGTCAAACAGTGTTGTCTAATTGATGTGCTCTCTACAATTATCTGGTATTTCTAGGTGACTAAAAGTCGTTTTTGTTTTAACATACTACGGTTACTAGGGCGACAGCACAGTCTATTTTTGTGTTGACCCAAAAGGAGACCGTATGCCCCCCCTTACCAACTTATTTAACTTAAAAAACATTCATCAAATTTCAGACCCAAATTTGACACTTTGGCCTGTCAATTTAACGACAGTCAACCAGCTGATCATGGCCACAACACTGATGCTGTCTCTTTATGAAAGTATCTGGTCCAATACGATTATGTTAATAGGATTGGTCTTAGTTACGCTGGCCTCAGCATGGTACTCGTCCTTTGCATCACATCGGCCTAGTTTCTTCTACTCTGAATTAACCTACACCCGTGGTAGCCCTATCCTTAGCTGTCTACTGGCTTTCACGTTATGGCAAAATCTAATAATAACACCACCAACTGTTTTCAATACTGGCCTAGGATGTGCATCTCTCATATTGCTGAGTATGCAGCTGCTACTGTCATCACGCCGTTTGCTCAAGTACTCTTTCCAACATTCATGGCTTAGCCTCACCAATCAAGTGGTTGCACTGTGTCTTATATTTATCTATTCACGATTAGCTCACACCTTCCGGATAGATATTAAAAGCTTTCTCACCATCATTTCTACTCTCTGTATCATTCCTGAACTGGTTATAGCTATTAAAACTAGATGGATGCACACTCGCATCTATCACCAGCCAAATTCATCATCCGAGGCATTACCCCAACAGGCAATTTCAGATGATACTTGCATTTGGCTTTATGCAAGCCTCTGGTTTTATATTGAGCTGATTATCCTGGCTTATATGATTCATAAGTTAACCATGTTAAATACGTATCTTCAACCATTGATCACTCTTGCAAGCCCAGCTGTTAATATTGGGCTTGTGATGTCTTTAGGGTTTTTATTGGGCTTACGAGGACGATACAAGCGCATCACGATCTATGATAGACTGTGTGGAGGTATATGTGCTCTATACGCCCTAAAATCACTTAACATGGCTCTACTGGCTTTGGTGTTCTACTGGCAGTCCTTCACCCCTGTTCCTGTGTCCTGGTTAACTTACGGCCTCTCTCTCTGTTTAGGGTATTTATATGCATTAACTATCACCTCATTGAGTTTCAGTTGTCGTCAACAACGTCTAGTTTTAGACCATATGATCTCTGTTATGCCTTTGGTTAGTATGGGTGTTGTTGGCTTAATATCTAACGTCGTGCCTTCATGGCATGTATGGCCTTGGTATGTGGCTATAGGGGTCAACATCATGCTTTGTGCGGCTAGCAAGCGTTTTATAGCATCAGGTATATGCTTGGCAGTATCGCGGTGTCTCATCTATGAGATTCTCCGCTGTTTTTTCACCATTACCTACACGGGTAAGCAACATCTTAAAATACCTGAGCATGAACCCATCATCACTACAGGTAACCATACTAATTTATTTGATGTACCGATTCTTGGTAGTTCTTATTACCATAAAATTCTCTGGCCCATTTTCCCAACCTGGATGAAAACCTGGGTCATGCGTTATATTGGGGCCAACATTGGTCATCCATTTCCGGTCAGCCCATCTAATCCTCGTAACATGATCAAACTTGCCAAAGCTATTAAATCAGGACGCCATTGTGTCATTTACCCTGAGGGCTCACTTTCAGTCACAGGAAATTTGATGAAAATTAATGAGGGCTCATCATTTTTAATTGATATCACCGGCGCAAAAGTTCAAGCATTTGTACTCAATGGCGGACATCAAATGCCACTCAGTCCTCCTGATTCGAGAAGCCGTACATCATGGTTCAATCATTTATATGTAGGCGTATCTCCGCTTGAAAAATGGGATACTGGCTCCCTTAAAGGTAAACACAAGCGAGCTTATCTTACACATTTAGTACAGTGTCAAATACAAAACACACACCTAGAGAGCTACCCAAATCTAGATCTTTTTTCAGCACTCAAACTCGCAAAGCGACGTTATCAAAACTCGTCTATTATTTATCGACCTGATTGGTCTGATGAGTTGAGCTACGACCATCTCATCAAAAAAGCTGTTATCGTCGGTGCACATATCCAGTCCAATACCCAAAATGATGATCGTATCATGTTACTTATGGATAATCATTGTCATATGGCTGTAGCCCTGTTTGCATGCTTTTATTCAGGGAGACTGGCTTGTATTGCAGACAGCACTCAACCAGCGTCAGATATCATTGAAAAGGCCATCCAAGCTAACATTTCACTGATTATTGTGGATCATGAACATCGGGTTGAAGTATTAAATTCAATACTCACTGACCAAACAGGGTTGAAGATGATCACGATTGACTCGTTAACATCTAGACAATCACGTTTTCAAACTTTGAAATATCGAGGACTGCCTCACACTGATCCCCGACAGCTACCTGCTTTATTTTGGCTTGATGATCCTCATAAAAGGGTTTATACGCATCATAATATAGCGCAACATGCTTATCAGCTTGGTTTATCTGCTGATATCCGTGGCTTTGACACTGTTTTTAATACCGAAGGCATGCTCACTATGCATAGTTTTATGTTGGGATTTATGGTGCCGTTGCTACATGGGGTTAAACACTACATAGGTGTTTTGAGTGAAAAACCTACTGTCTCGCTTTTGAATCAATTTTACGATAGTTTTTCTACAATACTTGTGACTTCTTCAAATTGGCTTAAACAAGAGTCCCCCCACAGCAATGACATCAACACTCATACAATGCGTAAGATTTTCGTACGCGGGCCACTCGACCATGACATCGAACAAAAATGGTCTCATGAAGCCAGGGCTTATCTTTATAAAAGCCACCCTCCTTGTCAATATAGTCCTATCATTACTCACCAAACGGTTACCAGCAAACCATCTACCTTAGGACAGTTACTGCCCTGCTCTCGAGTGAATGAGAATGCCTCAGTTTACTCTCAACCTGACGGCTGTGTCATTAGTTCAATCACTGGGCCACACCTACCTATTTATGGGCTAGCTACAACACAGACAAACCGACTACTAAAATATACGTATCGTTTGCCTGACCCTCTCAACCAAGATTATTTGGGCAATATCAGCTTAATAGAGTAAACTGACTGTTCTCTTTGTGGGATCAGTCCCCAAACTTGATGGCTATCTATTCAAAACCCCATTTTATTAAGCAAACATCAACGTATGTCATGGTGGATATTATCATGCTTTTTTATGTCTTGAATGGTTCATGAAAGATATTACCTCCGTGATTATATATATACCTAATACAAAATGAATCAATTTATGACTTTTTATGGGCACTAGATAGTACTAATTAAAACCAAAAAACCACATGATGATGTAACCATATTATTATAGATATTTTTCTTCAATGATATTCATTAAGCCTACGGATGCATCAAAACTTAGATGCGTTTGGCTATTCGTCTGAGTTGTAACCACAAGCCTCCTACGGTTAATGTAGTACTTATAGATAAAACAAGGCTGTAAAACCGAGAAAGTGCAGTCATGTCAATAAGGTATTGTTTCAATAGAAAATCCATGAGTATCCAACCGAAAATCCAAGCTACCATAATGGGCTGTTTGGTATGCCGCCACACCACATCTCTCTGCAAGCCCATCATAACCACACATGAAAAAATAAATAAATGTATAGGCATCCACAGCACACCCCACAAGTATGACCAACCATACTTTAGCTTGTTTTTCCAATGGTCTTTATGTATCAAGCTGTACCATAGTTGACGTATGTCTAATAGACTGGGTTTCAGCTCAAGCCAATGCAATACAGATGGCTTAAGCCTTAAGGGCATCAACTTTTCATCAAATTTTTGTTGATTTTTTTCATTTTTATGATTGATATTGATTTCCGTGACTCCTTTAGCTTTCCAATATTGTTTGTTTTGGTATGTCAAATCATCTATGTGTAGATATTGATAGTGTTTGGGGTCAGTGCTTTTTACATAGATAATATCTTGCCAATGATCAGTACTTACAATATTCTTGACATGAAAAAACCCGTCATGTTGTTTTAACCAAATTCCCTTACCCTGATAGCTAGGCGTATAGCCGTGTCTATACAATGAGATCGATCTTGCATAATTGGCTAACCATGGTGCAAAAAATGCTTGAACCAGCCCCATCATTAAGATAATTATGACACAATGAGGCATAACGATGCGCAATAATCTTGCACGCGTTACCCCCATGATTTGCAAGGTCATCAGTACCCTAGCCTCTCTTAACTTATATAACCAAGCGCATAGCCCAAGCCCCCAACACCATGAGAAAAAAGGTGCTGATGCTCCTGGGGTCATTAAAGTAGCAGTCCAAAGCCGATAAAGAAATGAATAACTTATATCAGTATTTCTCATTTCTACTAATACACAAATATTCCATGTCAACACTTCTACCAGAAGTATAGCCAGAAGCATGGAGCTAGTGAACGACTGACGGATCAGTTTGGGTACTAAAGACATGATGGTTTTTGATTGGGTTGGGAGGTTCATGCTTATCACTCAGTTGTCATCTTGTATATTGACACCATATCATTTCTCTGACCTGACTTTGAATTTATAGGTAACACCTAATAGCAGTAATACAAAACTTATCATAGCGCATGCATAAGATGTGCTAGACATTAGTTTAACTGACTTTAAAAACAACAAGCCAACCACATAGCTGATATACCCCATCACTAAATAAACGTATCCTGTTATGGTCTGGGAAGACCCTTTTAAGTGACTGAATAAACAATATGCCCACCATGTCAATAACAGGATTGAGCATACCATTCCAACTCTACTGATGAGTTCTTTTTGAAAGACCTGGTCGGTACTATACCATAACTCAGGCGCTGTAAGGGCAAACATACTCATGGGGTTGCTGAGTTCGCTATTGATACCTAAAGACATAAACCCATCTTTGAACTCAAAATTATAACTAATCTTTTGATCAACTACTACAAGTCCTCTACCGTTACGAAAGATGATTCCTTGTTTGCCTGGATCATGATGTATGATTGCTTCATCAGCCCATTTCCAAATCGATAACCTACCTTCATGCATATTCATGAATAATGATTGATGAGATGATCCATGATTTTTTTGGTGGTTATCAACCCAAAACATCAAAGTGGGGCCTTTGTCTAGTGATAGTGTGTTAAACTGTGTGATTAATTGTTTGATGTTCAACTGACTTAGAATTTCATTTCTAGCAGTCAATTGTTGTTGAAGAGCCAGAGGGCTATACCATCCGATGAGAGAGGCGTATATAATGGTAAGCAGAATACCATGGATCCAAACTTGCTTCCAATAATTGACACAAGGCCAACCCATTAATGATGTGGCCAACATCTCCCCCTTGTTTTGTAGTTGACGAGATGTGTTTGCCACTGCCATTACCCATAATCCAGGTAAAAGATAGCTGCTCATTACTAATACGACAGAACCGTAAAGTTTTAGTATCAAGCTCATTTCTATATTTGCACTTAATGATGACCATCGATTAAACAACTCAACACAGCTGACGAGTGTGACCGTTATGAAGGTATAGAGGCAAAATTTGTATAGCAGGATCCCCATCATATAAGTAGATATACGATTCACCGAAGCTCCTTGATTGTCTGTCACCATACGGTGTGTTTAACCACGCACTCAAACCTACTGAACCGTAGCATCAAAAATATCCAGTACCATCGGTTGAACGATAGCGCTAAGATAACATAGTCATGTGACTTATTCAAACCTCATTCCCTATCTCAGTAGGTAAGACACAATGAACCCTTTGGGTGGCATCCTTGTCAAGGTCTTGTGTTCAGGATGGTCATTCATTCAACTATATACTTTAAGATTTACTGTGCACAACCAGTATGTGTAAAGTGTTATTACATACTTTAACCGATAACGACTAGACGTTACCTTAACTCAAAAGTATTATAGTCTTCTTCTCCATCTACAAACAAACCTAGCCGGTCTGAGATTTTTGCTGGCAACTGCTCTGGCACACCATAATTCTGCCTGGATGGATCACTTAACAGTCTCTCAGCAGAACTCCTGGTCGTGGTTATTGCTGCTTCACCCTCAGATGTTAGTTGCTTTGAGGCAATATTTTTTATACTTGTTTTCAATACATCCATAGGCCCGCTACCTGGTTTTAACCTGCATTCTTCCTCGGCCAATCCTAGCATCCATAGAATTATGCTCTCAGACCTTGGTTGCACATCATGGGGCAAGGTTTGTTTGAGGGATGCTATATTTTGTTGATTGATGCTGTTGGCCAGCATTTTTCTTGCATCACCCTGAATAAACACATGAATATTAAGAATGTTTTGAACAGCTTGATTAAAAATCCTACACAAGCTAGTGTTGCTTTCAAAGTATTTAGTTAAAAGAACCATTTGGCAAATAAGCAATTGTTTATTTTGAATTTTTGTTAGATCAGGCCTTGATTGTAGCAACATGCTTGATAGTTGAGGCTGATCGGTGAGCAATAAAGTTGAAGGGGTATCGTTATCCAGGTGCTTTTTCATGACTGATTGGTATAATGAAAGTCCATCTTTGGCATATACGTTGAAACAGTAGTCCATGGCATTAACATAGAATTGCCAATGATCCACTTGAGTCAATCTTATACTACTTGCAACTTTGTGACATAGGCTCAACCTAATATTTCGTAATCCATTCCAATGATCTTCGCGAGATGACTTTGCTATTTCCTTATCTAGTCTTATGATAAGGTTTTGAAAGTATTCAAGTGAGAGTCCTAAAACCTCTTCATGGCACACTATCTCCTTAAAAAAATTATTTAATACAATGGCCACCCTGACTACCCGACTCTTATCAGCTAAAGGACCCACAGCATTATGAAGGAAATTTATAATCTCCTCTGCTTGGTTTTGAAGTAGCGATTCAATCCATATGTGCTTGGCATGTTCTGATATTTTGTTGAATAACCAAGAATACGAGATCCTAAGCTGGGTTAGCGTTGATATCGGATTTGATTCGTCTAATAACTGTTTCAGTTGAGTTGCTTGCACAGCTTGATCTGGTTTGTATCTTGTAAACGCCAATAAGATCTTTAAACGGTGAATGATGTGCTTTTGGCTATTTGGCTGGAGTTCTATTTTATCATAAAAACACTGTTGTGCTATTGTAACTAGTAAGTGATTATAGTCTGAGTGGATCAGTACCCTAAAGTACTCATCACTCATAACTATCATGGCTTCAAGCATACTTTTCGAATCTTGAATCCTAAGAAATGGATTCTGCCCCATGGCTAATATAGCCGATGACCACCTATCCAAATCCAGCACTGTATGCGCCAACCAAAGTATCGTCATTTGTGCATTTGCAATATCAATATGCTCAGGAAGAGTCCACTTACCTGTCTGTAGAAGTACAGTGTTTAGGTGTGGGTTTAAAAACACTTGGTGGCAAGCTTCTTGGCTTTGTGTGCACAACCTCATCAAGGAAATCATCACATATTTTTGCATACCATTCATCGCTTGATAACTATGTTGGCGTATATTTGGATTTACTTGATCCTCTTCTCCCTGTAAATTCTGATACGCTGACAGCTCTGGATTTAAGATAAAAGCACAATGATTCAAGAAAGTATCGCTCATCACTTGATTCTTGCACTGATTGTAATACACAAAACAGAGATGGGTTAATTGCTTTACTAACTTTGAATTTTGAATATGCTGGTCAACGTAGCGACACAATTTGTCCACAATGCTACCCAACTGACTCTCTAAACGGCTTGGCGTGAGTGTGATTTTCTTATGAGCATCAAGATCGCAAACATATAAGCAAAAATTAATTTTTTCTATCAATCTATCTACTGAGTCTTGATCACAAAGATCAAATATCACGGGCATCAGCTTAGCAAATTCATGCTCAAGTAACCTGTCAGCTGCTTGCCGTGAACTCATAGTTAACCTTATCAATACATCTATAAAATGATCATCATTGTCATCAGAGTATTCTGGGTTTAAAATTCTAAAACATAAGGCACTGTATAAGTCACCGAGAAAGTTCTCATGACTTAACAAGTTCTGTATATCTGTTGTTGACATCAAAGGGAGGGCTGCGACTAGCTGTGCGAGAGTAATACGGGGTGTCTCATCATGCGTGAACAGGCTGCTAAAGCAATTCAATTTGGGGACTCTGATACCGCCTGAGGTGTCGCCTGTTAACACGAAGTTCAAGCTCAGCTCGGGTTCTGTTTCTATGGGCATTGATGATATAAGTGGGTTTTTCATTGCTATTGTAATTTTTAAAATTATACAAATTTTAACTTATCTTTTATTGTATTGCAACTACAATCGTTAATTACGGTTACCCTCTTACCTAATCATTCAACACTGATCTGTGATTCTTTATCAAGATAATAAGTGTGATTAACCACGGTTTTCCTATTTATGATGGTCATTCAGTATTATGAATCATTTTATGTACCCCATACACACAACGATGATCTTTAGGCCAGCTGATTACCAAAAATGACATTATTGAAATTGATATAAAGGCTAGTCTATGGCTATCTCAACCAAAGTAATCGGTTGTGTATGAATGTGTTTAAGACGGAGACATCTTAGTTTGGAGGCCCTGCTCTACCACGAGTTCATGTAGATAGACCTCCACCTTTAATTGGCAATACGAAGAACACCTCATTTTACACAAACCAGCAAACTGATTTGATGTGCAACCGGTATGATAGTTTCATGCAAACCTGGATGAATGAAGGTGTTACTTCATTGAGATCGATGGGCAAATATGCTAAAATCAAGATGTATTAACTTAAAATGGATGTAATTGCTCAGCATGCACCCCCCTGTGTTGTTTTTTTTAGTTTGCCCTGACTCGCCTAAGCTTGATAGGTATGACTGGTTGGTAAACATTCTATTACAGCTGATGCCAGCAGTACCGTCTATTTATTGTTGGGCCGGCGGCCAAGTACTTCAAGCACATATTAATGAATACCTATGGTCAAACTCCTCTTATTTTATTCCACACTCCGTTGGGCCTGTTCGTCCTGGTATTGCTGAAATCACCATTGGTGACAATCACCATGAAGCCTTAAAAACCAAGTGTGTTATTAATGCAAGTCAGCAGCCACTACCAATGGCTATTTTTAGTGAAAAAACATCACCTGAGTGCTTTGAGTGGGTATCGCCAGATGCCAAAGATCTGCTAAGATCCAGATTCAAGAGCTATCAAAACCAAGGGTTCAAGCCCAAAGCACTTGAATTTACCCCTAACGTATCCCTCTGACATATTTAAAAGGTTACCATGGAACATCATTATCACCCAAAAAAAATTGAAACCTATTGGTCAAATTGGTGGACTGAGCACAAGCTTGGTAAGCCTACTGGTGACGGCCCCCCTTATTGTATCATGATGCCACCACCTAATGTTACCGGTAGTCTTCATATGGGACATGGGTTCCAAATCAGCCTTATGGATGGTTTAATTCGGTATCATCGAATGCTTGGTCATCATACTTTATGGCAGGTTGGCACCGATCATGCAGGCATTGCTACCCAGATGGTTGTCGAACGAAAACTTGAAAAGCAAGGTACCAAGCGGCAACAATTAGGTAGGCATGGCTTTTTAGCCAAGGTTTGGGATTGGAAAGCTGAGTCAGGAGGTACTATTACCGACCAAATGAGGCGTATGGGGGCTTCTGTTGATTGGGATAGAGAACGCTTCACGATGGATGATGACTTTTCATCAAGTGTGGTTGACGCTTTTGTGCGGTTATATCAAGATGGACTCATCTATAAGGGTAAAAAGCTGGTCAACTGGGACCCAAAGCTACAAACAGCCATCAGTGACCTTGAAATCATCAATGAGGAACGTAATGGAAATTTATGGCATATCCAGTATCCTATCTATGATTCTGATCAAACCCTCACCGTTGCTACTACACGCCCTGAGACGCTATTTGGCGATGTGGCTGTTGCTGTTCATCCCGACGATAAACGCTATCAGCACCTCATCGGAAAATATCTATCTCTTCCCCTCACCGAAAGGCGCATTCCCATAATCACCGATGACTCAGTAGACCCAGACTTTGGCTCTGGATGTGTGAAAATCACACCTGCACATGATTTTAATGATCACGCCATGGGCATCAAACACCAACTGGATAGCATCAATATTTTCAACCCAGATGCATCATTAAACCACAACGTACCTAAAGCCTATCAAAACCTTGACCGACAAGATGCAAGAGTTTCGGTCATAAAAGAACTAAAAGTATTGAATTTATTAACTAAAATAGAACCCTATCGACATACTGTTCCTGTAGGAGACCGAAGTGGGGTGGTCATTGAACCTTATTTGACTGAGCAGTGGTTTGTGCGTTGCGAGCAACTGGCCGAGCGAGCATTGTCAGTAGTCAAAGACGGCACCATATCCTTTTTTCCTCATAACTATGTTAATACCTATTATCGATGGCTTGAAGACATTCAAGATTGGTGTATCAGTCGACAATTATGGTGGGGGCATAGAATACCAGCCTGGTATGATGATCAAGGCAATCACTATGTAGCAACATCTGAGGCAGCTGCACGTAGTCACTATCAGATACCTAGCCATATAGTTCTAAATCAAGACGAAGACGTGCTTGATACTTGGTTCTCTTCTGCCATCTGGCCAATAGGCACTCTAGGATGGCCCCATCAGACCCAAGCCCTTGATACATTCTTTCCTACTCAGGTTTTAATGACTGGCCATGATATTATTTTCTTTTGGGTTGCGCGCATGATCATGATGAGCTTATATTTAACGGATGATGTTCCGTTTAAGCACGTCTACATCACTGGCCTCATTCGAGATGAAAATAATGATAAAATGTCTAAAAGTAAGGGAAACATCATTGACCCACTTGACCTAGTAGATGGTATTGATCTTGAATCATTACTCCACAAACGCACTCATGGTTTGATGCAACCAGAAAAAGCTGCTTATATTGCTAAACAAACTAAAAAACAGTTCCCCAACGGCATCAAACCTCATGGCGTTGACGCATTACGATTTACCTATTTTGCACTGGCCTCAACTGGTCGTGATATTCGGTTTGATATGAACCGCTTATCTGGTTATAGAAACTTTTGTAACAAGCTCTGGAATGCGGCACGGTTTGTTATGGCTCAACTGACTGAAAAGCCTCTTGAGTGTTCATGGCAGCAAAAAGGTATTCATGATCAATGGATACTGTCTCGATTAGAAACGGTTAAAACTGATAGTCATCGGTATTATGAAAACTATCGATTTGACCACTTGGCACAACTTCTTTATGATTTTGTATGGCACGATTTTTGTGATTGGTATATAGAACTATGTAAGCCCATTTTGCTCAAACAAAACTCGGAGTCTTTAAGTAGCTTGCATACACTTTATAACGTCCTTGAACAAGTGCTTAGACTGCTTCATCCCCTCATGCCTTACATCACTGAAACCTTGTGGCAATCATGTCGACCTTACTTAAATAACCCACCTGAGTCGATTATGCAAACGGCATACCCTGTCAGCCATCCACTCAATCAAGATCAAGGGGCCGTGAGTTCCATTCAAAGGCTAAAAGCTATTATCACGGCTATTAGGACCATGCGTAGCGAAATGCAGATCAGTCCCGCTACGACTGTAGGACTTTATTTTAGTGGGGGTAGCGATGAAGATACAAATCATTTGAATTCTATGCTTTCCTGGATACAAGTTCTAGCCAAAACTCATCTCCCTGTTTGGAAGAATATTGATAACATCCCCCCATCGGCACAGCAACGTGTGGGCAATATGGGTATCCATATTCCGCTTGAAGGCCTGATTGAGCCTGAACAGGAAACACTGCGCGTAGAAAAACAAGTAGCCAAACTCGCAAAACAGCTTAAGGTTTTAAATACTCGTCTTGACAACCCAGACTATCGAAAGCATGTGGCTGCTGAAGTTCTTGACGCTAATCGAAAACAGAGACATGCGTGGAATCAGATGATTGAAAATTACCAAAATCACCTAGTTGAATTAGCACGTCTTCAAGATCAGACAAACCCTGAGCAGTAGAGGTGTACTGCTAACCATCCACGGTTACATCTGATGCAATCCTATGCAATGTGGACACGTTTATCATCGTTATGTCAGCTTGGTCTTATGATTGTCATTACTGTTATAAATATAAAAAAGATCTTAGAACATTTATAATATTTGCCACCTTCTTAACAGCATCATAAAATACACAGGAAGGGATTGAATTTTTATCTTTTAACTGTGTGTTTTTTTGACTTGTTAATTTTCATCATACAAAAGCATTATTTTCTACTGGCCTACCGTATGAACACTCTTTGTAACCATCTTTTTTTATTCCTAATATTGCCTGCACAAGTATGTGCTACACCCTGATCTCGGGGGCCGAAGAGACTCGGTATGCTCCGTTGGGCTAAAGGATTTTAAGGCGTCATCACCATCTCATCCTCCTCAGGAAATATACTCAATACGATGCTAGCAACATCATTTTGGATGGTGTTTTGTCCAAGATCGGTCAAAGCTGAATTTCTAAACTCACGAAGGTACTGCTCGTCACATTTATAATTTGGGTCTTTTGCCAGTCGTTTTAGCTCTATACAGGTTAACACACCACCCATGCCCTGTGACCACAACCTATCAATAGTCTGGATGACTCCTGCGACTAGCATTCCATTGTATGATTTACCATTATTAAGTATTACTTGCTGCATAGTTATTTCCCTAATTTTTTATTATCCTGTCATAGCACACACCGCGTATCAATCCTAACTCTGGACATGTTGTTACTATTGTGATAATAATGAAAGACTCATACTTTTACTACCCACTGACTGCCATTGGCTTTATATCTTCAAGACCATCAACTATGCACAGCATTGCACTTCCCAGGTTCACACCCCCACGTGGTCTCAAGAACCCTCATGTTCAAACAGTACTTTCGCATTTGTTTGCCGTAAAAGTGCTCGGCCCATGTACATTTGAGCAAGTGCCACTGCCGGATGGAGATTTTTTAGAAGGCGTTTGGTCCGGTGCACAAACTGGCCCTATTACCATCATACTTCATGGCATTACAGGATCGTTTCAGTCCCCATACGTGCCCTCCTTACTTAATCATTTTGGATTGAGCAGACGTTTTTTTTTCATGCATTTTAGAGCTTGTGGCCCCAGCTTAAACCGTCAACCACGTTTGTATCACGGTGGAGACTCCGATGATCTTGCTGATGTGATAGCTTGGATCAGACAAAAAACTGGTGAACACCGTATCACAGCTATTGGTTTTTCTCTGGGAGCTAATGTTTTAACCAAATATATGGGAGAACAGGGAGACAAAGCCCTCTTAAACGCTGGCATTGCTGTCAGCACACCTTTTGATCTTCATACGGTAACCTATCACACCAGCATACATAATCGGTACTATGAGCGTATGATTCTAAAATCATGGTGTCAGTTGTGTGAAAGAAAGTTCAAATCATACCGAAAACCACCTATAGCACTGCATCAATTGCCACAGCTGATGCGCATGTATGAGTTTGACGACTTGGTGACCGCACCCCTTCATGGGTTTGAATCAGCTGATCACTACTATAGTCAGGCAAGTGCTCGTTACTATCTAAAAACCATCAAAAAACCCATGTGGTTTCTCAATGCACTTGACGATCCCATTGTGATTAAAGAAGTACTTCCGCCTCTATCGGCGTTTTCAGAAAGTTGTACGGTTTACTACAGTGATTATGGTGGTCACAATGGCTTTGTGTCGGCAGGACTGTTGCCTCGCACCCGAAAAGATTTTGTCAATGAATTTGCCGATGCCTTTTTTACACAATACTCACCACATACCACAGGCGAGGCAACTCCGAAAACAGCATAATATCATCATATACCGCCACTGACATCATGTGGTTTTTGTAATATAACTAGGTTTTTAGCTTTTTTGCTTGGGCAATTTGATTAATAAGATTGCCTAGCCTAATGCCAGCTTGATGCAGTCTCATATCAAGTATGGGCTTAACCTTATGTTGATAACTGTAACTTAATACCGGCCTATCTAACCGTCCTTTGACTAACTTGGGGTCGCAATAGGTATACGGCGCATTGGATTTAAGCTTTGGATAGATAGATTGATGGAAATCATATGACTCTTTTATCCAATCCTCAGGCTTGCTGTTTAGCCAATCAGGTATCAACACACCATGCTTTGGTGACAAGTAATCCACATACTCTGTATAACTAAGCTTCTGAGCATCAATGAGCCGACTATCCCAAATCTTATGTAAATTAGTATACCATGAGCCTCTAGCAAACCAGTATACTTGACAAGTGTTCCCACCTTTATCTTGGCCATTACCTACGTGAAGTGGTTGATGTACATCACCAACTACATGGACTAATAACTTAAGTAAAGTCTTATCTGACTCTTTTGCCTTAATATTGGATGACTTAAGGTGGTGGGTTAGATAATAAATAGCATCTAAGCTGTTTTTTGGCCATACTTTGGCAGCATCATGGTTGACGGTGATCACCCTATCTTTAGGCATCGTATATATATGCCAAGGCGCTATTGAGTTAGACCATTCCGTATCGTCTGATCGAATTTCATCAGCCCAGTTACTAACATCCTGAAGCTTACCCCCTTCTAGTGTCTTACGGACCCATTGTATACCATCTTGATTTAGTTGCGTTTCTGCAATGGCTGCTACGATTCGATGCCCATTCAACCCCCAGCTGTAAAGGCTTAGATGGCAAAAAACGGTTAGCAAACCAATACTAACACTATAATACTTCATGGTAGTGTCCCGATCGTTATAATAATACTATTATATCATATGGGTTAGTCTAAAACTATGATAGATTCATACATACAAACTAACATTGTCTGAACATGAAAATGGTTATAGTTCAGCGGGGGATCTTTATCATCATACCCATCAGATGGTTAGGCTGCATAATGCTTCGGTCGCTTATTATAGCTATACATCTAAATATCGGGAAGCCATACTGTATTATCTAGGCATCTGTTTACTTTGGCAAACGGATTGGGATTATGTGTGCTTCTCTTGTAAAGCTAGTGGAAAAACTTCAACTATATGATTTACAAAATGCACCTTAAGCCCCTTTGTGATTTCAATCGGCATCTCATGCATATCCCGTCTGTTAGCTTCAGGCACAATCACATCGGTGATTTTATATCTCAGTGCAGCAAGTAACTTTTCTTTTAGTCCACCAATGGCTAAAACGTCCCCCACTAGCGTTAGTTCACCCGTCATGGCCACGGTCGCATGGATAGGCGTATCCGTCAGTACCGATAAAATAGCAGTACACATGCCTATGCCTGCACTTGGGCCATCTTTTGGCGTGGCACCCTCAGGAACATGCACATGAAGATCATGAGATTTGAATAATGCCTCATTTACCTTATATTTTCCAGAGAATTTGCGAACCACTGATATCGCTGTTTTAATGGATTCTTTCATCACATCACCTAAACTGCCAGTATAATGGACCCCCCCTTTACCTGGATACATAACAGATTCAATTTTAAGTACTTCGCCACCTAACTCAGTCCAAGCAAGACCGTTGACCACACCAATTTGATCACAACGCTTTAGCACTGTTCGATCATATCGGGCAACACCTAGATATTTTACGAGGTTTTGTTGCGATACTTTTTTAGCTTTGAGTCCAGGTTTGGACTTGGACGATTCTTGATGCTTAAGCTGCTCTAATAAAACTTTTCTACATAGTAGATTCAGCATACGGTTGAGCCCCCTTACCCCAGATTCTTTTGTATAAGCCCTCACTATGTTAATCATTGCGTTGGGCGTACAAAATAATTCTTCCTTCTTTAGGCCGTTCTGCTTCAACGCTGTGGGCAACAGATACCGAGTAGCTATGGTTATTTTCTCTTTTTCGGTATATCCTGAGAGTTGAATGATTTCCATCCGATCACGAAGTGCTGTGGGGATGTTTAATGAATTGGCTGTCGTGATGAATAGCACCTCAGATAAGTCAAAGTCAATCTCAAGATAATGGTCAGAAAATTTCTGATTTTGTTCACTATCTAGCACCTCTAGCAAGGCTGATGCAGGGTCTCCTCTATAGTCCATGCCCATTTTGTCAATTTCATCCAACAATATCAGAGGGTTTTTAACACCGGCTCGCTTTATTGCCTTTATAATTCTTCCAGGCATTGAACCTATGTAGGTTTTTCGGTGCCCTCTTATCTCCGCTTCGTCTCTTACGCCGCCCAATGAAATACGGACAAAAGGCCTACCCATGGCATCAGCAACTGATTGACCAAGTGATGTTTTACCTACACCTGGGGGGCCTACTAAGCATAGAATGGGACCTGAAACAACTTTAACACGTTTTTGAACCGCTAATAACTGAAGTATTCTATCTTTGACTTTTTCAAGTCCAAAATGGTGGACATCAAGCTTTTTGGCGACTCGATTGATATCGTGGTCTGATTTAGATCGCTTATGCCATGGCAGGGCTACAACCCAGTCTAAATACATCCGCACAACAGTAGCTTCAGCGGACATGGGTGGCATCATTTTAAGCTTATCCAGCTCAGCCATCACTTTCTCGTTGGATTCTTTGGGTAATTTTAAAGCTTTTATCTTCTTAGCTAACTCTCCTTGCTCAGTTACGGCTGGATCATCTTCGCTTAGCCCTTCCTCAAGCTCTTGCTGAATCACACGTAGTTTCTGGTTTCGGTAATACTTTTCTTGATCATCGGTGATACGTTCTTTAATTTTAGCGTTGATCTTTTGGTCAATTTTAAGCCATTCTATTTCTTGCTGCAGAGCAAGCATGGTTTTTTCCAACCGTTCTGAACTTGATGGGGTGGAAAGTATACCCTGTTTTAGCTCAATAGATAACGGCAATTGTGAAGCGATTAGATCGCATAACGTACTCAGGTTGGTTACTTTTGATAGCGGTCCTAAGCTTTCAATGTTTGAGACAGTACCCGTAATTTTTATGTACTGGGCATATTTAGTGAGTAAGACTTTGATGAGGGCTGGCTGATCATCACGGGCTGGTTGATGATCGTCATGTAGTTCCATAACTGTTGCTTTGATAAAGTCCCCTTGGTCCCAAGTCATCAACTGACCTCGGGCTACACCCTCGATTAGAACTTTGTAACTTCCATCAGGTAGCTTTAATACCTGTGGAATTTTACAAATAGTACCTACAGAGTAAACTTCGTTTTGCTGGGGTATATCAGTCGTAGCTTTAATTTGGGTGACCAAAAATAAAAAGCCTTCGCCTGTGATAGCTTGTTTGATTGACTCAATTGAACTATCTCTGCCAATAAATAAAGGTATAATAGTTGATGGAAAGACAACAACATCTCTCACAGGCACTGCAGGCATTATTTTGCGTTCTTGACTCATGACGGCTCCACTAGAATAGAGAGACACTAGGCTTCTAACTGAGTACTATTGGCACCTTGCTTGTAAATCAGCAATGGGTCACTTGCCTTAGACACAACAGACTCGTCTATGACCACTTTGTCAACGCGATCGAGTGATGGGACTTCATACATGATATCGAGTAGCATATCCTCGATAATAGCCCTCAGGCCACGAGCACCAGACTTTCGCTTGTATGCATTTTTAGCAATAAGTTCAAGTGCGCCTTGTGTAAACTCAAGCGTTACACCCTCCATTTTCAGATATTGAATGTACTGTTTGGACAACGCATCTTTAGGTTCAGACAGAATTCGTATGAGCGCTTTTTCGTCTAGCTCGTCAAGCACCGCTATGACAGGCAAGCGACCGACGAACTCCGGGATCAATCCGTATTTAATCAAGTCTTCTGACTGAACTTTCATCATGGTCTTATGCCTTTCTTTCTCTGCTTTAGCTTTATGAACTACTTCAAATCCTATGCCACTCTTGGAGGTTCGCTGCTCAATCACTTTATCAAGATCAGCAAAGGCTCCTGCACATATAAAAAGTATATTCTCTGTATTGACCTGTATATACTCTTGGTTGGGATGTTTTCGACCACCCTGGGGTGGTACCGATACTACCGATCCTTCTATTAACTTTAAAAGAGCTTGCTGAACACCCTCACCGGATACATCTCTCGTTATGGACGGCCCGTCTGCTTTTCGCGTTATTTTGTCAATTTCATCGATATAAATGATACCTGTTTCAGCCTTCTCTACATCATAATCACAGTTTTGTAGAAGTTTCTGGACAATATTTTCAACATCCTCCCCCACATAGCCTGCTTCAGTGAGCGTCGTGGCATCCACTATGGCAAACGGAACCTGTAACTTACGAGCCATGGATTTAGCAAGAAGTGTTTTACCACAACCGGTTGGTCCGATCAATAATATGTTACTCTTACCAATCTCAACTTCAGAACTATCTAGATTGTGGAGCCTTTTGTAGTGGTTGTACATAGCAACTGACAATACCTTTTTGGCCTGCATCTGGCCGATCACATAATCGTTTAGGTGGTTCACAATCTCTTTAGGTTTTGGCAGTCCGTTTTCGAAAGCGTCCTTTAGTGTCTGTGTTTTATCTTCCTCTTTCACGAGTTGGGCACACAGATCGATACACTCGTTACAGATACACACCCCTGGCTGTCCTTGCACAAGACGGTTTACTTCATCTTGCGACTTTCCACAAAATGAACAGTTATGTTTTGCATTTGTCACCCAAAACTCCTAAATTTGCCTACGAATGGTTTTTGTCAACTTCGTCATGTGACTTTTTGGTCACGATCTCATCTATGATGCCGTAATGCATTGATTGCTCAGCTGTCATAAAGTAATCTCTGTCCATATCCTTTTTGAGTGACTCTAGGTCACGACCACTATGTTTTGAGATGATGCCATTTACTAGGCCATTGATACGCCTTGTCTCTTTTGCATGTATTTCAATGTCCGCGGCCTGGCCTTGATATCCACCAAGAACTTGATGGATCATAACCGTAGCATGCGGTAAACACCTTCGCTTACCTGGTGCTCCAGAGCATAGCAGTAGCGATCCTGCGCTGGCTGCTTGACCGATGCACAGGGTGGCAACGTCAGGCTTTATGTACTGCATAGTATCATAAATAGCAAGCGCGGCTGTAACTACTCCGCCAGGTGAATTGATATATAGTGATATATCTTTTTCTGGGTTCTCACTCTCCAGAAACAACATTTGAGCCACCACTAAATTAGCCATGTGCTCCTCTATGGGCCCTACCAGGAATATGATATTTTCTTTAAGAAGTCTTGAGTATATATCAAAAGCTCTCTCTCCCCTAGAGGTGGATTCAACGACCATAGGGACTAAATTGTTGTGGATATTAGCCATGCTTACGACTCCTTATCTGCTAGTTTGATGGCAGCATCGATATTATAAGACTCGCCTGATTCTGCTGCAGACTTTTCTATTAAGTAGTCCATAGCTTTCTCCTCAAGAAGTCTCATTCGAAGCTGGTTGACACGATTCTCGTCGGATTTGTACCATGCAATCAGTTGTGCTGCCTGTGCCATGCCCGGCATCATATCTGATATGGCCTTATCCAGATCTGATTCAGTAACTGTGATGCCTGAATCGTCAATAATTTTCTTAAGCACTAGTGATAGCGTAATATTACCTTTGGCTATCTTTTCAAAATCATCGTTGGTGTTTTTGGCTTGCTTTTTAAGCGCCTCAACCTCACTCTGTAAAACTGTTTGGGGCATATCGAGGTTGAATCCATCCTTGATTTGCTTGACAATACGACCTTTAACTATTCTATGTCTGAGCTTGCTAGCCTGATCTTGTAGTTCTTCTTTCATATCTGGCTCGTACTCTTTCCAAGTCTTGGCTTCTGATCCCATCTTTTTCAGAATATCATTGACCTTCGGTTGAGACTCGGGCCTCCAAGCCTCTTTGATATGGATGTCAAAGTAAGCTTTCTTGCCGCGTAGATCATCTCTGTAGTAGTCTTTTGGGAATACCACTTCAGCCTTCTCTACCTTGTCTCCTACCCGTTTGCTAAGCACATGTGACTCGAATGCAGGCAGCATGGTTTTAGTATCTAATACAAACTCGTAGTCATTGGCAGTTCCACCTTCAAAGGGCTCTCCATCCAGGGATCCGATAAAGTCCGTTTTCACTTTAAAGCCCTGTGCCAGTGGCTCGTCGGTTTTGGTGCTTTTCCAACTCTGATGCTTGCTAATGAGTGACTGTTTGTAGTCATCTATATCACTTTTATTTGGATTTATCTTGACGTCTGCAACACTGATCCCTTCGATGTCTTTTTCATCCACCTGCGGAAAGCATTCAAATGAAACATTGTAATGAAGCTCATGCCCCAATTTGGGCTCATCAACGTCGATTTTGGGCGCGGTAGCTGGTGTGGTTTTTTCTGCCTCTAGCGCTTTGTTTAATGCTTGCTGGATGGCCTCGTGTGCTATTTCCTTGAGTAGTGCCTTTCCAAACCTTGCATCCAACAGCTTTGCAGGTACTTTACCTGGCCTAAAACCAGGAATTTTGTAGCCGCTCTTAATTTCATTCATTTTGAGCTTGTATTCTTGGTTGATTAACTGACTCTCTATTGTACTGGTCAACTTGCAGTTAAGCCCATCTCGTTGGATAATTTTGTTGGTTTCTGCTGTCATGCTATACCTATTGTTGAATGCTGTTGTGAGACTGGTACGAGAGGAGAGACTCGAACTCTCACAGGTTACCCTACTGGAACCTAAACCCAGCGCGTCTACCAAATTCCGCCACTCTCGCTAAATGAATTATCTTAACAGTTTGATATCCCTATGTCAAACGCTTACTGGTTTTACCCTGGGCGAACAACATTCATAACTTCCCAGCCATCAATTAACGATATCCATGACTTCTGGGCTATTGGTTTATGGTATGGGTATCAATGCTCATTGTGCCATATCTAATACTTCTGCTTGACATCATGCACAGTCTCTTACCCTCGCCCAACTTACAACCTGATTTGTGATCCATCGGCCTTGTTATCGGCGATGGCGCACTCAACCAGGTTTAGGTTGACATATAGCTTTATTGATTGAGAACCTAGTATTTCATGCGGACTGTGGATGATGATGTTGCTTGTCGTATTTTGTGTGCCTCAATCCTTTCTAACTGGTAGCGAGTGTCAGTGATGGTGTACAGTTTGGTTTTCACTGAGGCTACTTACCCAACACATAAAGCTAACAGCCTCTCTCGCATGCCCTCAAAAACCACTTGACTAATATGTTCTCTTTATGTACTCTTTTTCTTTTAGGTTCATTATCATGAAATTAAATCATGTTTCAGGCTGGTTTTTTATACTTGCTCACTTTCAAACCCGTTCAGGCTCAGTTAAAATCAGAGCACTCTCCGGTCACTCAAGCCAAATTATCTCAGATGTCTCACCCCTGACTCCTGGTCAGATCATCACCATAATTTGTCCTGCATCACTCCTTCCATCTTCAAGCTTAATAGGCAATAATATTCATTTATCTCTGTCATCTCAACCACATAGCAATACAAAAACGCTACTGAAGGACCTAGTAGAAACCAAAGCATTTTTTGCCTATGCTGTTAATTCGATTGAACCCCCACAACTTCAACGATCACAACAATGATTGCAGTCAGCTCTTAATTCTGCTACAATGTTTGCGAACAATCTCTTACGTTACTATGAATTATTCGGTTAGGTATGAAAAGTCCTGCGGGCTTTTACTCTTCAGAAATCATCTTGTGTTACTGCTGCACTACCCTAGGGGCCATTGGGATTTTCCTAAAGGACACATCAACGCCAATGAAACCGAACACGAGACAGCCTGCAGAGAACTTCATGAGGAAACCGCGATCAAAGAAATCAGCCTCGTCGATGGATTTAGAGGCGTCTCTGAATATGATTTTAGAAGAGAACGAGTACTCTATAGAAAAAAAGTTATTTATTTTATCGCAACCACACTTGAAGACCAAGTCGTACTCAGCGATGAGCACCAAGGCTTTGAGTGGATGCCTTTAGGTAAAGCATATCAAAGACTTACTTTTGAGAACTCTCGGTCACTCTTGACTAGAGCTGAAAAGCACTTGCTTACACACAAACTTATCACCTGATTAACGGCTTCATAGCAAAACCGACCCTATTAGTATACTCGCTTAGCTCACACACCAAAGATACCGAACCGATACCACAATATTTTTGCATAACCAATGCCCAAACCATCAACCTCAATACATGCCATTTGTGCGTAATGGCGCTTCACTTTAAATAATTGACTTAAACTGATATTGGTGCCAACTGATGACTACAGTCTTGGCGTTTCATGAACGCCGACAATATCATATAGACATCGTAATCAAATGAACCATCATTAGATTTCAGGATACAACCACTCATCACATCATCTCCTTTACGATCAGTCTTAATATGACGCCAGTTATTGATAACATGTGAGTCTATAAAGTTAAGACCCTGCTCTTTAATGATTATTTGCCCATCATATGGCCATGATCTAAGCTGGTTAGCTCTTAAATATTTTTTTAGAGCGTGATTCTGACTTTCAAGCTTAGCGTTATCTACACAAGCACCCTGGCACCTTTTTAGCTGATAAGCAAAACAAGGACCACCACCTGATTCAAGGCCTAGTATTTTTCTACAAAACCCCTTCTGATCGCAGAGCTGCTCCAGGTATCGATTGGCTGAAGACCCACCTCTAAAATAACCATAATGGCAACTGTTTGGATGAAAGTTTAGCGGCTCTTGATGTACCACCTTTGGCACTAAACAGCCGTTGATGCTATCTAGCGTAATAGTCGATAGACGCTTGCATGCAATCAATCTTCGATTAAACCTGGGCCGATATTGTTTTATTAACCGTGACTCAAGTAATAATGCCCCCAGCTCTCCTGCCATTTCAAAATAAGCTACACTTCGGCAAAAATGGGTTATTTTGAACGCTTTACCATGATGATGAGCAGCTTGAAAATGACTCATGACGCGCTGTTTTATATGAATACTTTTTCCTATGTATACCGGCTGACTCTCGTCATGATGATAAAACAAGTACACACCAGGTGTATCGGGCAAATCGTGCACGTTCTCAACCGAGACTCTTACATAGCTGTCTGCCTGCTTCATCAATCACGCTCACGTATTAAAAGCCCTAATCATACCTATTTTTATGATGGGCACAAGTATAATATAAATTTTTAAAGGCATCATTTTACAGAACTTTAGGCTTGGTGTATTATTTAGCTGATTTTTATGATGAACAGTTAATGCAACCCATCTACAAAATAGCTATAAGTGGCGCAACCGGTCAAACAGGACAACAAATCGTGAATGAAGTCCTTCATCGTGGCCACCAAGCACACTGCTTGGTCAGAAAACACTTAGACCAACCCAAACACCTACACCACACTAACGAGGTTGTATCTACCCATGATCCACACTCAATCGATAAGGCCCTGACTGGGTGTGATACACTCATCATTGCTATGGGAGCTCGTCCCTCTTTCAATTTGCTAGCCCCTAGGCATGTGGATTATCTTGGCACAGTGGCTCAAATCAAGAGCTGTTCCCGAATAGGCATCAAGCGCGTTATATTAGTGACCTCACTTTGTACAGGTAAATGGATTCACTTTCTTAATGTATTTGGCCTTGTGCTGATTCAGAAACGAAAGTCAGAGCGCGTCTTAGAAGCCAGCAACCTAAACTGGACCATTATAAGACCAGGACAGCTCATTAATCAACAGTCTGATCTGGAGCAGCATGGTATTTATTATTCAGGCCCAAACACCCAAACATGGGGATCTATCCCTAGAAAAATTCTAGCTCGAATATGTGTAGACGCGGCTGAGACACCCTGCTCACACGGCAAAATTATCGAGGTAACCAGTTCGGTTTCACAGTCCATTATCGGGTTTAAAGAGGCTGTTAGGCAACTACCAACTTAATAATAACGATACTGATTAATGTCTAAATTGATATCTATAACCATGGTATTTCTTGATGCGGGTGTGCAAAAAAAGTGGCGTGGTGTCCTATGTATGCAGTTGCACACTGATTGATTGGCCATCAATATTAAGCAACCATATGTATCGACCCACACCACCATTACGAGAGGACGTGTTGATTATAAACTCAACGCAAACGGCTTAATGGTGATAGCTTTGTGCCTGCTAGCCAGACTTATAAAGCATGAAACGGCCATGATCGTTGCACAAGTAACTATTTAACAAAGGCCTGTAGCGACTCATAAAGGATATCACACCAATACGGAGCGCTGCCTATACATTTAGAGTAAGGGTGAACGATGGGGTTCGAACCCACGACCACCGGAATCACAATCCGGGGCTCTACCAACTGAGCTACGTTCACCATAAATGCACGCCTGGTAGGACTCGAACCTACAACCCTCGGCTTAGAAGGCCGATGCTCTATCCAGTTGAGCTACAAGCGCTTACAGTTCGGGGTGGAGGGATTCGAACCCCCGACATCCTGCTCCCAAAGCAGGCGCGCTACCAGGCTGCGCTACACCCCGAATGACTAAAGCAAGCAAATATGCTGTCGTTTGATTTTACCCTGTTTTTGTTGTTAGGTCAATTACTTTTTCAAGGCATGGGTTAAGCTAGGTCATACTAACATACTGTTCATGGGCCTGTAGCCATACCACTGATGATGAATACCGAGACATACATCCATTAGTTTATGAAAAACCTAATTAATACTGAGCCTATCAATACTCTTGGCGTATGATGACTAATCATCGGCCATCGTATTCTAAGGATGTACAATCGTGTATATCATGGTGGCGGCTAATTGATTCATTAATACAAGCATCCAAGGCTGATTTGCATAAAGGCAATGCATCAGAAGTGCCTGGTCCAACCATCGCTTGCAAAATCAAACATTTCATGACAAAAATACTGTGCTCAATCGGGCCGTAGCTGTTGTATACTCACTGGACAGCTTTGATCACTTAGATAGTTATGAACCTTGAGTGTCCCTGTTACGATGGCGTGCCTAGCATGGTCAAGCTTTGACTTGATAGCATCTGTAATCAACACTCGATTATGGTCATCTATTACATAATCAACCGCTCCCTCAGCTAGACCCAGGTCATGATGCCCAAGCATTAAATGATCGCCTTCCATCAGTGTCTGATAAACGGCTATATCCACAGATTTAATCATGGATGTAATCACAAAACCAGGATGAACGTGATTTTGATTAATATCCACCCCAATAGACCGTATTTTTAAATCCGTAGCCTGCTGCATCACTCCCTTGTTGCTATAACCTGCTGCCGAAAAAATAATATCGGAGCCTTTATCAACATGAAATGCAGCATGCTTTGCACCCATTTCGGGACTATTCCAGGCTTGCACCGTATTTCCGATTCGAGACTCCAGCAGTTTAACACGAGAATTTATGGCATGTGCACCCTGAGCATAGCCACAAGAAAAAGCTCTTAAACAAGGCATGTCCATGCCACCTATAAAACTAATCGTTCCTGTTTTAGTTAGCATGGCTGCCAACATGCCTACTAAGTAGCTGGATTCTTGAACCCTAAAGGTTATTGATTTCACATTGGGCTGATCCACAATAGCGTCAAGCACTACAAACTGAGTGCGCTGATATTGAGGCGCCACACGCCTGATCGCATGACTAAATGCACAGCCAAGCACAATGATAGGACTAGAGCCTGATTGAGCAGCTCGGGTAATGGCATGTTCCCTTGTTTCATGAGCTTGAACTTCAAATTCATCAACCGTCAGCCCTGTCTTTTGAGTCCATCTTTGAATCCCATTCAACGCAGCATGAGTGTAAGACCCATCTTGTTTTTGGCCTGTATCGATTACAATAGCTGGCCCAGATATTAATGGCGTTACCCAAATCAATAACAAGAGACCTCTAAAACAACATTTAATAAGCAATATCTAAACTCCTATGCTGCATCCTATTTACGACCCGTCTTTTCTGTAATAAACATGTGCTGATCTACTTTTAGACATTAACATTATCTTATATAAAATTCAATGATGACATGAATACAGGGACTTTATTTTTTAGCAGGCAGCACCGTAAATCAATAGTATTATGGCCTGTGCTAAAAAGCATCTGGTATGGTGCATCTTAAAAATAGCGCCCATTAACGCTAGCTGCATGTGATGCTTTATATGCATCCGTATCCATGATTGACAGGTTTAGACAACCTTCAGGCTACATTGAGGCATACAACTGATCCTCAATAAGCCCCTGAAACACATGCTATAACCTGATCAAAACCACAAGCACTGAGTATGGTTTTTGCTGGGGTGTTATTTTAGGTCATAAGGCAACCCATTGGCACCGATAGCCAGGCATTCTCAAGGCAGTGCCTCTATCGCATGGCCCTAGCATGGGCTAGATATTCTTTGATTATAAAAGCTAGACAAACCGTTTCATACTTAGTCTTGTTAAACGGTTAACTTGTGCCTGCTTAATTAGATACCATCATGCTTACACCCTCAAGATAGGTAGACCACAAAAATCTATCACTTTGGGATTATCAACCCGATGATGGGTGAGTTGTGGGGGATGAGAGGGGTTGTGGTCGCTTACCTTGATGTAAATCTCTGAGGTGGTTGATCGCGTTTTCTAGGTTTACTGTCATCTGATTGACATCTTTTTGTATAGTTTCTATTTCGTTTATCTGATTTTGATGATTTCTGTACCATGGGTTGTATCTAAATTGAACGTATAAGCCATCTTTTTTTTCCTGATGAAATTTGCTAATACTTTCCAGCGCTTTTTTGATCAATGGTTTATGGTCATCTGCAGTAGATTTGGTACTGCTTGTTTCACTGGGTGCTTGGCTTTGAATAGCATCAAGGGTTGATTTTTGTATATTTTTCATATCCAGCGAACTGCTAGCAATCGCCTGCTCAAGCTTTCTGCATTTTTCTACATTGATATTGATTTGGATACTCTCGGCATGCGCTGCTTGATAGACCCTCAGTTCCGCCGCATTAGCTTTAGATACCTTAGCTTCCTGAAGTTTTTTATTGTCAAATAGCCGCTGTCTGAATGTTATCTGACTCTTTGTTTCTTCTGAACTTATGGCTTGCTCAAAATTTGTATTTACATCCGCACTCGCTTGAATTTTTATTTTTCTATCTAATTCACCTATCTCCATTTCCAAAGCCGTCATTTGTTCATCTATTTGGGATATTGCTGCTTCATTCTGCGCTTTTTCTGCTGTCACGCTCTTGGATAGTCCCACCCTAACCCCCACATTGTGTTTAAGTTTTTCCCATTTTGTCCGATTCAACTGAATGTTTTCTAAATCTAACTTTGACTCTGAAAGTTGTGCTTTGTTAGCCAAGAGAGTGACATATTCTTCTGTTTTTTGTTTCAGCTGATTTTTTAAGCTTTCTAAGGTGCTAGAGCTGCTTGGATCAGGATCTGAGATCGTGCCATTGATGGCACCTTCAGACGTATTGCTCATGTCCTCTGTTATGCTACTTTCGCTAGATCGGGCACTAGCTGTCCTCATGGATGCCTGATCTAAATGCTTTTTTTCAACTTGACCTGGATTAAATATATCAACGTCTGAATGTTGTGTTTTAATCCTATCAAAATTTAAGTCTGGATGCAGTTTATTAATACATTCAATGACAAGCTTGTCCTCAGGAAAAGCCGTCTTGTTGTACAAGCCAATTAATTGTAGATCTGATTTAGGTATCATAGCCAAAAAACTTGTAATCATTTTGGTGTATTCAGTATTATCTTCCTCTATTTTTTGATGAAAAATCTTACAAGTGTCAACCAGTGAATACCAATCCCGGCTCATATATTTTTTTTTAGCCTGAGTAAAAGAGTTATTGTCACCTTCGTTTTGGGGCAGGAATACACTGCCCTGAGAAATAGTCGATGATGTTTCAGCTGCGTCTGCTTGAGTGGGTATTGAGGTATTAGCCATTTCCTTTATAAGATTGATCATATGTGACGATATGGTCGTTGTAATAATTCCTCTTGTTGGGCTAACTGTCCTCAGGCTATTCAGATAAGTATTAATACCGGTAACATAGGGGCCTAGCAATCTATTAACCGCTGTTTTGGATGGATCTGATTCTTGATTGAGCTCATTAAAAAAAGCACCTATGGCTTTCCTAAATTCACTTTTTGACCCAACCACTGATAAGGATTCCTTCATATATTTTAAAATATCAGTGGCTTTGTTTTTCATGTTATCAGATACTTGAACGTCTAACAAAAGCTCAGCCATGCCAGCAGATAGTAGGTTTTCTGCTTGCACTATTAGTTGCTTATTAGAAGGTACATCAGTTTTCTGCATGGTGTGTTGACCTGAAATTAAACTTCTCTTGATATAATGACAGACAAATAAAATTCTTACTGTTTATATAGCATGACTGATAAAGTTTAACACTAAATTATACCCTGATTATCTGGAAGGGATAGGTCATCAGGCTTCAATCCTTGTTGCTGATGCTGCTTAAATCTTACTGTGACTTGAGCAAAATCTGATGTTCTAGGCACGATTCTTAGTTAGATATTGCCCCAAAATAACCAACAACACTCTTGAGGCAGCATGCATAATCAAGAATTTCTTGGCACTATGCCAAGACCCTTGATACAATGCACCATGTCTGAGGTCTTGGTTATATACTAGCTGCTTTTCTTGTGCGAAAACTTGTGTGCAAACTGTTCAGGATCCCCGTTCTGAGATTGATCAATAGGGTCCTGTGTGGTCCAACGTCTTTCGTCTTTTGCCTCTGTGGCAGGGACACCGCCTACTCGACTTGGACCATAATCCTCTGATGGTGTGGCTTTTGGTGACTTGCCGTTTGGAAAAGTAGAATTCGCTCCGGCGGCAGGCTTAAACTCTTGATCGGCTTTCCTGCCACCTAACCACTGGCCGAACTTGTGTATAAAGCTTAGAAAGCCATCCATGATACCACTTAGCCATTGACCTAATCGGCTTGCTAGTTGGCTGAAGCATGTTTGAAGTACTCGTGGCCTTCGCTAGAATTTTGGCTTTCTTGTGTCTGTTTGTTGTGGGATGCATGTGTCATTTTTTACTATTATAGTTGTAATCCTGCATGATTATATCTGTAACCACTCACCCTGTCAAGTGAATGTTAGTGTACATTATTGATACCCGCTCACTCTTTAAAAAAACCTGAAATATTCACACGCTTTGCACAAAACCTAAAGTACTCAGTATGGCCTTGGCATGGTGTGATTACCGGGGCATCATCAATGTTTATATGCCTGGGTTAGACACGGTTTGACTGGTTGTTGATAAGCCGCATCTACTGTTGCTTGTGGTTTACTGGCACGGTTTAATGTCAGGCACTTGTATTATTTATTTCGGGTTTAGTATTGGGCTCTTTATTGGGCATACCCATGGGTGCAGGATCTTCTGTAGAAGCTGCAATTTGGATCATGCTTGTCTCGTCTAAGATTTCTCCAGTTGCTGGCTGATTGGGTATCAAACTCACTGGCTTCATGAAGAGGCTATTTGGATCTTGACAAGTACTCAATCCGTTATGACACCTAAAACCGCTATGACTGCTTAAACTGTTATGGTCATCGAAGTCTATTTTATTTGGGTTTTCTTCTCTTAATTTAATAGTGGGGTGAGTATCTGGCTTGTGATTAAATGGTTGTACGTGATTCCCAGTACTGGCCTCACTTATGTGCCTTTGTCTATGCGGTACAAGAGGTGGTATAGGCGTAATTGATACATCAGGTTTTGTGAACTCTGTAATGGGTTGTTCTTGTGAGGCCTTTACCCTTTTCTGAGTCACTTCAAATGTTTTAGGCGGTTCGGCCGTCCAATCATTGGATGATGTTTGGGCTTGATGAGTTGTACCATGGTTGTGTCCGAACAATTGCCTGACCATGTGTTCTTTATGAACGTGATCTAGCCATTTCTCAAAAACCTCGGCTATCACCTTTGCTAGTTCAACAAAGCCCGTTACTATCACCTTTACGAGCTCAACAACACCTGTCACCACGCTTGAAAGCCATACACACATACGATTCCACAGCGATATGGCTGCCTTTTTCATAGCACGATACGCCGCCATGGCTTTTCTTTTTACCCACTGAAACCATCTGTAGCTATGCTTTACACCGGGTGTATATACGCGCCTGTCTATGTTTTTCCTGAGTGTTGTAAATAATTGCTGTGATGGTAAGAGGGATTTTATTTGTCTTGGCTGTTTTTTATATGGCATAGATTAGGATACCTTTACTTTTAATCTTCTATCACACCATACCAAGATGGCAGTGTTTGTCAAGTATGTCTTTTGGGCTTATGGTGATTTAAACAGTGGTATGGTTTGGGTTTATGTGGTAAATTAGATTAGATACTAACTTGAATACGAATATATGAGCATGACTCCAGAACGGGCTCAAACTATTATTGAATCCCTCGATTCTAATACTGACCTCAAACAAAACACACAAGCCTGCAAGGCTATAGAATGGGCCGTGCAAAGCCTTGATCAGGGCAGCCTGAGAATCGCCAGCTACTCGAGCACCTCCAAGCATTGGGTTCATCATGCTTGGCTTCAAAAGGCCGTTTCGCTCTATTTCAAAATAAAACCCATCCAACTATGCCAACATCCATGGCCACATCGCGATGTTGTGCCTGGTAAGTATGCTACTACTCATCAGGTTGAGCAAGCCATCCATCAAAGAATGGTACCGCCCAGCTATGTTCGCTATGGGTCTTACATCGGCAAGCATGTTGTCCTGATGCCCTGCTTTGTGAATATCGGGGCTTATGTTGGTGATCATTCTATGTTGGACGCATGGAGTACAGTAGGGTCATGTGCTCAAATAGGCCAACGTGTTCATCTTTCAGGAGGAGCAGGTATAGGCGGGGTACTTGAACCAGCCACCGCCACACCCACCATTATCGAAGATGATTGTTTCATAGGGGCTCGAAGTGAGATTGTTGAGGGCGTCTTGATACAATCTGGGGCGGTGATTGCACCCGGTGTTTATATCAGCCAAAGCACTAAAATCTATGACCGTACCAACGGTAAAATCATCAAGGGCATGGTACCTCAAAACGCAGTAGTGGTACCGGGAAGTATACCGGCAAAAGATGGCACACACAGTGTTTATGCTCCTATTATCGTTAAATATGCAGATGATCAAACCCGAGGAAAAGTGGCCCTCAGTGAATACCTGAGAGAAGCTACCTCTACCATTTAATAGCAATGGCAAAGCATGATATGTTTTTTGTTAAGCGTCATCGCTGACACGCTCAGTTGCGATTACGATAAATAATATAATACTGGTAAAAACCTAGTACTTATTTGTATTACATATGACTGTAATTTCCACTCATGTAGGCTGAAGGCGCCCTATTGCAGCTGCTGCGCATATCCTATTTAACCACAAAAAAAAGACATTAAAGCCGATAAGCCACAGCTCTGCCAAAGTAAACCCATCATACCACATACTTAATAGACCTGCGTCATTCTACAAAACCATTCTTTGCCGGCTTCATAACATCACAACAATCCAGAGTTTATTATTTCATATGTGCTATAGCAGTATATACTTTATATGTTACCGAGGATTTCATGACTGACAAAATTGTTATTCGTAATTTAAGATTACGCACCATCATTGGTTTGAATGATTGGGAAAGAAAGAAGAAGCAAGACTTGACCATCAATATTGTTATCCACTCAGACTTGAGAATATCTGGCCATACAGATAACATCGACGATACCGTGAACTATAAAAAAATCACTAAGCATATTATTGCTTTGACTGAGTCTTCTAAGTATCGATTATTGGAAGCGCTTGCATCGCACATAGCCTCCGATATTATCAAAATATTTAACTTGACGAAAGTCGAAATTAAGATCGACAAACCCCATGCGTTGAGATTTTCTGACTCAGTTGCTGTAGAAATCGTGAGAACCAAGCATGATTACTAACGAATACATTATCCTCATAGGTTCTAATATTGATGCTGATATCAACCTTGATAGAGCAAAGGCCCTGATTTCTTGCATCGTGACTATCACAAAGACCTCCAGGATCTATCAAACGACCTCAATTAATCCAGCCTATCCAGACTTTTTAAACCAAGCAATCCAGGTTTCCACAAGTTTACCGGAGATTAGTCTTAGAAAAGAGCTTAGACTGATTGAGGCTCAACTGTATCGTGAAAGGGGTTCAGATCCTTATGCATCAAGAACTATCGATCTCGATTTATATATGGTCAATGACGTGTGGTGTCAAGAAGCTGTTGAGGATCTTGAGCATGAACAGCTCCTGGTGGCACTCACAGATATCATACCCCATAAAAAACTTCCCAATGGGATTGTTTTACAGAAGTACTTTAATCAAATAGCTACAGGAAAACGATATAAAATTGAATCTATTACTAAAACCGCATTAATTACAGGGGCTAGCAAGCGTATTGGCCGCGCTCTTGCATTGGCTTTTGCTAAGAAAGGGTATGATATTATACTTCACTCTAGCAAACCCTCAGATTTAACACAAGAGGTAGCTGACATCATCAAAATGATGGGGCAAGATTGTCTTATTTGGTATCAAGACTTTTCTGAATCAAACTATGATATGGGTATACTAAAAAACCATCGTATTGATCTATTAATCAATTGTGCTGCTGTTTTTATAAGTGATGAGGCTATCAAGCATCAGGCACATCTGGCTCACCAACAATACTTAATTAACTATGAGGCGCCTAAAAAATTAATTCATACTTTTGTTGAACATCATAAATACGGTCATATCATCAATATTTTGGATAATAAGATAGCTTCTCATGACCGTCATCATGGACACTACATCATGACCAAAAAAATGTTGTATGAACTGGGATTGGATATAACTTCTAAATATATGCCCCATATACGCGCAAATGCAATTTGTCCAGGATGGATTTTAGATCCTGTTAATCAAGACCCTTTAAAGTATCACAAAATACAAAAAACAATATTGGCTAGAAGACTGCCAAGAAAGGGGGACGTGGCTGATGTTGTTTCAGCTGCTATCTTTCTGCAAGACAATACATTTATCAATGGTCAAGTGATATTTCTTGACGGTGGTAGGCATCTACTATAACTTTTTTGATCCAAGCTTACTGTATCTTACAGAAGCTTAGGATGGGGCCCCTGATCTGCAATGAATCTTTAAGTTTTCTTTGCCACATCTGCAGTTTTTTATGTTAAATAAATGAAAATCAATGGTATATAAAATTATATCTTAATGAAGATGGCTGGCGTATTACCTCTATCCCAGCCTTCCATTCCCCTACCTCACCTTCAATACACTAAGCCAGGTCTCCCTGGCAGCAACCTTAGGCTAGCGATATTCTGGAACAAAACCTTCTGATACCTCTTGTGCTCGATACTGGTAGGGGGGAACGATCCTTGATTTCCAAGAACCTTTTTCCATGACAAACTCAACTTCTCTTGAATGACCTATGTAATTAGATGAATAAATGATAAATCTAAACCATGTTGGTTTTACTTCATACACGAGCCAATCATCTGGCACCTTGTAATGTAATTGGTCTGGATCAGCTTTTCCGATACGGGCGACTTCCTGCTTAAAATCTTTAGCATTATATGGCGCTAGAGAGGATGTCGCATATACCATCTCATGTCTAGTCTGATGATTCATGCTCCGCCAAAGCATCTCTCTCATATTGGGCTCCTCCAGCAAAGATAATATTCCTTTATATCTTTCGGCATAACTATAGTTTTGTCCGTATCTTTCATCAAGTGCTTGTAAAAGTGTGGCTGAAAAAGGTATCTCTTTATTTTTATTTCTGGCTAAAGATGAGTGTTTTAATGTAGCTATATACCATCTTCCTCCATGTCTTAGCACTCTAAAAAATGCACTCTCCAGACCATTTTCGGTCTCAAATGATAAAGTTACATATGGAATAATAGCCTTATGGCTTTTATATCTTATTTTTGCGTCAAGCTCTATGGGATCATTAACCTCCAGCAGCATTTTCGAATATTGCTCTCCCCTGATCTGCTGTTCTGTTAAACTACTGCAACTTGAACTGTAGTCACTAGCGCTTACCGTGACAAAAAGCCCCAAAACAAAAATCCATCCCAGTTTGATTTGTTCCATAAAAAATTTTTTACGCACGACTCAATTTCCAGTTTACATAACACATATAAGATTAAAAAAATAAATGAAAATTAATCAAGTCTAATCTTATTCTTTATTAAAAACCGATAGACCTTGTAAATAAACCAAATGTCTCTCTCAATATCTTACAAATCCTCATCATCAGGAAATAATATGGTCTTCATAATCACGTCACTTTTGATATCAACTTTAATATTTATTTTTTCTCAGCCACTTTTTAATCAGTTGAACAATATCTTCGCAACCCTCTGGCAAATCTAAGCTTCAATTGACAAGCTTTGACACTCAAGGTCTCTCTTTCAGCTTTTCCGATAAGAAAATTAATACCCATAAAGGCACCATCCTGTTATTCTGTTGCGTGGCCGATTTCAATGGTGTATATTTTTTAATGATAAGCTAAGTTCAAGCTTATTGCACTAAATATGCGATCTGTCCCTTACGCACGTACTCCTGACACACTATCATTCATGGACCTATGGTCAGATGGTATCAAGTTACTAGGCACTCACGAGTATTATTGACTAACTGGATTATTCATTATGGAAATTTATCCGTCTCACTCCCCTCAAACACATAGGCCCTTATCAACTTCTTTGGATCTAGAGAATACAAGCCAACCGCTGATATTTGGATTCGATCACCTAGAACTGACTACGATCAGGCCATCGTATATGCTTAAAGACATCTACCATCAAGCACTTTTATGTTGGCTAATGATTGAAACTCTTCCTGGTCAAGTTATCTGGTTTATCCACTCACCGGATCTAGTTAATGAAGACTTGGCCATCTATTTTGCCCTTTCTTCTATTATTAGACACCTGATAACACTGAAATTTTATCCCACTTATTTAAAATTCCGGTGCTGCAAGTTTATCGGCCAGCTTTGTTTAAATATTCTGGCTGATGTCCTACCATCTGAGCATAGACTAGACACATTAGATATTTTTGAATATGATTGCCAAAACTTAACTGATGTTAGTCATCTTAACCTTAATGAATTGATTATCGATAGATCGGCTTCACGATTCTGTATTCAAACAGCTAACATCAGCCACTTTCAATCATTACAGACACTTAGTTTGAATTGGGTTCATTTGGATCGTTTCAGCTCAACAGCTAACCTATCAACGCTCAAATCCTTAGACCTTTCTTATAACCACATCCGTTTACTTACGCTGACTCATTGTGAATCTCTCATTTTCCTGAACTGCGCACATAACCATATCGATCGATGGCCAGTACCCATGTCTGATCATTGTAGTCTTACCGAGCTTGATCTTGCATATAACCGCATCATCACTGCATGTTTTGAACGTCATTCTCGAAATATTAGATCGCTAAATCTATCTAATAATCCTTTATCTTGCCTACCTAAAAACTTGCTCTATTGTCATTGTTGTGAGTCACTCAACTTATCTAATAGTCAGCACCAATTGGATGACTATCAAATTTTGCATCATCAAGTATTGAATATTGATCACTCAAACATTGACTGTATTAATCCCGTTGAACACGACGAGAATACTGATCATCATGATGACGTTGTTGTGCATAGTCACTTGATTATTAGTAATCATACCATTGCGGCTCATTATTTTTATAACACTCTTGGCGAAATAACAAGACTCCGGACGCTCGCGCTTACGCATTTAGACCTGATCATCTTACCATCAGCTTTTGATCATCTCATTAACTTAAATACCCTGATATTGGCTCATAATAAATTGTGTCTTACACCTAAAAAGCTCACAAGCATTCTAGAAAAGCTTGAATCATTGACTCATCTTGACCTTTCCTATAATGAATCAGTTTCGGTCCCACCTGTTATCCAGCATGACGAACTCATACACCTTGACTTGTCTTGTAACCCTCTCGAAGCTTGCACTCTTTATATTATAAGTGTTCAATGCTTCGGATTAATACTCAATCGTATACAAATGCAACAGATTCGTATTATTTTTAAAAACCCAATACCTTATTCTACAGACTACTATTCGGGTCTTACGCTGAGTATACATAATGGTCATCAGTCTTCTTTTCCAGACTGGATGGTTAATTCATCACTTCCAGGGAACCTTCAGCCACCCCTACGTTTGTTGTCATTAGATATCTCGCATAACCTGATCACGGCCTTACCTGACGAACTCCTAGTTCTTAAACCCTTACAAAGATTGATACTTGATCATAATCGCTTGACTTCTTTATCTTCATCGATAGCCGTCTTAGGTAACTTAAAATATTTATCAGCTGCTCATAATCATATCCAATGTTTGGATCCTGAGGCTTTTCAGCCATGTGATACTGGTGTGTTTAATCAACGATATCTATGTCAAACTATTGAAAATATTATACTTAAACACAATCATCTTAAGTCGATACCCAGCTCTATTATCAATTGTGAGACCCTGACTTATCTTGATTGTAGTTGTAATCAAGCCTTTTTTTTATCGCCTATTTCTCCCCTACCGCCTAATCTTATTACCCTATATCTTGATGGCACCTCTGTGCAGCCGAGCTATCCACTTTATTATCTCCTTGCCAGCTTGAATCACATAGAGTTTATCAGTCTTCCCAAATCCCTGGCAACTTATTCAATGATAGCACTCGCCCCCCATTGCCCTTCAATAGATAACCCTATCATCGTTTCTAATCAACCCTATCCATCCGTTACTAAGCCTGGTGATACTCATACCTTTTGGGTATCGAGCGGCCCCATAAAACAGTATAGTTTTTTCAATCAAGATTCTCCACTAATTAACGGTAGGCACTGTAGATTTGAATGTGCTGATTCTATCGTACTTTTGAGTATTTCCATCCCTTAAAATTGTTACCTGGCACCATCGTTGATGTTTATCTGAATGGTATGGATGCCTATCCATACCTAAAATAGGATAATACCCTCCTACTCTCTCATCATTAACCTATACCTCAATCATCTTACATGGCTATCATCGTTCATAGAGTATTTCTTGATCATGATGATGTCATTACCATGGATGTTGTATGTCTTGTGATTCAATCGTCTGATGATATACTTCGGTGTTCTCCGTCAAAGTGTGCTCGAGATAAAAAACGTTATCTGCACCAGGCCTGCCTCTACCATCAAACATCCATTTCAAAACGCTTTAACCTGATTCCGCCCAGCACCCCTCATTAGATTTGCTTAAGCACGACTTTAGTGCCACTCAAATCTTGAAAGATGCACAAGTGAGACATATGTGTACCATAGTGCTTGTAAGCCCATTGACATGCACTGTGTGTTTGCTTTTCGTCTACCGGCTCAAGCATGATATGCGCATGCGTGGCACAAGATTCATCTTTAAACCAAAGCCAAGGTAATTGCATGGCATCTAAATCCACCGTCAGATCAGACTTAGACTCTCCATCGACCTGGACACTTCCTAGATAGAACCTTTGGTATTGGATAAAGCCGCGATTGACCCATGCCCTGATCTCATTGATCACAGCCTGTTGCTTAGCTTTCATTACCTGCCTGCTGAGTTCACCATAAACCCATTGGTAGTGGAGGCAGTATAATTGATGACTGAGTTTGCTGATGTTTGGGTTTTCCCATCGACAAGGGGCTATTTTAGACCAGCATGCTGCTATACGATTCCATGGAATAATCTCACCCTGCGCACGTGGCAAGTTTATAGAAATCTCCCCTCCATGAGCTGTCAGCCCTATCAACATATCAACCTGTTGCCTAAAGTATTCATGAATATTTGTTGCAAGCCAGGCTAGCCATGAATTATCCAGCCTAGAAAACCTTTTGGACCGTGAGCCGTTGATCATCAACCTATTGAGCCAAACTTTGTATGCCTTGAGTGTATTTAGGGCTAGCTCAATACTTGCGCCTAAAGTTTGCTGACTTCCAACATGAATCATAGCTTTTCGCATTATAACCATGTGATCATGCAGGGTTTGATGGGTGATCATATGATTGATTTTAAGTGCATGGTTGATAGCAGATCTCAATGCTATCATTGTATGATCTTGATCTACAATTGAACTTATGGTCGTTTCTACATCTGTTATCTGTGCTGAGTTATCTGAGAGCCAAAGTCCTAACCAGCACAACCAAGAAAGACCTTTAACGCCACGATGAGGTTGATCGTCACGAGTAATATGAGGTTGAGTAAGCTCCTCGATCAGTTTGTGAATATCTTCTTTCAGTTGTGTTTGATAAACCTCGTGCATAGATCTTTCACCTTCATCAAATGATACACACGCCCATATATCAGTAGGCGATGCTCCCTCCTCCCTACTGGATGGTGCATGGATTGAACCACTTGGAATGGCATGGGTTTGATATGAGAATTTTGCACAAACGAATGGTTTAGCCGTTGCTGATGATGCCCGCTGTTGGCGACTCATGATGGCTAGATGGCTCAGGGCTATTGAGTTGATCACTGCTTGCTTAAGCTGATTTGAAATGGGCTGGGTTGTACCTTTTGGTAGCAGGCTACGGTAGTGCTCATGCTCTAACCACAAACCTAACACTGCATAATCAAGATCCAGGTGGTGGTTTTGGGTTGCGGACCGATAGTATCTACACAGTGTTTTTAGGTTTTCTTTATTGGCACGACTGAATAAACTGGCTTTCGCCATAGCTTTGCCTATAGCTATACGTCTTTGATGGGCTTCTTTTGCATCATAGTGTTTTGTGCCATTGAACCCAGGTAATAACCATAATTGAGAGCATTGATCGTTGTCTGATGGTGTCCATGAAAGTCCCTCTTGCTTAGCATCATTAGAGTGCCATTCAACGTTTTTTTTTTCTCGATAGATTGGGCCCATGTTTCTCTTTTGTTATCCTGCTTGGCCAAGTTTAATTCAGAAAAATGTTCCAGTCAAGTATTACATAAATACGATTGTGTGTGCTACTGATTTGCTTTTGATAAAACACTTGCCTCTCATTACTATCCAAGCTAAAATTGTACATCTGTTGTAACTTCACTCATTATGGTCGACCAAAAAACCATTGAATCTTTAATTAACTTAATAAAAAACCACGATCTTCAATCTATAGAAGTTCAGTACGGCGAACACAGCTCTGTTCAAATTAGCAACCGAGTACCTACCCAAGCACTGATCCCCTCTCGTGAAGCTCCTTTAGACGTATCTAAACCCCACCTTGATGCCAGTGCTTCAACAGCCCTCCCAGACGCATCATTGGTAGCACCACTGGTAGGTACGGTTTATTTAGCGCCCAAACCAGGGGATAAGCCTTTTGTATCAAGCGGCGATCGTATCAATAAAGGTGACGTGGTGTGTATCATTGAGGCCATGAAAGTATTTAATAAAATCCAGTCTGATCGTGATGGTGTGGTTAAACAGATAGCTGTAAAAGATGGCGATACCGTAGCCTGTGATCAAATATTGATAACCTTTGACTCGTAATGACCCGTCCAAAAACCTTTACCGTACTGATAGCCAATAGAGGTGAAATTGCACTCAGGGTTATTCGCGCTTGTCGACTACTGGGTATACGAACAGTAGCTGTTTATTCACGATGCGATCAAGATTCCCTTCATACACGCATGGCCGACAGTGCTTGGTGTATCGGTGCTGATGACATCAAGCACTCCTATGGCAATGCCTATGCTATTTTAAGTGCTGCAGAGGCTTCTGGTGCTGATGCTATACATCCCGGTTATGGCTTTTTTTCAGAAAATGCCAGCTTTGCCAGACAAGCTCAAGAAGCAGGTTTTTGTTGGTTGGGCCCTGACCATAGTATTATTGCATTGATGGGTGATAAAATAACAGCCAAAAAAACCATGGCCAAACACGGAATACCCATGGTGCCTGGTTCTGATGGCCCATTACCAAACTGTATCAAAACCTGTCAGGCAATAGCAGAGCGCGTCGGATATCCTGTACTCATTAAAGCCACAGCGGGTGGTGGTGGCCGGGGTATCACCCGTGTGAATTCAGCAGATGATCTGGCTCAAGCCATAGCTACCACTCAAGCCTGTGCATTGAGTCTTTATCAAAATGACCAGGTCTACCTTGAAAAATGCCTGACCCACCCTCGGCATATTGAACTTCAAATCATAGCTGACCAGCATGGCCAGGTTTTCTGTGTAGGGGAGCGGGACTGCTCACTACAAAGGCGGCAACAAAAAATTATTGAAGAAGGCCCCTGTATCGAACTAGACCCACAGGCGCTTAGTCGTATACGAAAACAATGCGTGACAGCTTGTCAAGCCATAGGCTATGTCGGTGCAGGTACCATTGAATTTTTATATCAAGACGGGCAATTTTACTTCATCGAAATGAACACACGTATACAAGTTGAACACCCTGTCACTGAATGCGTCAGTGGTATTGACCTGGTGTGTACTCAAATACAGTGCCATCGAGGTGTGCCGCTTACCTTAAATTCTGATATCGCGCTAAAGCAACAGGGGTTTGCCATAGAATGCCGCATTAATGCTGAAGACCCTCATACCTACGCCCCTTCTCCCGGGGTGGTCACACATTATCATGCACCGGGCGGCCCAGGTGTACGCGTTGACAGCCACGTGTATCAAGGCTACCATGTGCCGCACTGCTATGACTCACTGATTGCTAAAATCATTGTACATCAACCCACGCGAGAAAAAGCCATCAAAAGTATGCAACAAGCACTTCGTGAAATGGTAGTTGCGGGGATCAAGACCAATATTCCGTTACACCAAGCACTGTTGGCTTCAAATGATTTTCAGCGTGGCGCTTTGGATATTCATTATTTGAATCAAAACACCCTACTGATATCCAAATGTCGACCTGAGCTGGAAGTTGTCTAGCCCCTCCCAATGTGGTAGACTCGCAGAGTTGTTGCATAGGAAACTATAAATGTATACCTTCGGCGAGGGATATTTGGTACTCAAGGGATTGGAGATCATAGTGGATTTAACTTATCCTTTATTTAAATTTATATTCAAATCTACAAAGACAAACGTTCAAAGGCTCGGTGCTCATTTAGCCATAAAATATCAAGATCGTGACTTTTGGGGTTGGCATTACTTAAGCATGGTCAGTGCCATCCTTGTGGGTGCTAATTGCTACATCATTGGTATCTATGCAGCGGAGACTTGGCATGTCAACCTGCTACTAGCACATGCCATGGGATTGAGTGGTTTCATCCTCAATACTAAGCTCTACTGGACCGGCAGTGCCGGTGATGCACCTGGCGCTGAAAAGTTTAGAAAATTCTTCAATACAATACTCCCCCCACCAACCAAAGTCACCCATTCGTCTGTCCCGTGGTCACTCCAAAAGCGCTTTGTTAATGCCCGCACAGTATTTAGTCAGTGGCTTTCATCAGGAAATGCATCGCTGTCGCTCAAACAACGGATACAAATGCTTTATAAGCAACACAGCAACGCGTGTATTGCACTGGTGTCTGGTATCTGTATAGGTTGTTTGAGCTATGTGTCCTGTATAGAGGTGGCCACGAAGTTTTTAAAACCCTCAGCTATCACCCTATTTGCATGTGTTATGGCACTGTCTAATGCTTTCAGTACTATTGCCCTTCTATTTGTGGACGAGTCGAATACAACTGCTGCTGATACGCCTCAAGGTACAATCCAAAAAAATCAAAAACCTCTCTTGGCTCCCCAAATAATACAAACCCTATCAGCTACACTTGCGTTTGCCAGCACGCTGGCTTTTAGTTACCTCAATTACACCTCAGTATTTGCCATTTTAATCCGTCGCACAGGCCATACCATTGCTAAAGGTTCATCGTTTCTGCTAGCGTCCACGCTGTTTTGGGGTGAATTACAGTTCAATCGAAAAGAGCTCACTAAATGTATCACCTGGATTGTAGACCAGGTAAAGGGTTTCAAAGCTAAAGATCCCTTAGGTAAAATCACCCAGACTATATCCTTGAAGCAACTACTATTCGTCATCAAAACCGTTTGCATTATGGGGCTTATTGGGCTTAATGCCTATGCCAATGGACTCATTTCTCTTGCTGATCTAAACTACCTGCCTATTGTAGCTCAAAATTGCGTGGTTTCTGCTGCTGCTATCATCTCTATGAGTATCATGTCCAATTGCTTTTTACTGGATACCCAAGATAGCACATCAAAAAACTACTTCCCTAAAAAACCTTTAGAACAAGCACGGCTTATACAAGCGCTCATAGCTACATTGTCCTTACCTTTGTCATGCTTCATTGCTTTTAATCTACTTGAGGTCACCTACCCTGAGCTGTTGGCGTGCTCGCTATTCTTTACTTCCAGTTATGCTGGTTCCTATTTGGCCTTTAGCTTTACAGATTATTATGCAAAATCATTTCATAGGCCGCTGCTTCCCATAAACACCCCTGTGGACTCAAAAAACCTAGCTAGTACTCCTCGCAAATCCTCTATTCCTTCTCACACTCAGAGCCCCAAAGGTCATATAGAGGCAGGTTGCTCACAGTCTAAATTAAGTGCGGCTAATTACATGCACTCAGAATAATTAAAGGAGGCAGGGGGTCAGTGAGGCATTACTAGCAAAGGATAAAGATTGTAACGTTGATGGAATAAAGCAAGTGCTATAATCCGGCTAATTCGTTAAAGTCTATCATATGTTACCCATCACAAATCAAATGTAGCTATTATTTTAATTACCACAGGATAAAATATTCATTAATTACATCAATAGATAAGCCTGCTAATAGCACCCAGTAAAACTCGTATCAAACCCAATCACACTCAATTGATATCAGGAAGTCACATATATTTAATAGATGTAAGATGCAAACAGACAAGATACCTCTGAAATGGGGTTGATATGGGACTAAACCATTAGATAATACAACACATGCCAAGTCAGATTGGCCAAAAGACCTGCCACACAATCATCTAGCATCACACCATGATAACCTAAGCTAGGTGATTCAAACCAGCTGACTGGTACTGGCTTTACGATATCAAAAAATCTGAATAATCCAAACACTATGATATAATTAAAAATACTCACGGGCACAAAATACAAAGCAATCCACATGCCCAGTATCTCATCTATCACGATTGCCTTATGATCAAAACCACCGACCATGTGATAAGCAAACCAGCAAGCGCGCCAACTCACTATGATCCCTGCCAATAAAGACCCTATCGAAACCCATGAGGCATCGTGGAAGAAAAGCGCTGGCAAAAGCCCTAAAAGACTACCACAGGTCCCGGGTGCGGGCATCAAACCAAGGCCAAACCCAAAACCAAGCCAATGCATGCTATTCATGGTCACTCACCTAGCTGGATGCCTGAGATCTATAGGCTTTAGTCACCTGGTCTAAAATACCGTTTACCAGGCGATACCCTCCTGGCGCTCCGTAGTTCTTTGCCAAAATGATAGCCTCATTGATACAAACTTTTGATGGCACATTGGGCATGTAGAGTATTTCAATCGTAGCCATAAGCACTATCGATCGTTCAACTTCGCTCAAGGTTGAGGCTTTCAATGTGTTGATTTTACCTTTTAAGGCTTGGTTTAGTTCGTCTATATGTTGATCGTATAAACAGAGTAATTTTTTTGCATAGCTTCTATCATGTTTTCTATCTTGTACCACGTCTTCATACACTTTCATCACTGGCTCTGAGGACAAATGTGCGGTATAGATAGATTGAAAAACCAGCTCTCTTGATGCTGAACGCTTGTTTATGGGTGGTTGTGGTTCTGTATGGATATTCATGATAATTCCTGAGATTCTTTATCTTTTTGCAAATCGCTTACGAGATTTTGAAACGATTCAATGGATGCAAAGCTTCTGTAGACTGATGCAAACCGAATATAGGCTACTTCATCAAGTTGTTTCAAATACTCAAGTACAATATCGCCTATGGTGGATGAACTGATTTCATCGCTTTCTGATCTGGCTACGATTTGCTCACATACCAGTTTGATCAATCGCTCTATCTGAGTAGATTCAATATCCCTCTTTTCAACCGCACGCGCGATACCCATACGTAGTTTTTCTTCGTAGAACTGGCTTCTAAGACCACTACGCTTTACAATTCTTGGCATACTCAGCTCTCTATTTTCACGCGTAGTAAATCTTGCTTTACATTCGGGACACATCCGCCTTCTCCGAATAGTGTCACTCACCCCTACATACCGAGAATCTATAACCTTAGTCTCAATGTGACCGCAATTAGGACATTTCATGAATAGGCTCCATTTAGTCTAAGTCGGGGTAACACGGATAGGTTTGTGTCAACGATAGAACCTGTTGTTTAAGCTTATCATGCTCACTCGAGTCTTGAGGGTTATTTAATACCATTGAAATATTTTCAGCCAAGGTCACTAAGTCTTGGGAGGTTAACCCCCTTGTTACCGCAGCCGCAGTTCCTATTCGAATACCGCTACTGATACTGGGTGGTAATGGGTCATTGGGAATGGTATTTTTATTCACTAACACGTTAGCACTGGCTAATAGCTGTTCGGCTTTATTTCCATTCATATGATTATCTCTAAATTTAAGTGTAAACTGATGAGAATCAGTACCGCCAGAGACACTGTGTAGTCCATGATTAGCAAACACTTGACACATAGACTTGGCGCCATCCAACACTTGTTGTTGATACAATCTAAAATCATCAGTCATAGCCTCTTTAAATGCCATGGCTTTTACAGCAATCGTATGCATCATAGGGCCGCCTTGGGTGCCTGGGAATACAGCTTTATCGATAAGCTTGGCAATTTGAGAATCCTGGGGAGTCATGATAATAGCCCCTCTTGGTCCTCTTAGTGTTTTATGGGTAGTTGTGGTGATGACATGAGCATAGGGCACTGGGCTTGGAAATACACCTGCAGCAATAAGGCCGGAAATATGCGCAATATCTGCTAATAGGTAAGCCCCCACTTGATCAGCAATATCACGAAACTTAGCCCAGTTTATGATTCTTGAATAGGCGCTATAACCGGCAATAATAAGCTTTGGCTTATGCTGCTTAGCTATTTCAAGTATCTGATCGTAATCTAGTTGCTCATCATCACCTAAGGTATATGATACCGACCTAAAACAACGGCTAGAAATGTTAACTTTATGGCCATGGCTGAGATGTCCACCATGAGATAACGTAAGCCCCATGAATACATCCCCAGGATTCATGAGAGCTAACATGACCGCTAAATTGGCTTGAGCACCTGCATGTGGTTGGACATTGACATACTCAACATTAAATAGCTTTTTAGCGCGTTCAATAGCACACAACTCAATCTCATCAAGTACTTCACAACCAGCATAATAACGATGACCAGGATAACCTTCCGCGTACTTATTGGTTGCAAGGTTGCCTTGCATGCGTAGTAATGTCTCGCTAACCATATTCTCAGAAGCAATGAAGCTTAGCTGGTCTTGTTGCCGCTTATGTTCTTTGGCCAATAACGTGAGTATTTCATGATCCATGATGGCTATTCTCCTTTATGTTTAATGTTTGCTCTGGCACAGCTGCAATGCCTCAGATAACTGACACCAAAACCTCTGTTTTGAATGTTGACATGCCATCAATTGACGAGGTGACGGAAAAATCCTATTTTCAAGGCCATCGATATCATGACCAGAGAGCCCCTTGTGATACAATGCTTGCCGGTTGATACCGTGACAGGATAATAGCCAACTTCCTAGATCAGACTCGTTATTCCAGGACGCAAGTGTTAGCTTGGCTGATAATGGCGATAAGGCTTTTGCTAGCACAGGCAGTGCTTGACTGGCATGATCAACAACAAAGTTGGCAGTAACTGTTTTGTGGCCCGGCATCGCCCACTCAACTGAAATAACTAGGTGATCGAACGCTTTGAGGTGATATCCAGGCAGACCCATTAAAAATAAGGTTTTTAGGCTCATGGGTGAGTTACTTTTCGGCATCACATATCACAAATGTTTTGGGATTTTAACATATCAAGATAATAATTACCAGAACCGCTTTAGGGTTCATTGAGACTTGTGGTGGCAGACTAGCCATCCGCCAAAATTCTGGTTATACTGGTATATCGCTTGTGTTGTATGCTCTTTATGTTTTACCAATCCCGCCATGTGTTTTTCATCATTTTGTCATTTTTCAGCAGCGCTAACCTAAATGCCTTGAGCCCATTTACCATCCACTCCAACTTACCACAAAATATTCAAGCTATCATCGAACAGTTTATCGATGAGAACATCGAAACTCATGCCCTGAGTATAGCTGATTTGGAACAAGCCACCACCAGCTCGCTCAAAGCCTTTGGCTATTTCGCACCAGAATGCCAATACTCTAAAAAACTTAACCCTGTATCATTTTCCATACAGTGCAATTTGGGTAGACCTGTTATCATCACTCAGGCAGTAGTGAGTATCATCCCTCCTCATAATCCAGAACTGGAGCGGGCTTTTTCTCTCATGAAATTTTCACTACCACAACGATTTAACACATTCTCATATCAGCAATATAAACAACAACTGGTCAGAAAAGCATATGAGCTTGGCTTTCTGGATGCAGAGGCCAATTCATCCGAGGTTATCATTCATACTGACGAGTACCGTGCTTCGCTTTATTTTAAGATTAATACTGGCCTTAGGCATTATTTTGACGAAATTATGATTACACCAGACATTTTTAACAAAGACTACTTAAAATCTATGGCCCCTTTTCGTAAGGGCTCCCCCTTCAATAGCTTACTGATCAAGCAATATCAACAAAAATTGATGGAAACTGGCCTTTTTAAAACTGTGGATGTTAGCTACCGAGATCAACCTAATTATCACAGCATCCCTATCGATGTATCCTACCTCCCTAACAAGCCTAATTCCTATCATTTAATGGTGGGATATAATTCTGACCTTAATGTGGATGTACTATTAGAGACACAACGTCTTTTTTTAAGTGGGAGAGGCCTTCAGTGGCGAAACAGTATCGCGTGGAATGCTCATGGCCCAGTGGTTGAAAGTGTCATCAAATACCCTAGAAAACACCCACAATATGATTTTTACAAGGCTTCTTTAGTTGCCAAGCGACTCAACCTAGAGTCTTATTTAAGTACCAAAAACTACGCTGACAGTATAGCACTGAATCTTGCCTACACAACTATCCAATCCAAGCCCTTGGACTCATTGGCCCCTGACTATAGGCACTATGAACTTATTTTTTCCATCGATCGAGATATTCTTAATAAAGTACAACAGCCCTGGAAATTTTTTATATACCCTCAATACAGCATGTCATCAGCCCACGTTATAGGCCGTGGTCTTAATCTTTCTGTTAACAGTTCTTTATCGGCAAGCACCCACCCATTATCACCTACCTCATTTGTTCGAGCCAAACTTGGACTCAAAACACGCTGGAAATTGGATAAAAAGAACAATTTTTTTATGCGTAATACCCTAGGATGGTTAAATTCAGCCTCACTCGAGACACTCCCAAAATCATGGCAGTTTAAAGCTGGCGGGATGAACTCAATCAGAGGTTTTGGTTATCGATCTCTTATTTTAGTGCCGGACCAAGGGGCACACAATCATTATATGGTCACACAGAGCATCGAGTATCGATATGAACTCTTCACAAGTTTGTCGTCCGAGCTGTTTGTTGATGCAGGCATGCTGGGTAGCAATAAAACACAAAAAGCAGCCACCTCAGTCGGTATAGGTATTGTCTGGGAGTCCCCATTGGGTAATATTGAATGCTCACTGGCCAAGCCCATCGTCAACCACTTTAATTCTCAACGAAAAGTCAAATTAGGAATTGCTTTAAAACACTCGTTCTAACTAAAAAACCAAAAAAAATACCAATAAATTGAATAAAATTATATTATTGACTATAATAGTGCTCTTTGTTAACGTCACAACTTTTGAGCTTTTTTAAACAACTACTACGTGTCATCATCATCATCACTTTGTCTACCCTTGCTTCTATTTTGTTTCTGGTAGGCACATCATTGGGTACACATGTTACTCTAATGGCTATCAAACACTATTACCAGGTTGAGCTAGAGGCTGTTAAGGTAAGCGGATCTATCCTGACAGGTATTCACATTGATCAGGCCATTGTGAATAAATTGGTTCGCATTAACTCAGTTAAGATACAATTTGGTTTTATTCAACACACCCCCCAAGTAAGCTTAATAGCTGATAGCATCAATGTGTATGCATCATCACGAATGGGATCAGGAGCTAATCATCCTACCTTTAAAGCTTATCTTGAACAAGCTGATGAGCGAGGTATTTTATCCATCCGAAAAGTCAATATAAGATCCAGCATATCATCCCAACCCGTGGTTAAATTAAAGGGCTTTTATCTATCCCAACCTATAGATTTCATGCTCAAGCCCATTGATCATCCCCCTGAATCAACGCACGCTGTCAACACCGATAATGATGTAGGCTTAATTAATTATTACCATGATAATCAAGGACTATTCACTGCTAAACTTGAGACCCGTCCGGCATCATTACCCTCTTTGATGACCATAGACGCTCATTATCGTCATACTCCCGATTATACCTATAGTACCTTTTCTATCACCGATCAAAATTTCATGTTTGAGCTCAAGCTTCAACAAGACGACCATAGCAATGGGCAATTAATGGCAGTCTACCAACACAAACATCTCCAAGATTATGTTGATTTATCTCTAAACTACAGCAAACACACCTTGAATATACCTAAATTTAAAGGAAAAATTAAGAACTTAAACACTAATCGCATCAATCTAAAAGATATTCAATGGACGTTTGAGCTTAAAAAACAGTTATCAGCTTATCCGATATTCAACATCAACCTCAGTATCGATGACATGAAAACCTCACGCTTACATTTGAAACAATTGAGTGGATTCAGTAAAGCTTCTGATCAAACATGGCAGTCTGAATTTGCGTTTCAGAGCAATCAACTTCCATATCAAATAAACTTGAAAAGTCATGGGGATTTCACGAGTCAATCACTTAGTATTGAAGGTTCATCTTTAAAAAAGACCAGTTATTTACCTGATTTCAAGATACTCTCCGAACTAGCCATGGCTTTTACATCGGCGAAAAGTGTCATTGGTTTTAAATCAACAACGGTTAATCAGTTCCCTATCTTCCCTTCCTCAAACCCACCTGAGTTAATCATCACACCACATGCCATCGCTTTAACAGGAAGCAAAACCGTCACCAACGATGACTACCTCATCGACTTAAATTTTAAATACCAGCAACCTGATCGTTGGTATTTCGATGGCCGTTATCGTTTAAATAATCTGCATCCACTGCTTGAACCAGCACTACAATCAAGCCCATATACCATTACTGAATTAGGTCTATCAGGGGGTATTTCAGGCCAGGCTAATCCAAAAGATCCCTCACGTCCCTCCATTAAGGGCTCCTTTGTGGTGACTCATTTTAAAAGCCTACTGTCTTACAATAAACTCATCCCTAGCTTATCAAGGGTCAATGATCTCATGCTCTCTCACCAGGCGGTTAAAGGGCATATTAACTCTGAAGAAATAGCTCTCACCGGCACCCTCAAAACAGATGACTCATTGCTTGATGTGCAGACACGCATCAATTATTTATCTAGTCTTCTCAAATCTGAAGCACCTGATATCATCATCAGTCTAAAAGGCAAAAACACCCTGTTACAAAATAATCCCAAAGCCAAGGTTAATGCGAATGTTGATCTTGAACTTAGTCTAACTGCTGACCAAAACCTTGCCAAACTTGATATTGAATTTATCGATAGTTTTTTCCAATACACCAAACCATTCAATTCAGGCCTGACAGCGCTACCTGATGAGACTACTGTAATCTGCAAATCTAACCCATCTAAAAATCCTGTCACACCGTCCCAACACAAGCCTTTTCATTACGACTTACACTTAAAAGCTGGCCCTGATCAGGGTAATATCATTGAGTACTATGGTATCAAAGGAGCTGTTGATTCAGACATTAGCATTCGCAGCAATTCGACTGGAGTACCGGTTACTCACGGAAGCCTACAACTTACAGGTACTGTGTTAAATTTTGACAACCTCACCATACCCATACAAAAAGTATCACTACAATGGGTAAAAACGCCTATATATGACCCTTTACTGGATATTTTTGTAGAGAGAAGTTTCACTATCCCCTCTTCTCAAACACGCCAAACCTATGGCGTCTCTATCACAGGAAAATTGAGTGAACCACAGCCTAGTTTTTTCTCAAGTCCCAAAAAAATGACCCCCTATGAAATTCTTGCATCCCTACTTACTCATCAGAAGGCTAACGTCTTAAACACAAAACAATCGCGAGACGTGCTATCCCTGTTGGGCAATCAGAATCTTAGCGAGGATGAAATCATCAAAATGTCAAGAACACTTTCAGCTATCAAACGTATGTTTATATTTGATTATATTGATTACCAATCCCAAGAATTAGGGTCTGACTCTGCGTTCTTTAGAGATGCTGAAATACAGCTCACGAGAAGACTTAACAAAGATCTAACGCTGCAGCTTCAGCTAAATTCTCAAAAGCCAGGCTCAGGAAAGGTTTTGCTTGAGAAAAAAATAAATGACAATGTGTCTTTAAATACTTACATAGATGGTAGTGGCAGAGGTGGCGTAGCATGCCATATCACACGCTAGATGTATTCATAGCGCTTTACGCCAGTACTGGACAAGTTGTTGGGCCTTAACACATGGTAGGGATTTTCTTCAATACTGTCTGTCCACAAGCGCACCATCAAGCGGGCCATGCTTAAGGCACGGTGGAATCCGACAGCTTCCAGGGGAGTTAGCAACCGCACATACCTTTTTTACGCCACAATCGAACTCTAACTTGTGATATTTCTATGAGAGCCAATGGTCCCAAGAAGGTGATCGCCTTATATTCTACAGGTGCAGGGTTTCGAGATAGTGGCGCTTGGGGGTGGTATTAAGGTAGTCTTTTATCTGGTTAGGTATCTTTAGTACAAATATGTTTGAGCACAAGCCCATGTGTAGCTGTTTGTGCTTCACTCATCTGGTGCATTACATTTGACTGTTGTCCCTTTGCTCCACAATGCTGAACAGTGTTTGGTCTGTGTCGGTTTTGTGGATCCGAAGGGAATTGGTGGGATTACTGTGGTGCGTGATGTTTGCAAGAAATAGATATTTCTTGTTTTTGTCGTACGTGACTTTAAGACCTGCTACGGTTTGAGTGGGTGTGATCGTCGATGGTAGTATGTTCATCTGTACCTGTAACCCCAGACCCGTGGATAAGAGTTGTGATGTTTGCAGCTGGTGCTTGGGATAGTGATAGGCCATGGCTTGCCAGTCAAGACCCACTGCCTTAGTGCCAATGATCATGTCCATC
>JAYYHL010000007.1:0-139782 GCA_036148435.1 Pseudomonadota bacterium | reverse complement strand
TATTATTCTCGTCTTATAGATATCTATCAACAATCAACCCAGTGGTTAACGCTAGTGGCATTACTTATCCTATTGGTTGGTCTTGCCGTCTCATTCATCGTACTTTACCGTAAAACACAAACAGAGTCTCAACGTTTAAAGGCCTTTACTCATTTTACACTCAGCTTAATCATCATCGTGAATATCGGCGTTTGTATACAATTTGTCCTCTTGGATACGCACGCCCACGAACTGACCACAAACATATTGTACCGTTCGTTAGCCCTAGTTCGCCCTATCACATCTTATCTGGCCATCCCAATTGCATTTTACTTTATCTTACCTCAGACATCATACCCCCAGTATGTCGCAACCTACTTTATAGTGGGGTACGGGAAATTGATCATGCTATGGTTGATGAGAGATGTTTCCAGATCGATTATCGTCGTTTCTTTAATGGTCTTTACCCACGATAAAGCTATATTAGAAAATATTATGGCCATCACAAATGTCACACTACTATCACTAAGCATCTATTTATTCTACTTGTCGTCTAAACAACGAGAACCTATTAATTTACCAGAATAACTGTATTTACTATTAGTATTTCCTTTACCTGATGACTTTTTATAAATAACCACCTGATACAGATTGAACCAATCTTTTGCCTCAAAGACATCCCCCCCCTTATGCCCGCTTTAGAATCGAGGTAATCGTGACGTATTGAGGAGCACACAACGCTGTTAAAAAAAATAAAAACCCGTTACCGCTTCATATGTACATGGTTCTTGAATTTAACTATTCAGTGAATCTCATCCCAATGATTACCCGAGCCTGAGCTCAAAAGTAAAGGGACTTTTAGTACCATCACAGACATCATAGCCTCTTCGATTAATGGCTGTAATCGGGATAATTCAGTCTCTTTTATTTCAAATACCAGCTCATCATGCACCTGTAAAACCAAATAAGCATCTTTTGGTTTTGCATGGTTTTTAATGACCTTATCCACAGCAAGCATGGCCATTTTAATGATCTCAGCTGCCGTACCCTGCATGGGAGCATTGATGGCTGCACGCTCTTGTGCCCGGCGGACACTTTGTTGTCCATGGTTAATATCAGGCAAAAACACCTTCCTACCTAATAATGTGGTGACATAAGCATCGGCAATCGCTGCTGATCGGGTTTGCTCCATGTATGATTTTACGCCAGGGTATTGCTGAAAGTAACGTTCAATCATGCTGCTTGACAGTTCTCTTGAAATGCCCAACTGCTTAGCTAAGCCAAAAGCAGACATACCATAAATAATACCAAAATTAATCACTTTGGCCATACGACGCTGTTCAGAGGTCACCTGACTAACATCAACTCCATTTAGCTGAGCAGCCGTATATGCATGTACATCTTCTTCTGCATTCAAGGATGACAACAAAGCCTGGTCTTCCGAAATATGCGCCATGATTCTCAATTCAATCTGAGAATAATCCAACGAAAGTAGCTTATACCCAGGGGTGGCGACAAAAGCATGCCGTATGGCTCGCCCCTCATCTGTTCTAATAGGAATATTCTGCAAATTTGGCGACTGGCAAGACAGGCGCCCAGTCGAGGTAACAGTCTGCTGAAAATCGGCATGCACGCGACCAGTATGAGCGTTCACTACTTTAGGTAGAGCATCGATATAGGTTGATTTTAGTTTACTCAAAGTTCGATACCTAAGTATCACCTGTGCGATATCGTGGTTCATTGCCAGCTGAGCTAACACAGACTCTCCGGTTGAAGGCTGACCTGTAGGTGTTTTTTCAAGTATAGGCAATCCCATCTGTTCAAACAATACATGCTGCAACTGTTTAGGAGAACTTAAGTTGAACGCCTCCCCGGAAAGCTCATGTGCTTTTTGCTCAAGCTCAGCAATCATTTTCCCCATTTCTTTTGATTGCTCAAATAGTATCCTGGTATCGAGCTTAACCCCACGGAGCTCCATATCTGCCAAGACCCAAATTAAAGGCGCATCTATTCTATCATACAAAGATTGATTTTCTGGTTGATCCTTCCAGTTAAGACTGAACCAATCATCAAGGCCTATCAAAGCTTGTTGCTGCTGGGTAAGCCAATTTGACATCACTTGAACTGATAAGTCTTGTGATGGTTTTTGTTTGGCACCACTACCCAAAACCTCAGCTCGTGTTGGCATAAGCTTGCCCAGATAATCATAGGCCATTTGGTCAATTGATAACCGACCAGGACCCTTATGGATATAACTCATAACACCCACGTCTATTAACGGGCCGGCCAATACACACCCTGACAACTTGATCGTTTTAAGAAACCATTTTCCATGATTGACTATCCATTTTCTATTAGGCTGAACCAACAGTCCCTTGATAGCAGACACAAACTGATCTAGCTTAATGGGATGTTTGCAGTCCTCATGTACCAAACAAGGCACGTAGTAAAGATCATGCCTCGTACCCATACATAGACCTAACACGCTATCTCCATGATCCTGACTATCAAAACACACCGACAAAGCAAGCGGCTGCGCATCAGTAAGTAAACCATCACACCAAATTTTGAATAATTCTAGATCGCTGAGTACCTTGGCCTCTGGCAATACGGGAGCTTCCGGAGATACCACATCACCCAAATCTTTTAACCAGGTTTTAAATCCCAGTTCTTGATAATATTTGGCCAGGAATGCTTGATCATGGGGCCTATGGGTTAAATCTGATAACACAACTGGTAATGTTAGATGGGTCTGAATGGTGACCAATTTTTGATATAAATCTAAATTCGGTAAGGCCTGAGCTAAACGCTCTCCAACCTTACCCTTTATTTGTGCATGCTGTTGTTTGATGGTGGTTAAATCTTGGTACTGAGCTAACCATTTGGCCGCCGTTTTAGGTCCCACTTTTTCTACCCCAGGAATATGGTCAACCGCATCACCCACCAAAGCTAAATAGTCAATAATTTGCTCGGGCCAAACATGAAATTTCTCATATACAGCTTCACGATCATAAAACTTATCTTTCATGCCATCAAATATAACCACATCATCGCAAACTAACTGTGCAAAATCTTTATCAGCTGAACAAATACACACCGAAATACCACGATCTTTTGCTTGAGCGGCCAAAGTGCCTATCACATCATCAGCCTCTATACCAGGGCAAATCACAAGCGGCCACCCTAAAGCTTTAACAAGACTATGCACATAAGGTATTTGCAGGCTTAAATCCTCAGGCATAACACCTCGGTTTGCCTTATAATCTGGATACCATTCATGCCTCTGAGTTTGCCCCTTAGGGTCAAAAACCACCACACGCTGAGCATTAGGGTATCGCTTTTCAAGTCTTCTGAGCATGTTCACCACACCGTAGATAGCACCTGTAGGCATCCCTTGACCATTGCTTAATGCAGGCATGGCATAAAAAGCCCTAAACAAGTACCCAGAACCATCAATTAAAACCAGTTGTTCTTGTGTATTCATTTGTTACTTACTCCCCTTTTTAGCAATCCAGGCGATGTCCAGCACCATCTTTGTTTTATTATACCATAAAACTATTATTAGCTAACTACCTGTCCACCATGTTCGTCCCCAGGGACAAACGCACGAGTTGACAACACGCTAAACTTATAATACAATAGGAAAAAACATAAAAACACCATTAACATTTACAAAAGGCACAGATGTACACGCTAACCATTGGATCTGTCAACGAGCTTGACATAAAGATAAAAGTCGACCTTATCAACCTAACCGATGAAGCCAAACCAATCCAGCAAATTTCATTAAAGACAAACAAAATAAAATCATACCTAAGAAGTAACAAAGGTTTTGCCATTCTTGCTAGGTTTACCCCAAAAAACCTTGAGTCCAAACACAATATTGTTACGGCCCTTAATCTATCAAGCACCAATCTACAATTATATTTTTGGCATCATGATGATGTATACTGTCTGGAAACCAACAAAAAAAACATCACCATGGATTTTTATAATCTTTGTGTAGAAGCGTTTAAAGGCATGATTACTAATCCAAAAATATTCGGTATTTTGCTTAAAAAAATACCTGAAATGCGTCAGTCAGTCAACACACCAATATCCTTTAGAAACTGTCTAGAACAGGAAATCATTCACCAAGCACCTAAAAAGACCAGGTTTTGTCTTTATGGTAATACCGCGTTAATTGATGCAAGTAGGTACGGCCACACAGAGCTGATGAAGCACTTGTTAGAAGCAGGCGCTAAACCCAACCAACCCATAAAACTACCACTAAATCTTGAAAAAGAACTTGCCTTCCCAATCCCTGGTAGCAACCTTGAGCAGGCGCTACTAAACATTGATGATGATTACTCTGTTGGGCGATCTAATACACTCTATACACACAAAGGCCAACAGAGAACATTAGCTGCCATCAACAGATACAGACCAGACACTCAAGTCACCCTAATTTTTTCTGATGGTTTTGAGCTTACAACCCAGTGGGTTGACTTCGATTTAAATGATCGCATCCAAGTGGGCAACATTCTCAACATCACAGGCTATGCAGTGATCAGCTACCTTAGATTTGGTCCCAGCACAAGCTATCATGCAACCAGGGAAACCGCTCTGGCCTGTGCACTCTCAAATAATCAAGCCCAAGCTGTATCTTTGTTACTTGAGCACGGAGCAATTCCTCACGCTCACAATCCTCTCAGGCCAGTTCTTGGGTCACCTCTATTCAAGGGCCATACTGAAGGCCTTGAAGCCTTCTTTAGTCACTACAGTCAGTACCAAGATGTTGCTCACCTACTTGATCAAGCCATAGATTTTTTCAGGCCATTATCTCCGTATTCATTTAAAGACCCTCCCCTTATTAACCAACTCACTCTATTGGTCATGGCAAGACAGTACAAAATTTTTGGGAAAATCATCCAAGAACTCAAAGATATCAAATCCTTGAAGCACTTCATAAACCACTTTCCAAACTTTACTCGAGCTGCCGCTTGCAGCCCCAATATTAACCGACTGTCTAAAGTTCAAAAGCAACAAACGAAGCCATGCACAGTACCGATAACTACCAGCAACATTAGCCTCACAGATATCCCAACGCCACCCACTATCACGGTAGCCCATATCATTCAACAGCTTAAAATCAACGACTATCTATTGATTAACTATTTTTGTCAACAAGATCAGATCAGCGATACAGATCGATTAACCTTGTCCATGGTGTTGTCCATCATACTACAAAAACCTGAAACCATACCTCAGGCCAGTCTTTATTTTGATATGTGCTACCAGGTCCTAGACATAGGGCCGCAACCACTTAAGATCACTCAAGAAGCACTTGATTATTGGAAGCAGCTTATCAGCACCGAAGAACTTGATGTCTTTTTAAAGAAACACTCAGTTATTACTATAGTACAACCGCAAAAACAAGAATATAGTCAAGCTACTATTCAAAAACCAAAAGCCTCCAACCCACTGGGAGAAGACCCACTTGATCAGACACAAACACTTAAACAACAATGGACATCACAAGAAAAAACACGACCTCTGTTACCTGAAATTAAACTTCAAGCAGAGACAGGCCCAAGTGTGCCTTTCTATGAAAACCCTAATGATTTTGAAGCATTCTGCAATCAAGCCAAACCCAATTGGACAACACACTATCAATGGACTCAAATCCAAAAAATGCTCCGAAAATACCATAAAAAACACAAACACGTGCAAGCCATTCAAGAGACCATTACCTCAAACCTAATGTCAGAGCCCATTGATATTGCCACAACCACACGCCTCATAGAACAACATAAGCGATGCTACCAAGACCTACGCGAACAAAATCTACCAGAAGTCACCTTGATGCTTGAACGGCTTCAATCTGATTACCAGCAACATCAACGTTACCAACAGACTAAACCTCAATCAAAAGAGGCACTGGTAAACGGTGAGGATGTCAAAACAATACCTAAGCCATCATCAAAAGCTATTCAAAAATGTGAAACATTGCTAAAAATCAAAAACCAATTAAGCAAAAAGCTAAAGCATCCTAACTTTTTTCATACCGTCACCCCACCACCTCAAACACCAGAGGAACAGACGCTCAAAGGGTTTATCCTACACATTTCAAACCATGCAACCAGCCTAGAAGACTACCCACACCACGATAACACCACCATCCAAGCCATCCATAAATACCATATCATCAAGTGGATTGTGAGTATGGAGCAGCTTCACTATGCCCACAAGGAAACCAGTCTTGATTTACACAGACATCTTGTCATAGACACAGCTAGGAACTTTTTAGTCCACCACAGCCACACGCTAAGCCCCATCAACATTGAACAAATCAGCGCTGCCATCAAACAGTTTACAGAGCGCTGCCAAGAACCTAATATTGATTGGCGACTGGCTTTATTATCAGTCTATCAACCCATCATTAAAATAGCTCGTGAACGGTTTAACGACAGGCTACCCCAACATTGGCAAAACCTCACTTTACTCAAGCAAACGCTATTCCAACCATGCCTTACACTAGACCAACAACACAACCTATCATGCACACTAAACCATTTATGCTCGGTACTTTATGATTTTATGGCGTATCATGAGCACCCGAATATAATGGATTTTAAGCGCTGGCTTAATCAATCACCAGAGATCCAGAAAGTGATACTGGTTCTATGCTTTGAGCTTGTTGAGCAATTCAAACACCCAGCACTATTTGAATCCACTAGCCATACGCATCGTTTGATACAAAGTTACGTGGCAACACTCAAGCACCATTTTAGAAACCCTCTGGCTCATGAAGCCATCACCATCGAAACAAGCCAAGGACGAACCACCTATCATGATAGCATTAACGATAACAGCTGCACGTTAGCAAAGCATGTATCTTTATTCAAACAGCTGTACCAGGTAGCAACGACACAAACGCCCCTACTTGAACTAGAAAAAAAAGAACCCGTTCTTGCTCAGTCGGCTAACAAGGCATAAAAAGCAGCCGCCAAAGGAATACATTCCAGTCGTCCAAGTAACATATCTATCATCAAGACTGTTTTTGAAAAAGTAGGCAAAAGGGCATAACTGGTTGTTAAAAGACCCATACTTGAGCCTGTATTGGTCAAACAAGCAAGCGTTGCACTAAAAGCACTCACAAGATCCATGCCACTTATCTGTAATAGCACCACAGAACACCAAGACCCTCCCAGAAATACCAACAGATAACCTTGAACCATCAAGGAAAATGATTTAACTCTTGCTAAGGAAGCCTGCTGCATAGGCACTCTAACCCCCATGGCAAGATTAGGATGTAAAAAAGCACGCAATGATGCCGATAGTTCATGGCATAAATGTCTTAGCCGTGCCTGTTTCATACCACCTGAAGTTGATCCTGTACAGCCTCCAATGGCAGATAATGTTAGTAAAACAGTGAGCCAAACCGAAGACCATTGGTTCAGTTCAGAAACACTATAACCAGATGTTGTGATCATAGACATAACTGTAAAAATTTTATCAAGCGCAGACACTGGTGAAAAAAGATCACCCCCCAGTACTAAAAGCACAGTTACCAAGAAAAGTATCATCATCCATTGATGCTCTTTATCCCTCAGGTACACTCGCAAGTCCTTACTTAACCAAAAACCAGCATGTACCATAACCCCTATACTACTAATCCACATGAAACACATCACCACATATTTTACTGCATTAGGATAATGATTAAAACCATCCTTATAAACATTGAAACCACCAGTGGAAACTACGCCTAGTGACTCTGAAAAAGCATCAAACAAAGAAAGTCCACAGCTCCACAATAAAAAAGCGCAAGATAAAGCAAGCAACACATACCCAACCCAAAGATAACGAACCAAAGTCAATTGCCTTACCCCCACGCCGTGTAATCTGGCTGGTCCTGGCAAATCAAACTTAAGCCCAGCATTGTGATTTAAACCCATTAAAGGAAACACAATCAAAACAAACATAACAATACCCAGCCCGCCTATAAATTGAAGCCATAGTCGATAAAAAATCAAGCCTCTGGGTATTGAATCCAAATTCAATAACACTTCAGCCCCTGTTGTAGTAAGCCCCGAAGCTGCCTCAAATAACACATCTACCCAACTCATATTCGGAACCATGAGCTTCATGGGAATGCCAGCCAGCACGATCGCTGATAACCACACAAGTAATATCATCAATCCGGCAGTGTGAGGATTAGGGCGAAACACCGGCAGGTGCCTGGTCCCAACAATTAAACTAACCATCACAACCATCCATACTAACCCATAGCTCAAAATCCAAAAAAAGCTTCCTTGATCATAGATGCCACATGGTACCAACCCAGGAATAAGTGCTACCAAAAATACAGCCATCAGTCTTATTAGTAAAACAATCATGTCGTATCCTCATACTTCAAATGGTGTGACTCAAACAAGAAATACGCTGGTTTCTCATAAGGATGAGCATTTTTTAAAGCGCTCAACACCTCTACCACACAATCAGCATGGCACAAGGTCTCAATTCTTATGTCTTCATCTGTTTGTAAGACGCCAACATCTCCAGCAAAAGGGTCAGAGCCCTCATGGGGCAAGTATTGCGAGACACCATAACTTTGCCAACAGTACTGAGAGTAGCCAGCATAACTGCCAGCTCCAGCATCAAAAATTGCCCGCTTGACATCCCCGACGAAGTCAACAGGAACAAATACTACCAAGCTATAAAGCTTCATATTTTACTAAAAATAATCAATACTCTATTATTCATGATCGCTCAAGCACTTTCAAGCCTTAACTCTTACTTATAAGACCAAACCATCTAGTCAGTCTCATGATATTAAAAACCTAACCCTATAAAAAATAATCTTTATCTTTTCATCATGCATCATGAAGAGCAAGTTTTATCCTTACTGCGACAAAACTGTGCTACAGAACAAGATAAACACAAGGGACTTCGAGCCTTACAAACATAGCGCCCATGCAAAATCATCCAGTGATGTGCATGTTTTAAGAAGGTTGATGGAACAACCTTTAATAGGTCTTGTTCAACCTTTAACTCTGTGGTTCCTTTTGAAAACCCCAAACGCCTAGATACTCTGTAAACATGGGTGTCAACAGCAATGGTTGCCTGACCAAAAGCCATATTCAACACAACATTTGCCGTTTTTCTCCCCACGCCAGGCAATTGGATTAAGTCCTCAAACTTATTTGGCACAATCCCATCATACTGATTGATCAATAGAGCACTTAATTGCATCACATGCTTAGCCTTGCTCCTATACAACCCTATAGATTTTATGCTCAGTATCAATCTATCCTCACTAAAATCCAGCATATCTTGTGGTGTCGATATTTTTTTAAACAACGTTGATGTTGCTTTATTAACACTGATATCCGTTGCTTGTGCAGAAAGCACAACCGCCACCAAAAGCTGATAGTGATTACTATAAGCTAGCTCACCTTCCGGATGAGGGTTTTCATGTGCCCAGACTCTAAATACTTTCGCGATATTGTTTTTCGATATCAATCAAAACTCCTTAACCATTATCAACACCCACAAATTTCCCAAAATCCAAATGTAAATAACTCATGAATTTACCCACTCGACATCTCTGCCACACGTTTATTAAACTGAGCAGTCTTTCTTGCCTGATCGTCATCTAATCGTTGATTTCGTTGCTGGTACCAAGTACGGTACTTATCAGCACGCTTATTCATCGCCTGCTCACTCAGTAGCATAGGTTTCTCTAAGGTCATGCAATCTACAGGACAAACAGGCACACACAAGCCACACCCACTACAACGATCTTCGAGCACTTCGTGCAAAAACTTAGGTGCACCCACGATGGCATCGACAGGACATGCCTTTATACATTTTACACATCCAATACACGAACTTTTATCGATCACCGCTACGGTAGCAGGCTTGTAATCTTTTTGAACTTTTTGAATATAAGGAGCTGGGTCTTGATCAAAGTACATAGCAAGCCGTTCTAACACGATTTGACCACCAGGCTTACACAAATCAATAGAGGCATCACCGTTTACCAGTGCATCAGCATAAGGCCGACACCCCTTATACCCACAATCTTGACACTGTGTTTGAGGCAACAGCTTATCTACAGCGTCTACCCGCTTATCTCTACTACTCATGGATATCATCAACTATACTTTTGACCTAGATTCAAACCATGTCACCAAATCAACACGCTCTAGCAGCCTTGGAAAATGCATGATCTTACGCTCACTGCAAGCATCCTGAGCAGATGCCCACGTAAAAACAGGCTCGTCAAAAAACGCTGCAACGCGTCGGCTGGTGGTTGGTAAGATAGGAGATAAATAGACCATCAAAATCCTAAACATATACAAAGAAAGTGTACAAATTTCATGAACCTGATTTAAGTTATTTTTATCTTTCACCATCAACCACGGTTTCTTTGCATCAATAAATTGGTTAACTTGATCAGCCAACACCATAATATCTCTAACTGCAAAGTGGTATGATTTATGATCATAATATTCTGCTATTTGAATAGACGCATCTTTAAAGTTTTGTATTAAAGGATGGTGATCTGAACTTAGCGAGCACAAGTTTCCATCAAAATATTTATGTATAAAACTTGCGGACCTACTTCCAATATTAATCACCTTTCCAACTAGATCAGCATTACAGCGATTGGAAAAATCTTCCCAGCTCAAATCAATATCCGACACCGTTTGGCTCAGTTTTGCGGCAAAATAATAGCGCAAGTACTCAGATGAAAAATCGTTTAAAAAGGCTCTAGCAGTCACAAAAGTGCCTCTAGATTTGGACATCTTTTCGCCGTTTATGGTTAGAAACCCATGTACGAACAGTTCATCGGGTTGCCTAAAACCAGCATGATGCAACATAACAGGCCAAAAAACCCCGTGAAAATTTACAATATCCTTTCCTATAAAATGAACTACCGTCCAATCACTGTCAGGCGCCCACACATCACAAAATAGCTGATGATCACCTTCGTCCGAATATTTTTTTAGCGCTGCTAGGTAACCTATTGGCGCATCCATCCAAACATAGAAGTACTGACGGTCTCTTCCTGGTATCTCAAAACCAAAATACGGTGCATCTCTGGTTACATCCCAATCAACTAAACCTTTTTTAATCCACTCTTGTAATTTATTTTTAACAGGGCCTTGAAGTTTACTCTTTTCGAACCATTGCTTTAGTACTACTTCGCTCTTGCTCAAATGCAAAAATATATGTTTTGACCTGCGTGTCTCTGGCTTACTTCCAGTTAACACAGAGTACGGGTTTACCAGGTCTCCTGGCATGTAAGTTGCACCACACACCTCGCAATGATCACCATACTGATCCAGTGCCCCGCACTTGGGACAAGACCCTTTAATATATCGGTCGGGCAAAAACATGGACTTTTTTACATCATATGCTTGTGTGATACTTTTTTCCACAAACATATCACTCGATTGCAATTTTTCATAGAACTCATGAACCAACTGCCGATTCTCTTCACTTCGGGTACTGTGAAAGACATCAAAATCAATTTGCGCATCATCCAAATCTCTACGATGCTGCTGCCAAATGGTTTGAATATAGTCCTCGGAACTAACACCCTCTTTTTCTGCTGACAGCATGATGGCAGAACCGTGAGCATCATCCCCGCTCACGAACACACACCGATTACCCTGCATCTTCTTGAATCGCACCCAAATATCTGCCTGAATGTGCTCTAGCAAATGCCCAAGATGCAGAGGACCATTAGCATAGGGCAAAGATGTCGTAACAAAAATACTAGCCATATTAAACCCAAAAAAACAAAAGGATAACAGAACAAAAACAAAAACTCAATACACCCAAAACAGACTGTTCAAAAAAGGGTTTCATCAAATAATTTGACTTAAAACGATGTCCCCATCCGCCTCGTAACCACAGTGCTAAGTGCAAGCCTCACCGCATCAAGACAGCATGATATACTCAAAGTATGCGGCTACTACCAACAACACTATAGATTAAAACAAACCTTATGTACACCAGGGTACGATGATGGCACACTATTTTACTGGTATTCAACCGTCTTTTGACAATTCAGCATTAGTCCCCATCCTTGATAAAATCCATTACTTACACCAGCACTGTCTCATACTGCCTGTATTCATGGTCGCATGCACGGGCTAGATCTTGCAGAGTCTGTTGGTATGCGCCAGCATCCAACCAAGAGCGTTGTGGTACCAGAAACCTTGTGGGTATTTCAGGCAAGCATTTGGGTATTTTTAGATTAAAAACGGGTAGCTGTGTACTAGGGGCTTCATCTACGACACCTGAATGAATATGGTCAAGTATCTTTCTTGAAACTTCAATGTCAAATCGGCGTCCTCCTGAAAGATTGGTTCCTCCATACCAGCCTGTGTTGACTAAATAGGCTTTTGCCCCCGATTTTTGCATTCTAGACAACAACAAACCAGCATAAACCCTAGGACTTAAAGGAAAAAAAGCGCGACCAAAGCATGCACTAAATGTAGGTTGAATACTAGGCAAAGATGTTTCTTGATCAACTGTTGAATGAACAGTGTTTCCGATCATTGCAGTGTAACCAATTAAAAACCAATATCGAACCTGCTCTAAGGACAACATAGATACAGGGGGCAAAACACCATAGAAGTCGCAAGTCAAAAATATAATCCTTGATGGCGATCCAGCCTTGTTTGATAAAACACAGTTTTCAAGCATGGATCTGTCGTAAGCCGCTCTAGTATTTTTAGAAAGTGATGTATCCATGAAATCAGCCTTTCCTTCAGCATCCAGCACTACGTTTTCTAAAACAACGCCAGGCTTATTAACGGCATCCCATATGACCGGCTCTTTCTCCTGTGTGAGGTTAAAACATTTAGCGTAACACCCACCCTCGAAATTGAAAACCCCCTCATCGGACCAGCCGTGCTCATCATCTCCGATGAGTTGACGATTGATGTCGCAGGACAAACTGGTTTTGCCCGTTCCCGACAAACCAAAAAACAAAGACACATCGCCATCTTCACCAACATTAGAAGCACAATGCATAGGTAAAACACCCTTTTGAGGCAATAAATAATTAAGCACTGAAAACATCGACTTTTTCATCTCGCCAGCATAATAGAGGCCGCATATCAAAATGCGTCGATTGGTAAAATCAATAAACAACCCCGAATCACTGTTTAACTCGAATCGCTTTTGATCCAAGTTCAACCCAGGCAAACATAGTAAAGACCAACCGGTATCACTCTCAGTATCACAATCAGCTTCAGTTAAATTAATAAAAAGGTGATGTAGGAATAACTGGTGCCAAGCAAGCTCAGTTTCAACAGAAACATCTATACCATGACTAGAGTCAGCACCAACTCGATATCGTCCGCTAAAAAGGGTTACAGAATCGGTATAAGCCTCAACCTCCTTCCAAGCGAGCGCCATAAGAGCTGGGCTATATGGCTGGTTAACTTTACCCCAGTCAACCGTGTCGCGAGTGACCTCATCCTTCACGATAAAACGATCTGCCATCGAGCGGCCTGTTCTGTGGCCAGTTGCAACTGAAATACCACCTGTTTGCGTTTTCCTCGCTCCTTCATGCGTGCAAGCATAATCAATGAGTTCTGATACAGTCCATGACAGTTTTTTTACCATATGCTTCTCGACCACGTATAATTTCCCCAAAGGTTAACACAGCAGCAACATAATTACCATCTATATCTTCACAAACCTTGGCTTTTACTGGTATAATAGTAAAATTACAATAAAGATGTTAATGATGAAAAAGACAATCCTATTTTGTTGCCTATTACTGTCCTCGTGCGCAATGCTAACCTTAAACAAAGACGCTGTCACTTCTAGACAGTTTCTCGATGCGAGAGAGAAAAAAATCTTAGTCAACATTAGTGAACAAAAACTATACTTACTAGCACCACACAATCAAATCATCACATCGTACCCAATCAGCTCTGGACGAACAGGTACGGGAGAAATAAACGCCTCAGGCAAGACACCCAGAGGCATGCACATCATTGGACAAAAAATAGGAGACGAGCAACCAACATTACAGGCCTACAAAGCTAGACAGCCCATAGGGCTTTATTCAGCCAACAATAGCAAAGGCAAACATATTCTAGCCAGAATCCTAACCTTAAACGGCCAAGAGCCATACAATAAAAACACCAAGGCACGCTACGTTTATATACACGGGACACCCAACACTCGGCAGTTAGGAACTATCCCAGTCTCAAGTGGATGTATACGCATGAACCCCAAAGATATTGTCGAGTTATTTGAGCTAGTAAACGAACATATGCCTGTGTACATTTACGATGACAAGAACCCATTACCTAGACAACGCACTATCCATCAAGTTGCTAACGCATTGAGTTATGTAGAGAACCAAGACACCACATGGAAGGCTTGAGTGGCTATGGGTGGACTTGAACCACCGACCTCAGCATTATGAGTGCCGCGCTCTGACCAACTGAGCTACATAGCCATTTTTTGTGCCCTAATTTTGCCATCCGACACGCATTTTGTCAAGACTTATTCCCATCAAACCCTGTACTGAGCATAACTAAGAACCGTTTTTCACCCTGTAATTAGAGCCCCAAACACCTTATTTCATGATAACACTTGATTAAAGTTAGAACATTACAGTATACTCAAAATGGATATTATTTATGTAGGGGACAATGCTATGAGCTTAATGAAACTACTTGGAATCGACGCTTACACCGACTTAAACAATGAAAATTATATGTCTGAAAAGCAAAAGCTACACTTTAAAAAAATTCTAAAATCTTGGAAGCGACACCTTGCCAACACAACACAGTCAGAATTACAAAACCCTAACTGTACCTTTTCAGATTTAAGCGATAGAGCCTCTCATGAAGAAGAATTATTACTTCTTCTAAAAAAGCAATCTCGCGAGGGCAAGCTGATTGACCGAATCGATAAAACCATACAAACCATAGACAAAGGATCCTACGGTTTTTGTAAAGTTTGTGACTGTGAAATAGGTATTCCAAGATTAGAGGCAAGACCTGTTGCTGAGCAATGTATAGACTGCAAAAGTCTTGCGGAAGAATCAGAAAGACTGTCCTAACCCAACCAATGCCCCTAGACAGAATAGTTAAAATACACGCCCAGGGTAACGATTTTTTATTAGTGCCAAGCACTGCCTGGGACACTAAGAAAACAGAAACAATCAAAAACCTAGCGCATCGGAGATTCGGCGTAGGGGCCGATCAAATCGTTATCACAAACATAAACACCAAAACCGGCCAAGCCAGTTTAGATATCTACAATCAAGATCTAAGTAAAGCCACCATGTGCCTCAACGCAGCCTACGCATGCAGTCAATATCTTTTGAGCCATGATAACACTTTAGCCTGGTCACTAAATATTGGCGACTGTCTCTTCCACGCTCAACCCCCTCATCAACTATCCTTTGATGCTACCCCTTTTTTGTCCAAACCGAGCCACATCAGCATTCCTCACACGCCACACGCCGTACAAGGACTCTATAGAAACACAATTAACGAGCACTTTCTAATCCCTACAGAAAACCCATCATTATTCCCACTTGAGGCCACAGCTATGACTGTATTGAACTCAAACCAATTTCCCAGAGGAATCAATATCAGCTGCTACAACTGGAACGGTGATACTGCAACTGTCCGAACATTTGAGCGCGGCGTTGGCCCAACCTACAGTTGCGGCAGCGCGTCACTAGCAGTTTTTTTATCTTCACCCCAAATAAGAACCCAGGCCACCATCGTTCAACCAGGCGGTCATATAACGTTTAATGCAACCTATCACAACGGTCAGCCAACCACCATCTACATGCAAGGTCAATATAGTTTTATTGCCTCTATCTTAAATCAACCAAATCACCCATTTGATTGAGCACCATGGGCTCAATCAAAAGCTTGATACCAAACTGACGCCATACTGATAATATCATCCTCTTAGCCAGACACAGCACCTGATCTGCCACCACCCCCCCCCCATTTTTGTTTATTAACACGATAGGGTTTTGATAACAGGCTCGCACACCGCTCTCATTGTATCCACGCCAGCCACAAAGCGCCAATAAATTACCTGCAAACAGCTTAACCCGTCCATCACTCATCAAAATATATTCAAGGCCTTCATGATTAATCATACCATCAAAAGCCTCTTGACTGAGACAAGGGTTTATGAAAAAACTACCTACCGTTCCCATCTTTTTGACATCAGGTAAACGTAACGATCTAATTAAAACTACAGCGTCATAGACATGCTTAAGCGTAAGCTTTGACTCATCACTTCCTAAAAAATACTGCCTAAGCCTTGGGTAACGAATATTGAGATCTGAACGTTTTTTTAGGACAAGCCTCACCATCCAAATAACTCCGATGCTCAGCCTATTTTGCTTGAACACACTATCTCGATAACCAAAACAGCAGTCATTTTTTGAGAACTTAACGCAATCACCGGTTGTTGATTGCCACACATCACACGACAGAAAAACATCCGAAAGTGACACTCCATAAGCACCTATATTCTGAACACATGCAGCACCAACTGTACCGGGTATGAGCGCGAGGTTTTCGATACCACACAACCCCTGGTCCACACTCCAAGAAACCAAGTCATGCCAACCGTGACCAGCACCAACTTCGAGAACCATAGATTCACAGTCCTCAAATACACGCCTGACACCACCACAACGAACCCAAACGATCATTCCCGAGTACGATTTCGGCAGAATAACATTGCTGGCTCCTCCCAAAATCAACGGGGGGCGCCCCCATTGCTCAAGAGACCTGTACCAAGCCTTTTTCAACTCATCTAAACACCAAACGTCTACTGATTCTAAGGCCTCTGACTGCAAACGCATAGTATTGAAGACGGATATTCCTTCAGTCATATTACGCCCCCACAATTCAGCTCAGTTTGGCTACAACTTACTAAACTACTAATAACAACCAAACCTCAGTAAAACAACAGAAAATATACCACAACGACTGCCAAGCTACCAACAGAAAGCAACTTATGTCACCAAATATTGTGGTTAAATGGCTTATGATCTACCTCCTCCCCAAAAGGACTGTGGCAAAATCTTAACCGATCTCACCCAACAAGACATACATCATCGGGAGTGAACACAAAGTCCTTCACATGGTTTACCGACAAACTAAAACCGTTAGTAAGGACTTCCTATTAAACCTCAATTGACCCAACAAAGAGAAACCTTGTGTTTATCAACAAAAACAGCGCCTCGAATTGCCATCAATTAGCTAATGAATTATGATACCATCATCTATTTTTATCAAGGTAAAATCATGGCCCAGAAATACAACACCTCTCAATTTAAAAATGGACTTAAAATCCTCATTGACAGCGAACCCTATATCATTATCGAAAACGAGTTTGAGAAACCAGGAAAGGGTCAAGCTTTCACACGCCTTAAGATCAAAAACCTGCTCAATGGAAAAGTGTTAGAGCGCACCTATAAGTCAGGACAAAGTGTTGAAGGAGCAGACATTACTGAAAAGAACATGACCTACATCTACCACGAAGATTCACTTTATTACTTTATGGATCAGCAAAACTTTGAACAAATCAGCATCGAGGTGTCAGCCCTTTCAGATCAACTAAAATGGTTAAAAGAAGATGCCTCCTATACAGTCCTTTTCTGGAACGATCAGCCAGTGAATATTACACCGGAAAAATCTATGATTTTCACCATTACATCATGTGAACCCAATGTCAAAGGCGATACAGCTACCAGTGTTGTTAAAAATGCTCAGATAGAAACAGGGGCCACCATTAAGGTTCCAGGTTTTATCAAGCAAGGTGAGTCCATAAAAGTTGATACCAGAGACGGTTCTTATATATCCAGAGCATGAAGCAAACAGGATATTACAAATATCTCTTGAAAAGGACTGAATCGTAGAGTATTATTGCAATAATGGGCCTATAGCTCAGTTGGTTAGAGCAGATGAATCATAATCATTTGGTCCTAGGTTCGAGTCCTAGCAGGCCCAACCAAAACTTAGCATCGCCGTTTACGTTCCTAACAAGCACAATTAAAACATCAATTCAATCTGGCTGACCATCAAAAGGCGATACAGCTACCAGTGTTGTTAAAAATGCCCAGATAGAAACAGGGGCCACCATTAAGGTTCCAGGTTTTATCAAGCAAGGTGAGTCCATAAAAGTTGATACCAGAGACGGTTCTTATATATCCAGCGCATGAAGCAAACAGGATATTACAACTATCGCTTGAAAAGGACTGAATCGTAAAGTATAATTGCAATAATTGGGCCTATAGCTCAGTTGGTTAGAGCAGATGACTCATAATCATTTGGTCCTAGGTTCGAGTCCTAGTAGGCCCAACTAAAACTTAGCATCGCCGTTTAGTAAGCATCGTTCCTAACAAGCACAATTTGAAGATCAATTCAATCTGGCTGACCACCAATCAGCCTCCTCTTGTTTTAAAGTTTCCTAGAGAATGATTCACAATTAACATCAATACCCCGTATTAAGCAACGCACACAAACTTGATGTGTGCTATTTTAGATAATTAAGTATAAGCGAGCAAGGAACACTGCCCCTGTACTTTATCTTTATCAAGGTAGAAGCACAACTACCTCACGCAAACCACGACCATATCTAACACCACCTGTCACCATCCAGCTTACCAGTTTTAAGTCAATGTCAAAGCATATCAAATAAAAACCAAACTAAAGAGAACGCTACCTTGCCTATACAGCAAACGACCTAGCACATCCACAAGTCACCTTAGCGTTAGGGTTATGTATCACAAATCGCTCACCACTGGCATCATCCACAAAATCAATACAAGCACCGTTCAAATACTGGAAACTGATAGGATCAACAAGCAAGGTTATTTGACCAGAACCATCTCCGCCTTGCGCCTCATCATCCTCATCTACAGACTTTAAGCCTGAACTCATCACAAAGTCATCCTCTTGGGAACACTCTTCAAAGGTGAAACCATACTGAAAACCATGACACCCACCACCTGTGATATAAGCTCTTAATTTAAGTGTAAAATCTTCCTCTTCTTTCAACAAAGACCAAACTCGAGCCACAGCAGCGTCTGTTATTTCAACAGTCATACAAGTTGCCTCTTCTTTTTGATTAACTTATTATAGCACACACTGAGGGAAACCACCAACGACCGACCCCAAGACCGGCACGACAACCTAAAAAATTTTGATATAAAAACAGAAACTAAAAGATGCTTGCAAGTAAAGACTGTGTCAACGCCTCCATTCCAACACCCGATTTTGCAGACAACGGAAACACAGATATCTGTGGACAAGTTATGGCTTGAAGATAATTAAGAACAACATGAAGGTTTTTTTGCTGTTCCTTCCTTGTGAGCTTGTCTAACTTACTTAAAACCAATACTAGACGGTCTGCAACACCACAAACAAGCAGCTCATCTATCCACTCCCTGTCGTTTGACTGAAGCGGATGTCTCATATCCATGATCAACACCACCTGCGATAGTGACTTTCTCTTCTTACAGTAACGCTTTACTGTTGCCTGCCAATCGGCTAGCATAGCCTGTCTGACTTTTGCAAAACCATAACCCGGTGCATCAACTAAAAATGCCTTGTCAGAAAACTCAAACACATTTAAGCACTGAGTGCGGCCTGGCGTTTTACTCACACGTGCTAACGATTTTTGATGGCAAAGTGCGTTTATCAAAGTTGACTTACCAGCATTTGAGCGCCCTAAAAAAAGAATCTCACTACCATCATCCGGAGGAAAGTCTTGAACGCCATAGCAACTCTTGATAAAGCGTGCTTTGGCAAACACAGATCTTTTCTCATGAGACATGATTTACCTTCTTATGATCATTATAAAAGTCGACCATTAGCGATTTAGATAGCGGTTTAATCCTCGACGCATGTCCAGAAGAGCCAAACGCCTGATAACGAAGCTGACAAACCTCGAACATGGCTTGTATCGCTGGTTTTAGATACTGACGGGGATCAAAGTGCTGTGGCATTTCTGAAAAATGTTGCCTCACTGCTGCCGTAAAAGCCAATCGCAAATCAGTATCGATATTAATCTTGCGCACCCCGTTGGGAATTGCTTTTTGTATTTCCTCAATGGGCACACCAAAGGCTGGCTTTAACGAGCCGCCATATCTATTAATTTGCTCAATTAGATTTTGAGGCACAGAGGATGAACCATGCATGACTAAATGTGTATTCGGTATTTGCTGATGGATAGCCCTTACTCTATCAATATCTAAAACTTTTGATGTAGGCTTTTTACTAAACTTATAAGCACCGTGACTGGTGCCTATAGCTATGGCTAATGCATCAACCTGGGTTTCAGACACAAACTTTTTTGCCTCGTGAGGGCACGTGAGCAATTGAGATTTAGTTAAAACCCCCTCGGCACCCGAGCCATCTTCATCTGCAGCAAGGCCAGACTCTAAAGAACCCAAACAGCCCAACTCTCCTTCCACAGAAACACCTTGTGCGTGCGCAAAATCCACAACCTTTTTGGTAACCTCAACATTATAATCATAGCTACTTGGGGTTTTCATATCCTCCTTTAGCGAACCATCCATCATCACAGAGCTGAACCCACACGCTATTGAGGAGGCACAAACCGCAGGAGATGCACCGTGATCCTGATGCAAACAAATAGGAATATGTGGCCATTGCTCGGTCGCAGCATTAATTAAAGACTTTAGCATCTGCTCTCCCATATAGGCACGGCCACCGGCAGAAACTTGAAGAATGACAGGACTACTTTCAGCATGCGCAGCCCTCATAATAGCCATCACTTGCTCAAGATTATTGATATTAAAAGCAGGTATACCAAAATTCTGCTCTGCTGCATAGTCTAATAACTGTCGTAAAGTTATAATTGCCATTTTTATTACCCCCTAACATACTCAACCTTAAAAACGAGTAACGCAGCAGCCCTATCACGATTGTTGCAAAAACAGGCGCCAATGGCCACATATCAAAATAATCATAAAAAGGTCATAAAAAAAACTTTACTATACAGTGACACACTTTGCAAGATTTCTTGGTCTATCAACATTACACCCTTTACAAGAAGCAACGTGGTAAGCTAACAGTTGCATCACTGTAATCACGTAAAAACACCACGCAGGTTCTGAGAAAGCAGCCTCATTTGTTAGCAATATCACCTCATCCCTTGACCGCTGGCTTAAACTATGTGTAATCACCTTCGCCGCTTCATGATCGCCCACAAGAATTAAACGGCCACCTCTACTTGTAACCTCTTGAGCGCAGGTAACCATTTTGGACAATAAGTTTTTTGAGTCAATCAACAACACAGTAAAAAAGCCTTCACAAATCAATGCTAATGGCCCATGTTTTAGCTCACCAGCAGCGTAGGCTTCTGCATGAATGTACGATAATTCTTTAATTTTTAGAGCCCCTTCCTTTGCCAGGTAATACCCAACACCTCTTCCCAGGTAAAACATTGAATTCGCCGAACTTATAACCGATGAAAACAATTTTACTTTTTGGCTCATCCCTAACGCCTGATTTAACACAGCACAAGTGTTACCATAAAAATACCTTTCCCTCATGTGTTTTGTAACCGAAGGCTCAATTAATTGTAAGAAGATCCAAAGCTGGCATGAAAACACTTTTGTAGTTGCAACACCTATCTCGGGGCCAGCATGGCAGTTCAGCGTCAAATCAGAACACTTTGCCAAACTGGAATCTTCACGATTACAAACACTTAAAACACGGTTTCCAGGGGCCAGTTGTGCCCTAAATCGTCGTACAGCTAACAGTACATCCATGGTTTCCCCAGACTGTGAAAGCGCTAGCAGCAAGGTATCAGATAAAATCAATGGATCGTTGTGAGCATATTCATTCGCTAACAGCACCCGGCAAGGCTTGTGTAAGATGTTCTCAAACCAATGCGCCGCTACTTCTGATGCATAAAAACTTGACCCACAGGCCACAAAAACACACTGTTTTGATGCCTCAATCAAAGCTCTTGCCTGATTATAAATAGATATATTATTTTGAATTTTTTGCGTCAAATTACGAATAATCTGGGCCTGACTAGAAATCTCTCTGAATGTTACCGGTGTGTTTTTTCCTAACATAGCCACAGGCTTAGGATCTTTGTGAGGGGGCTTCTTCCAAGATAATAAACCGATGCTACTCATCACCTGTGATTCAATCTTAAACACGTGGTTATCTGGTAAGCTTGCAACCTCTTCACAATGTCCTAGCGCTTGAGCATCAGAAGCTAGGTCAACCCCATCAACATTCTTACCTATTATGAGCGGGCTTTGACCACAAACAGCATATAAAACACCCGGGGACATACGATCCACCAAAACCACTGCAAAGGTACCTGTAACGGTTTTCATAACCTTGTCAAGCGCTATGTCAACTGCCTCACCTTTTTGCGAGACACGATAAGCGACCCACTGCAAAATCACTTCTGAATCTGTATCTGACCCCCATGGGACAGTAATTTTTTGCTCTAACTCTTTCTTTAAAGAGTTATAGTTATCGATCACGCCATTGTGAACCAAGGCAAAGCGACCTAACGCCTGATGCGGATGGGCATTTTTATATGAAGCCTCTCCGTGTGTTGCCCATCGCGTGTGTGCTATGGCACACAACACACGTGGTTCAAATTTGGACTTTGATCTTAGCTCAGCTACCGACTCAGTACCTTTTTCTAAAACCATATGGTGGTTCGAAGTTATCCCACAGAACCCGGATGAATCATAGCCTCTGTATTCAAGAGAGGCTAACATGTCCATCAGCGTTTGTCCGCACACCCCGGCTTGTCTTACCGACGCTGCAATTCCACACATAACTATTCCCCTTGGTTATACAGTGTATGACTTAATGTTACTTAGACATCCAAAACTTGCTTGCTTTTTCTCGACTTGGTTTGTTGCCTAACTCGACTTATGGCCAGGGTTTTGTCAGGAACATCTTCAACAACAGTAGTACCAGCACCGACAACAGATTGCTCTCCAATTGAAACAGGTCCTATCAACTGCGTATCTGCTCCGATAAAAGCATGTTTTTTAACTACTGAGTGGTGTTTTTTCAAGCCATCGTAGTTACAATGTATAACACCTGCACCAATATTTACACCCTCTTCTATCGTTAGATCACCCAAGTAAGCAAGATGTTTTGCTGTAGTCGCTCGACCGACTCTTGTGTTCTTTGTCTCAACAAAACAGCCTACCTGTGCTGAGTCTTCAATATCAGTATGACCTCGACAGTAAGCAAAGGGGCCGACACGGACAGACGCTCCTAACCTTGTCTTCTCTACAATCGAATAGGGTAGCACCTCAGCACCTTTACCGATTATACTGTTGTTAATAATTGCCCCCTTGCCAATACGAGCATCTGTTTTCACGTACACAACGCCATAAATACTTACATCCTCATCAATAACAACTCCTGGCTCACAATACAATGTCCCAGCACAGACAAACCTAGACGGGTCCATAACCCAAACACCCTGTTCAAGGAGCTTTTTCGCCTGGTTCCTATAATACAATTTTTGTAAACGAGTGATTTCACACAATGTATTGACACCCCAAAAACACCATGCTTTTTCTTGATCACACGGAAAAGCAGTGGGCATTAACCCTTGTTTATAGGCCTTTTCAACCAAGTCTGTTAGATACACCTCCGATCCTAGGTTTACCTTAACCATTTCAGACAATGTTGCTCGCGCAAACGCTACTGGCAAAAATAAGATGCCAGTATTCACTTCAGTAATACGCAGCTGGTTTTTTGTCAGGTGAGCTGCCTCTCTTATAGCAACACATTGCCCATCATCCTGTCTTAAAATACGACCGTAGGCACCAGGATCCTGTTTGATTGCACTCAACACTGAGACAGTGCCCTGTTGACAAGCTTGATCAACAAATGACTTTAGAGTTTCAACACATAAAGCAGGTACATCACCCAAAAGTACCAAGCAATATGCCGTCTTAACCACCTTCAATGCAGAAAGCAATGCCACGCCCGTTCCGTATCCCAAGGAGTCCTGCTGACTAAGCCAAACAGGATTGTTTTTTGAACACAAGTCTAAGGCCTTACTCATCGCTTCATAGTCTTGTTCTCTATGAACCAAAACCACAGAACTCGTCTGTAGCTCATACGCAGCCTCACATACCCTGGAAATAAGTGGGCGACCAGCAAAGTCTAACAGGCACTTGGGAATATTTGTTTTCATGCGAGAGGATCGGCCTGCCGCTAACACAACTGTTGAAACATCTGATCGACTTAAATTCATGGTTATTTTTCTGCTTGTATTCTTTTGGCAATCTTTGACTGCTCTTCAAGATAAGAAAGCCGCCTGAATATTTTTTCTTTAGTTTTGGATGATAATTGTGTCTGGGTCAACTCACGAAGTTCTTTTGATCGCTTGCTCAGAACATCTATATCAATTTCACCACTATTAATAGCTCTATTTACTAGCGCGACCACGCTGTTCTTTAGTACCTGAACAAGTCCTCGCTCCACACAAAATAGCCGTTGGGATCCATCTGATAGACTCACTTTGATAGCTCCTGGCCTAAGAAGAAACATTGCTGGAGCATGATCAGCATAAATTTCAACATCACCAGAAACGCCAGGAAAAGAGACAGACACAATGGTACCCTCATATATAACAGAAGACAGCGCAACAAACCGGAACTGAAATGTCTTCATATTTTTTCTTTTTCCATATTTCTATAGGCTTTCTTTACATCCTCTAAACCACCACAATTCAGAAATGCTTGCTCAGGTATATGATCACAATCACCGTTTACAACTGCCTTAAAACTTGCAATAGTATCTTCTAACTCAACAAACACGCCCGGCAAATTAGTAAACACCTCCGCTACAAAGAATGGCTGTGAGAAAAAACGCATGATCTTACGTGCACGGCTGACTATTAGTTTGTCCTCATCCGAAAGCTCATCCATACCCAATATTGCGATAATTTCTTTTAAGTCATTATATTTTTGAAGCACTTTTTGGACTGAGGCCGCCACACTGTAATGTTCCTCCCCAACAACGTCAGGAGAAAGTTGACTGCTTGAGGACGCAAGCGGATCAATAGCGGGGTAAATTCCAAGCTGAGCTATTGATCGAGACAACACAATTTGTGCATCCAGGTGAGCAAACGTAGTTGCAGGCGAGGGGTCTGTTAAATCATCCGCAGGCACGTATATAGCTTGAATAGATGTGATTGAGCCTTTTCTTGTTGAAGCTATCCGCTCTTGTAGCGCCCCCATTTCCTCAGCCAAGGTTGGCTGATAGCCCACCGCTGATGGCATCCTACCCAACAAAGCTGAGACCTCTACCCCTGCAAGGGTATATCGATAAATATTATCAATAAACAGAAGAACATCTAAACCTTGGTCGTCCCTAAAATGCTCTGCTATTGACAGCGCAGAGTCTGCAACCCTTAGCCTGTTTCCTGGTGGCTCGTTCATCTGCCCGTACACCAATGATACCTTATCCAACACATTTGATGCTTTCATCTCGTGATAAAAGTCATTACCTTCACGGGTTCGTTCGCCGACACCTGCAAAAACAGATTTACCTTTATGAACCTTTCCTACATTTCGAATAAGCTCCAATATATTTACCGTTTTACCAACACCAGCACCTCCAAAAAGCCCAGCTTTTCCGCCTTTTAATAACGGACACATTAAGTCTATCACCTTAATACCTGTCTTAAAGGTTTCCTGGGAAACAGTTAGCTCATCAAAAGCAGGCGGCTTCCCGTGAATTGAGCGCGTATGCTTTGCCTTTATAGGACCCAGTTCATCAATAGGCTCGCCTAAAACATTCATGATACGCCCCTGCGTCTCATCCCCTACTGGCACCATAATAGGCTTGCCGGTCGACTTGACCACGGCGCCTCTAGCCAGTCCGTCAACAGGACCCAGAGCCAAACAACGCGCAAGACCATCCCCTAAGTGTTGTTGGATCTCCAGGGTTAACCCTGTTTGATCAACCTTCAATGCTGTGTATAAGCCAGGTAACCCCGTTTCAAACCAGACATCCACTACGGCCCCAGTCACTGCACTTACTGTGCCTAGAGCAAGTTCTTCTTTTTTTGATATCATGTAAATCCTCCTCGACTACACCGCTTCTGAGCCAGAAACAATATCTATGAGCTCACTGGTTATCAATGATTGTCGGACATTATTATAAAGCAACATGGTCTGTTCCACAACACGGTTAGCATTGTCTGTAGCGGTTTTCATTGCAACCATACGAGCGGCGTGTTCAGAGGCACAACCTTCAAGCACCGCCTGGTAAAACACCGAACGAAGGAACTGTGTAATCAGCCACTCAACCACATCATACAGACTCGGCTCTGTTAAGAATAAATGGTTCAACTGCCCAGCTTGTTTGTTTTGCTCCTGCATCATTGGCACAGGTAACAGCTGAACGGTTTGAGGCTCCTGTACCATGGCTGATACATAAGTGTTGTAACAAACATACAAACGGTTGATACTTCCATCACGATATTGGCTCATAGCGTCAAATAACACCTCAAAAAAATTCTCCCCCCCAACCTCTTCGTTACAATAGCCAGCCACTTTAATACCTACAGCATCTAAAACGTGCCGCATCTTCTCACCGTAAGACCAGAACAAAGGCCCTTCACCCGCCCGATACCACGCTTGACTTAATACAAACTTCACAAGACGTTGATTTAAACTGCCACAAAGTCCTTTTTGCGTTCCCACAACAATAATACCAGGCTTTCTCGCTTTATTTGTTGTCGTCAAGTAAGGGTGGTTCAAATCGCTCATGGCGCCATGATCTAAAGAAGCCAGCATATCAACAATCGAGGATACAAACGGACGGCTTTTTTTCATTTTGATAAAAGACTGATGAAACCGGCTCGCTGACACCAACTGCATAGCATTGGTTACCCGCCCCACTTCCTGTGTCGTGGCCAGTTTTTTCCTTATGTGTATCAGCTTACTCATCTACTTAGAACCACCGGTTTCATTTTTCAAAATTTTCTTAATGATTTCTTTCAATTCTTGTACTGCAGGCTCATCAACACTGGGGTTTTTGTCCAAAGCGGTCAACAAAGGACCATGCTCTGTTCTGAGTATCGTAAGCATTTCTTGAATGAACAACGAAGTTCTCTTGACAGGCACATCAACCAAGCCCAAGTTGGGGGCCATGAGAACACACGCCATCTCAGAGACCCTCATAGGTGAGGAAACACCTTGCTTTAACATCTCAACCATCATTTTTCCATGTTGCAGTTGTGCCTTTGTTTCAGGATCCAAATCTTGACTGAATTGAGCAAACGCCTCAACCTCCTTATACTGAGCAAGACCAATTCTGAGGCCACCGCTAAGCGACTTTATAATAGATGTTTGAGCAGCGCCTCCTACCCTAGATACAGACAAGCCAGTGTTCACAGCGGGTCTCACGCCAGAATTGAAGAGATCTGCCTCTAGAAAGATCTGGCCATCCGTTATGGATATCACATTAGTGGGCACGAAAGCCGACAAGTCCCCTGCTTGTGTTTCAATAATAGGCAACGCTGTTAGAGACCCCGACTGCCCTTTAACTTTATTTTTTGTGATTGTCTCAACGTATGATTCACTGACACAAGCTGCGCGCTCTAGCAAACGTGAATGCAGGTAAAAGATATCACCGGGGAAAGCCTCTCGACCAGGAGGGCGGCGAAGCAACAGCGATATTTGTCGGTAAGCCACCGCATGCTTACTTAAATCATCATATACAACAAGAGCATCCTCACCTCGATCTCGAAAAAACTCGCCCATTGAACATCCGCTATACGGCGCAAGATACTGCAAGGGGGCATAGTCAGATGCTGTTGCTGCGACGACTATGGTGTATTTAAGCGCATCGTGAGCTCTTAAGGTCTCCACAACTTCGGCTAATGAAGATTGCTTGCAACCAATCGCAACATAGACACACAAAACACCGCTGTCCTTCTGATTCAATATGGTGTCAACCCCGAGGGTTGTTTTTCCTGTTTTCCTATCTCCTATAATCAACTCTCTTTGGCCTCTACCAACAGGAACCATACTGTCGATAGCCTTTATTCCTGTTTGCAATGGAACTGAGACAGACTTTCTTTGTATCACCCCTGGGGCTATTTTTTCAACAGCATCGAACTGAACATCTCTTAAAGCCCCCTTGCCATCGACAGGCTGCCCCAATGCATCAACAACCCTTCCTAGTAATCCCCTGCCAACAGGAACTGATAACAACTTCCCTGTTCTTTTGACCCTGTGCCCTTGCTGTATATGACTATATCCACCAAGCACAACAGCCCCGACATGATGAGACTCGAGATTCATAGCAAGTGCAAATAAATTATTACCCAAATCTATCAGCTCATTACTCTGAACATCTGTTAGGCCGTAAATGTGCAGAACACCGTCTTTAACGCAGACCACCTCTCCTTCACTATCTACTTCAAGACCAAACGACACATTTTTGATTTTTGCTTCTAGCACGCGACTTATTTCATCGGCATCTAACGGCGCTATATTCATGACGTCCTCCTTAAACGCTTTTTTATCTGCTCCAGTTTTCCTGCTAGTGACGCGTCTATTTTTCTATAACCAGACACAGCAATGAAACCGCCTAATATTTTTGGATCCTCCAAAAAAGAAAGCTCAACTATCTTGCCACCATGTAAGGGCTCAGTAGCTTTCTTTATCTCATCTTGTAATTTTTTGGTCATCGTTTGCGACGCAGCAAGGTAAATGTCAAGTCGACACACGCCCCTTTTGACATCCATGATTTTCTTATACTGCTCCGATACAGTCGGCAGCAAGCTGGCACGCCCATTCTGAAACATGATGCACACGAACCTTACGCATCTAGGACTTACGCCCTTTGGTAAAAAACCGGACAGGTCTTCAAAAGAGAGCCTTCCACTAGAAAACAACCGACCAGCGCGCTCGTGCTTCATAAGCTGACACACAAGATCAAAAACGGTATCCCAACCATCGCAGCCTTTCTCAGTCAAGTCTGCCGCGACCTGGGCGTAGTGGGCAGCAACAGACAGCTCAAGATCATGTGCCATGCTCATCTCGCTCAGAAACATACTGTGTTAAGAGAGCTCTTTGCTTTGTCTTACTACCTACGATTTTATCCGACACCAATCGCTGGGTGAGGGCCACGCACATATCTACCAAACCATCAGAAACTCCATCCAGGGCTTCTTTCTTTGCACGCTTCTCTGCTTCAACAAGAGATTCTTCTGTTGCTTTCTGAAGCGTCCGGGCAGCTTCTTTTGCCTCAGCAACGATACCTTTGGCTACCTCTCTGGCTTCATCAAGAATACTACGGGCATCTTCCTTAGCCTTGAGCTCTGCCTCAGCCTTAAGCCGGCCGACTTCCTCCAAAGCGCTCTTAGCCTGTGCAGCCTCTCTAATGCCCTGATCAATCAATGCTTGCCGCTGGTCTAAAAACGAAATCAAGTGATCCCATACAAAATAGCGGACAGCCCACCAAAACAAAAAGAACAGTACAAGCTCTACAAACAGCGTTGCATTAACATTCATCTATTCTCACCCTTACGTTAGCTATACAACGCTTACGCCTAACGTTTTTAGCTGCTCAAGAAATGCGTTTACGAAAGGGTTAGCAGCAACAAACCACAGAGCAACAGCAACACCAATCATACTAACAGCGTCAAGCAAACCCGCTACAATAAACATCTTCGTCTGTAGCTGACCGGCCATCTCCGGCTGTCTCGCCGTATTGTCAAGCAGACGGCCACCGAGCATAGCAAAACCTATGGCAGTGCCAAGTGCCGCAAAGGCGATTATCATGGATGCAGAAATAATAGTTAACTGATAAATCCCAGCTAGTGATGATGCAATATTCATTGTATGGCTTCTCCTTTTTTGATTAAGCTAAAACAAAAGACTAATGACCTTGTCTAGCCAATGCGATATAGATAACACTTAATATCATAAATATAAAGGCTTGTAAAGTCACAATCAATAAATGCAACGTCATCCAGCCCCAGTATGGGACGGCCTGAAGAGCGTATGGGACAAGCCCGGCAATCAGTATAAAAATAAGCTCCCCGCCATAGAGGTTTCCAAAAAGCCTTAGCGATAAGGAAATCACCTTTGCCAAGTCCGTAATCAGGTGTTTGATAACATTAACAGGAAACAAGTACCAACCAAAGGGTTGCGATAAAGTCTCTCTAAGCCACCCCAAAATGCCGTTAGCCCTGAATGCATGCACATAAACAACCAGCATCACACCTATCGATAAGGCAAACGTTACATTTAGGTCAGCAGTAGGTACAGGTCGAAAGTATTCGCTCCCTAAAGCCATCGCTAACACAGGCAGCAAGTCAACAGGAACTAGGTCCATGCAGTTCATCAAAAAAACCCATGCAAAGACCGTAAGCGCAAGAGCTCCAACGGATGATAACAGTTCTGGAGGAAGGTTGCCTCCAACTTGCTGTCGCACAAATACCACCAACTCTTCAACGACAATCTGCGTTTTGGTTGGTTTCTCAATGGAAAAACGTAACACAACCATGCGCATAATTAGCCAAAACAACACAGCCAAACCTGTGGACAACAAAATAGTATCTAAGTTGATAACCCAACCACCAGGGACTGTTGCCTGCCAGTGTTGCAAGTGATGATGGATATAGGCAGATGCTGTTGTTGCCATTTAGGGCTCCTTTAATGACTTGAAATAAACAACCTGAGCGTGCTTAACGTGCTTCCCAACAAAACCCCCAGACAAACTGAGTGCATGTTGCCAGGCCAACAACCAAAGATTATAATGAACGACACTGCCAATAATAACATTTTTACACCTTGCACGCAACCACAGTACAAAAGAGCCGGTGCCCTTCTACGAAAACGAAACAAACCAACAAGAAACACACGCGCAAGCCTGTTCGCCACGACAACGACAACCGCAGTGATAACACCGGCCAACATCTAATCCACCTCGTGATAAAACAGGGCCCTGTAATTATCAGTGGTTTCTTTACAGACCTGCTCATAAGACTTACCACAAGCCTCCGCATAACAACTACCTACATGAGTTACAAAAGCAGGCTGGTTTGTTTTACCTCTAAATGGCACAGGCGCTAAATAAGGACTATCAGTCTCCAACAACACACGATCAGAGGGCATTGCGCTCGCAACAGCCCTTAATGACTCTGCATTTTTAAACGTTATAATACCGGAAAAGGAGACATAAAGCCCTAAATCTAACAAACGGCATGCAAACTCATACGTTCCAGTAAAACAGTGAGCAACAGCACGCAATTGATACTTTCCTGCCTCTTTTATGATGGCAATCGTATCCTCATCTGCATCACGAGTATGGATAATAACCGGCTTACCATGAGTCAATGCCATCTCTATCTGCTGGGCAAAAAGCTCTTTTTGCCTTTCTTTATTAAGCGTAGGCCGTTCGCGATAGTCTAAGCCTGTCTCGCCAATGGCCACTAATTTTTTATGGCTAATAGAAGCTTCGACAACCCTGCACCATCCATCGGGCTCTTGATCAGCATCACACGGGTGGATGCCAGCACTTGCCACCACGCAGGGGTATCGATCAGCCAGCGCAACGACTGATGCTATATCGCTTCGTGACACCGAAACACACAGCATTTCAGACACGCCGGCCACAGTTGCAGCCTTGACAACTTCATCAAGATAGCCTGACACCTTGGCATTGGGCAAGAGGTTCAGGTGGCAATGTGAGTCAACAATCATATTTATACCTTTTTTAGTCTAACACCGTTACCCCATCAACCCGACGAAAACCTCGAGGCAATAAGGCCCCTTTCTTTCCTTTTGATGACACAAACCCAGACCATGTAGAAGGCGCCAATGTGAATTGACGCTTACCGGAGGCCACACACAGTGACTGCCTATCTGTCAGCACAACAGATGCCACAACAGCATCTCCTCCCCGGTCAGTTGTTGCTAAATGTACAAGCCGACGACCCTTGCCTTTCTTTTGGAACGGCACGTCTTTGATTCGCAACACCAACAACCGTCCCGCCTCTGTAAATAGCCCTAAAAAGGTTTGATCTTCATGGGGTGACAGCGGTATAGGAGGAAACATTTTATTTGTATCCGGGGCCTGCAATACAATAATCTGACGCCCTGCTTTCAGACGGGCATGACAATCTGAAAACACACATCGCAAACCATAACCTTCAGTAGTGACAATTAAACCAAACGGCGCGTCGCTTCGCTCAAAAAAAGCCGCCACCAGCAGAGCCTGCTTCATTTGTAGAAACTGGTTTAGCGGCCGGCCTGCAGGGCCTGCTTCTAACAGCAGCGTCGGCGACAGACTAAAGAAAACCCCTTGAGCGGTTGCTATCAATATTTTAGATTGGCAATCCCCCAGAGACCTAGCAAGCAATTGGTCGCCTTGTTTGTAAGTCATATTCCAAAGTTCGCTATGGCCTTTTTTGGCACTCGCCCATCCTTGTGAGGAAACCAAGACCGTCACAGGCTCACAGGCACGAGACGGCAGACTCTTTTGAGGCTCAACAGCCTCTTCAACTTTTGTTCTTCGCTTATCTCCATACAACAAGCGGCACTCTTGCAACTGCTCAACTAAATGCTGTCTTAGGGCCTCTGGGCTATTTAGTTTTGCGGCGATAGACTCAGCCTCTTGTTTCAACAAGGACCGCTCATCACGCAGCGCAACCTCCTTCAAACGTGACAAAGCCCGCAGCTTAATCTCAAGAATAGCCTCCGCTTGCTGTTCCGTTAGGTTAAAACGCTCTTGGAGGACAGGTGCTGGACTCTCATGATTCCTTATCAATAAAATAATCTCATCTATATGGGCAAACACAAGTATCAGCCCGTCTAAAACATGTACACGGTGTTCAATGCCATTTAATCGGTGCCTCATTTGTGCGGAAACGTTACACAATCGGAACGAGACCCACGCCCTTATCATCCCTGCCAAAGAAAACAACCGAGGACCACGATCCTTGTCAATAGCATTGAACACGAACCGCTCCTCATGCTCCATATCTGTTTTCTCAAATAAAACCGCCACAACATCATTCGCCTGATGTTCTTTTTTTAACTGTATGACCATCTTTAAAGGACATTCATGATCTGACTGATCATGTAAGTCAACGACTTCAGGAAGTATACCCTCTTTCATCAAACCCGCAACTTGTTCAAAGACCCTTGCGGGTGATACCTTAAAGGGGAGCTCATCCACAACAATCTGACACCCTTGAACGGTATATCGGGCCCTCAGCTTAATGGCGCCCTCTCCCCGCTGATAAATCGTTCGCATTTGCGGCAGCGGGGTAATACAAACCCCACCTGTTGGATAGTCTGGGGCGGGAACACAATCAAGAAGAGCACCGTCATTAGCCTCTGGGTTTTCTAATAAGAGAACACAGGCATCAATAATCTCACAAGCATTGTGAGGTGGAATATTGGTAACCATGCCCACAGCGATACCAGTCGCCCCATTTAATAACAGACAAGGCAATATTGCAGGCAAGCGAGAGGGCTCCTTCAATGTTCCATCAAAGTTTGACACCCAGCTAACACCGCCAGCATCAATATCTTTTAAATAGGCCTGTGCAAATCGCGTCAGTCTGGCTTCGGTGTAACGCATGGCCGCAAAACTTTTTGGGTCGTCTATTGCCCCCCAATTTCCTTGCCCATCAACCAAGGGGTATCTGAAACAAAACCACTGAGCCATCAATACCATTGCCTCATAACATGCTGCATCCCCATGGGGATGAAACTTGCCAATAACATCTCCCACGGTTCTTGAGGACTTTTTGAATTTAGACTGCCAAGAAAGCTTTAATAAGTGCATGGCATAAATAATTCTTCGCTGTACCGGTTTGAGCCCGTCTTGTACGCAAGGCAGTGCCCTATCCAGAATGACATACATAGCATAATCAAGATATGCTTTTTCAGCAAAATCAACAATATTTAACGGGCCAGCCATAAGCGCACACATATTTTCTAGACAAACTACCAAAAACCGACGCACCTGTCAAACAAAAGACCGTCATGATGCCTGGTTGATTTCCCACAAAAATCACATTAAAACAGATGGAAATGCCGCCCCTTCCCCCTTGAAACCAAGTTTGTTTCTGATAAAATAAACATGAACACGCTTATTTGAGATGTACCATGAGCAGCATTGTTTCACCACCGCCCCCCCTTACAAAAGCCCACCTTCCGTTCACAAAAACCGCATTAGCACCCACGGTAAAAAGGTGTTATAAACAAGTATTACAGTCTCTAAACCAAAACACCAGCTTGATTTTGCTCAAATCCCATCCTGGAAGTGGCACCTCAACGCTATTAAAGTTGCTTCAACGGGTCTGCAACAGCAATTCTGTTTTGTATCTTAAAGGAAGTGCGGGTCTGACCCCCTTGAATATTTTAAAGGCAATCGGCTTGAAAATGTCCATTCAACCCAAAAGACACGCCGCCATTGAAGAGGCTCTAGTTCAAATACTTCGATCTGCACATAAAAACAATCAACAACTTACGCTCATCATAGACAATGCCGAATGTCTACCACCTTCTGCCATTCAGTGTATTGAAAAAATAACAGACATTCAATCACAACAAACCATCATTCGGACCATTCTGTCCTCATCAACGTCTTGCCCAGGGTTGTCCGCATCAACACCTGTTGATGTCATTCAGCTTCAGCGCCTTTCTTTAAGAGATACCGAGCAACACCTCATTGCACTCACACATAACCAGTTAACCAATGAGCAAATACAAACACTATCACGGTCGGCCTACCAGTCTTCATCAGGCAACCTAAGGGAAACCTTGATAACAGTAGCCAAGTCTATCTCTGCTACCCGACCACAACCAGACAAACAAACCCACACACCAGATACAGCTTCAACACATAAGCTTTTTTCAAAACCATCAACATCTTTTTTGGGGCTTGTGCTCATCGGGATAGGCTGCTACTGTTGCCTTCCTTCTCCAGCGAACCAATCGTGGGCCATACAACTTAGCGCGACACTAACGGACAACGAAGCCTCCACGATCATGAATCAGGTGCCCCAAGCCTTCAAAAACAAGATCTTGCGCTACACAGCTATGCGTAACGGCAAAAAATACCACATCATCTTGCTCGCACCATTTTCATCCCAAGCGGCATCTAAAGAAGCGCTTCTACTGCTACCCAATGCACTAAAGTCAGGAAAACCATGGGTTAGAGACACACGGTCTGTAAAAAAAGAGAGTGTCAGCCTTGACTCTCTTCTTCTTTAGAAATTACTGAAGAATTATCGCCTAAAACCTTCTTATTTGACCAAAAAATATTCGAATAATGCGCAATAACTACAAATTGGTAGACCATCCCCAAATATCCCTGTGCAATCAGCAGCCATCGAGACAATGCATGGACAGGAATAACATCCCCTACTGTTGAGCCAGTTACAAACTGATAAGAAACCCATAAAGATAACATAGACAGGTCGCCCCCCTCAACAGCAGGCCCCGCAAAGGCTTCAGGCAAAAAGGTCAAGGTCAATCGATCAAGAAGCGCAGCCGAAACCCAAAACAAAAAATAGGACAACCAAATAGACAACAGCCCCCCTAACTTTATAGTCCGCCTAGCCCACAACAAACTTAACAGCAATATAGAAAAAGTGAACGCTCGAGCAATAAGTACCACATGAATAAGAACGACCCACAAGAGAGTTCCCTTGATCAGTAACATCATCGCCAACACTAAAAACACACACGACCACCAAGACTGATGACCCCAAGATGGCAACAAAAAATCCATTACAAAGCAAATGCACAGCCCCAATATACACAACAAGGGAAATTTCGGCTCATAGGCAATCAACCACGCATACAGAATAACATTGATCACCAACGTGACAAAAAAGAACCAAGTGTGCTGTTTTTTTTCTGTGAATTCGATAGGAGGGAAGTAGGACATATTTATTTACCTTTCATGAAAACACTGCTCTTCAATATTTTTTAAATACTGTGGAATTTGCATGTTGGGATTTCCATTAAAATCAAGCATTCGCTTGGAAGGAAACTGTAGCTTTGTGACACGAAGCAGCGCACCATCGCCGCAAGCAACTAAAAGGCCGGTTGAGCGTGTGGAAACAAGGGTTCCAGGCGGCACATTGGCCCCTTGAGCGGTCGGCACCGCTGAAAAAAACCGCACCCGTAAGTTATTAACCCAACTGTATGCAACAGGGTTAGAGTTATAGGCCCTAATATGCCGGCATACCTGATCTGAGCTCTGCAACCATGAAATTGCCGCTTGGCGCTTCTCAATACGCCCAGACCACGTAACCTGTGATATGTCTTGTACCTTGGCGTGCTTAAGGTGTATCTCCCATGCAGTCAAGACTTTTAACAAAAGCTTAGCGCCATCCTCAGATAAAATCGTTAAACACTCATCAGCTGACTGTTGGTCATTTCTAAAGTAAGACTGCGCCAAGACCGGGCCTGCATCTAGTGAAGCTTCTAGTTGCATGATTGAAACACCAATGAGTTCATCACCGGCAAGAATTGCAGATACGACAGGAGAGGCACCTCTCCACCTTGGCAGCAGGGAGGCATGCAAGTTAACACACCGCATGGACACCGCCTTGAGCATGGCATCGGGCACAAGCTGACCGAAGGCGACCACCACCACAAAATCAACAGCATGATCAACCAATAATTGGGCATCGACAGGGCCAAGTCTTGTCGGCTGTCGACATGTAACCGAGTTTTGTAAACACCATTCTTTCACGGGCGATGGCAGCTGTTTCAACCCCCTACCCTGGGGTTTATCTGGCTGGGTATAGACCCACAACAAGTCTATCCGGTCATCATCGTACAGAAGCTTGAGAGAGGGCAAAGCGAACCCAGGGGTTCCTGCAAAAACAACTTTCAATTTTCGCCTAACCATAGCGTCTTTTAAATTGGTTCATAAGTAGCGATTTCTTTAGCGTCGACAAATGGTCCCAAAATAAGCGGCCATCCAAGTGGTCCACCTCGTGCTGGATGCATCTAGCCATAAAGCCATCTACATGGCTCATGATAAACTCATCGCCATTACGATCATTGGCTTTCACCGAGATTATAGCAGGCCTTCTAACCTTTGCCTGCACGCCTTTTATGGACATACAACCCTCTACTTCGACATCAAGATCCTGCGAAGCATAGGTGATAACAGGGTTTACGAGAACGAGTGGCTTATCCTTTTTTTCTGAAAAGTCAATGATCACAAAGCGCTTACTTATGCCTATTTGAGGAGCAGCTAAACCTGCGCAGTTCTCTTGTGCATAATGCGTCTCGATCAAAGCATCCAGCTCCTCAATAAATGCGCTGTCACCAGGGCGAACATCGTCGCATGGCTTCAATAGCGCTGGATGTGGGAATTGTAATATGGGGCGAATCATACTGAATACCAGCTTTCATACATGCTTATAGACCTGACATTAAAACACATGTTAACCTAAATGTCTATTTCCCTATGCATAAATATGTCTAATTTAGCCCAAAACCTTGCTCAAACAGCACTATCACTCGATCAAATATTCACCCACAGGCAACACACTAAGGATGCCATCAAACAAGTCACGCGTTCAGATCATAACCCTATGTTGTATTCTGTGTGCCAGGACACACTTAGATTTTACCCATCCTACGAAGCCTGGGTATCACAAAACTGTAAAATAAAACACAAAGATCGAGTCATTTTTTATCTTTTAGTCACGGCCGTATTCCAACTACACCACTACAAAAAAATATCAAAAAACCAATTTATTCATAGCGCTGCAGAGAGTTGTCGACTACTCAGGAAATCATCAGCTAAACATCTTGTTTATGCCGTGCTAAAAAAAATTTCACCACCATCAACATTGCCTGGTCTCGCGCCGCACCTTCAAGTCAATGTGCCTTTTTGGCTTTTCAAGTCTATTGAAGAAAGCGTGCCTGAGCAACATCAAAAAGAAATTTTTAACACCTGGTCAAAAAAGCCAAGTATACAACACTTTCGAATAAACAAACCCAATACTCTAGATAGCGTCACACAACAAGAAGCTGCAGACCTGGGTTTAAAACCCTCAGGGGTAACCGGATGCTTCCAGGCAGAAGCCCTCTCTCGGCAGCAAACGAGCTTAATCATTGAAGCGGGGTGGTATGCACAAAACATTGTCAATCAAGTTATTCCCTCATTACTCCCCCAATTAGGCAAAGGAGCCAAAGTGCTTGACTGCTGTGCAGCACCTGGCGGGAAAACAGGAGCACTAATCAACCATCAAACAGAAATACACGTGACGGCATGCGACAAATCAGAAGATAAAGTAGCCAAAACTCGAGATAATCTAAAACACTACCCACAAACAAACTTTTTGGTTATGGATGCAACCGTTCCCAATGCCAAGTTTAATCAATCGTTTGATGCTATTCTGGTTGATGCGCCCTGTAGCGCGCTAGGGACCATACAAAAACATCCTGATGTAAAGTTCATACAGAGCAAAGAAAACCAACCCCTCCTATCAACTCAACAAACCATTATTTTATCTTCTGTGTGGCCTTATCTGAAGCCAGGCGGGTATCTACTGTACAGTACATGCACGATCACCAAGGAAGAAAATGACCAGGTTATAGCAAAGCACACACGAAACCATCCTGAGGCCAAAGTCATACCATTGAACCACCCCCGTGCAGAACCAACATTGCACGGGATTATCTTTTACCCTAACATGGAACAAGACGGCGGCTATGCAAGCTTACTGCAAAAGTCTGTGGATAGATCCCAGTAAAACAACCTACAACCGTGTGGTCACATGAGAACCTTATTATTCACAGCCCAGCGGTATGTTTTGTCAAGCCTTATCCACAAGATCAACACATCTTAATGCCCTGATAAAAAAATAAAAATTTTAGTTATCACTGTTTTCCTAGCGTCTATAAACAAACAACTATTCATAATAACTATTAATAATATACATTCGGTGAATCGTAAACAAAACGGTTGGGACCGCAGGATAAACATTTGAAACTAATCTCTCAGGATTTGACCTCCTTTTACTTTTCATATATAATAAAGCCTTTATTTGAGGTGTAAGCACATGAGTCAAACGTTCAATCCCAGTGTTAAATCCCGAAAACGCACCCATGGGTTCAGGGTGAGAATGAGGACAGCGAATGGACGCAAGGTGATCAACAGACGGCGTCAGAAAGGGCGTCATAGCCTGTGCGTGTAACGTACAAGCAGATGGTTTGCGGAAAAAGTTACCACTGTGAAACCTTTACCATGAAAGTACGGTGTAGCACAAACAGTGTCCCCTTTTTGCCATCGTTAAGAGTAATTTGTAAAAAAAAAGACTGGAAGCTTGCCGTGGCAAGAAACTACTTTAAGCGCATACACCGTACATGTTGGCAAAAGTCAAAATTAAACAGAACAGCACAGGTTGTTGTTATTGCCCACAAGAAGCCGGACCCTTTTGTCAAAAGAGACTTTTATAGAGGAACAATGCATCAATGGAGCAACATAGAAAAGCAAATAAACTCTGTATTACCATGATTTTGATGTACCAAAAGTGGGTAAGCCCACATCTTCACAAACGGTGCCGCTTTGAACCGACTTGTTCACAATACGCCCTGGATGCATACAGAACCCACGGCTGTATCAAAGCCACCAAGCTTGTCCTCTTTCGCCTATTACGATGTCACCCATTCGCGAGAGGGGGTGTCGACCCATTATGAAATAAACCTTAGGAGCTATCTCGATGAGTTCATCACAAAAACCACTGTTATTACTACTGTTGTCGTTTCTGTTAGTCATGCTTTGGCAAGCGTGGGTTATTGACCACAAGCAAGACAGTCGTGAGGTCTTGGGGGTATCTGCAACGCCTAACAGTCAAATCAAAGAGCCTGAAATTGTCCGAGCCAAAGAAGTGACCATTGAGACAGACTTACTACGGGTCAGTGTTAACAAGTTGGGCGCAACCATTACCCAAGTACAACTTAAAGGGTACCCCCAAAGTACAACAAACGCCGAACCGTTCGACTTATTCAGCAAACAGCCTAGGCACCTGTATACTGCTCAGGCAGGGTTTGGCAAAGATCACCAGCTAGAGTTTGTAACTGACTCAAGTTACTTTAAACTGGCGCAAAATAGCGACGAGGTAGTGGCAACCTTCACGGCCAAACAGCCAAGCGGCGTTGTGTATGAAAAAACCATAACCTGTAAACGCGGGTCCTATGCAATAGACTTCAAGTCAAGGGTTCTCAACCAGTCCCAAAGCAATCTAGTAACAGCGCATCACAACCGCTTCAATTTACAACAAGATTTCCCAATTGAAGAAAAATCCCCGTCGTTGGCCATAGACCCAAACCAGCCTAAACCTGGATGGTTCACGTTCAGTACATACACAGGGCCTGCTCTCTACACAGAAGAGACCCCATACGTAAAACTACCGTTCAAAGACATAGAGTCAAAAGGATTTAAAAAGATTGTCACGGGCGAAAATTGGATTGCCATGCAGCAACGATATTTCATCACAGCATGGGTGGACCGTAGCAAGGCCGAGAAGATCGTTACTTCAAATTTTTTGTCCAAAAATAGTGAGGTTTTAACTCGAAAATCCTTGTGGTTCGACAATAAGCGGCCGGAGATTACACTACTCCCTGGGCAACAGGCCGAGGTCTTGTCTACACTCTACGCTGGTCCAGAAATTGCCAGATTATTGTCTGGATTGGCGAAGGGGTTAGAGTTGACCGTTGACTATGGGTGGTTGTGGTTTCTTTCAGACATACTTTTTAAGGTTATGGTCTTCATTCAGAAATACCTTAGAAACTGGGGCGTTGCGATCATCATGACCACAGTGCTAGTTAAGCTTGTCTTTTATAAAATGTCAGAATCAAGCTACAGAACGATAGCGAAGCAAAAAAAGCTAAAACCAAGAATTGACGCCATCAATGAACAGTATAAAGACGAGTCCTCTCTAAAAAATCAAGCGTTGATGAAGCTGTATCAGGAAGAGTCCATAAACCCCATCCGCAGTGGTTGTTTACCGACAGTTCTACCCTTGCCTTTTTTCATCGCCTTATACTATGTTCTTATCGAAAGTGTCCAGTTAAGACTTGCACCGTTTTTATGGATCCCTGATTTAGCCAGTAAAGACCCATATTACATTTTACCTGTTCTAATGGGGGTGAGTATGTTGCTACAGCAACGGTTGTCACCACCTCAAGGAGATCCCGCACAAGAAAAGGCCATGATGATCGTGCCCTTGATGATGTGCTTCATGTTTTCCCAATTTCCTGCAGGACTTGTGCTCTATTCCATCACAAACAATGTTCTCAGTTATCTACAACAGTACTACATCATGAGCAAATATGGCGCGTTCAACAAAAAAAACACCTAGGCGATGACGGATGATACTATTGTTGCCTGTTCGACTGCCATGGGGCGATCAGGCATAGGTATTGTGCGTGTGAGCGGCAGCTTATGTTTGGCGTTGTATCGTTCTATTACTAGGCAACACGCCGCGAGATTGCAACCAAGAGTTGCCACGCTTGGCCCCTTTTATTGCGAAGACCAAAAGGTTATCGATAAGCCGCTATATTTATATTTTCCAGGGCCCCACTCTTACACAGGAGAAGACGTGTTAGAACTTCATGCTCACGGAAACCCATTAATCATTGATGCCATGATAAGCACGCTTATCAGCCATGGAGCAAGAGCCGCGCTACCAGGAGAGTTCACACAGCGGGCATACCTCAATGGCAAGATGAATTTATTGGAAGCAGAAGCTGTGGTTGATTTGATAGACGCTCAAACCGTTACCCAAGCAAAGGCCGCACAAGCAAGTATGAGTGGTGCGTTTGCAGATCAAGTTTACCCGATACAAAAGCGCTTAGAAGCGATACGAGTACAGGTCGAGGCAAGCATTGACTTTTCTGATCAAGATATCGCGCCCCATAAACACAGCCGATTAAAGACTGACATCAACAGCCTTGCTCAAGATATTAACGCGTTGTGTGTCTCCTCCAGACGAGTATTGAGGCATCAAGATGGCTTTTCTATAGCCATCATCGGCCCACCTAATAGTGGCAAGTCAACACTTCTCAATTTACTAGCGAATGAGGACGTTGCCATTGTTACCGACCAGCCTGGCACAACTCGAGACACGCTGAGTATACAGCTTTATCATAAAAATGCGTTACTCAAGTTGACAGACACAGCTGGCATTAGAGGAACTCACGACAAAGTTGAAACGATAGGTATAGAAAAAGCCATTCAGTTAGCTAGCAAGGCTGATTTAGTATGGTGCCTTTGTCCTGCCGACGACGAGCAAACACATTGGCAATCGCTCACCCCAAACTTTGATAATGTGTTATGGGTTCAGAGTAAAGCGGACCTTGTTGCACCATCAAATACTTCGTCAATGGATGTCGTTATTTCTGCAAAAAACAACCAAGGCATAAATACCCTGCTAGATAAATCTATTAAAAAGCTTTCGCCCATGCCCCCCCAAGAAACATTCTTTGTGAGAAACCGACATGTTCAGGCGCTTGACCGTGCCTACCAGCAATGCAAAACGGCCGAAACTGTTGTCAATAGTGTCGATTTGCTAGCAGAAAACCTAAGGCTGGTACAAAACACCCTTGCGGAACTTGTTGGCTCCTACACAACAGAAGATCTCTTGGGCTCCATATTTGGACAATTTTGCTTAGGCAAATAAGGTTCATCGCGGCTAAAAAGAAGGTGGCATAATTCTCATTTGGGACTGCCAAGGTGTATGCAACGCTTTTTGTTGTAACCTCTCGACATTCGCATAGCACCCCCCAAGGGGGATACATAGCTTATCAAAAAGAAGAGCCGTATGTTGATAAAACGATAGGTAGATCCTTCAACGAAAAGAGCCCCCATGATCCAGGTGGAAACAAAGAAGAGAATGGAGACAGCGTAAGAAAGCACAAAAGAGAACCCCCAGCACAATACCCGCACTGTAGTAAAAAGTCGGACCTCAAAAAAGGAAGTCCTGTTCATACTAGCAAGACAAGAATTAACACTTTTATGACAATCTAACAAGGGGTTGTGCTTTGACTTCTTCATTGTTTTTTGGTAAGATTTAATTTTTTAGGATCAATGCTTGTTTAGTTATGATGTTATCGTAGTCGGCGGCGGCCACGCTGGCGTTGAGGCTGCATCTGCTAGTGCAAGAATAGGTGCGCAAACGCTTTTGATTACCCACAGCATTGACACCTTGGGCGTTCTTTCATGTAACCCTGCCATAGGTGGGATCGGAAAGGGGCACTTAGTTAAGGAAATCAGTGCCATGGGGGGACTCATGCCTGTTGCTGCTGATCACGCAACCATTCATGCCAAAACACTGAATGAAAATAAAGGTGCTGCTGTTCGATCAACCCGAGTTCAGGCTGATCGGTTTATTTATAAAAAAACAATTCGAATGCTATTGGATAAGCATGAAAACCTAAAGGTTTTTCAACAAGGTGTTTCGGACTTACTCCTTGAGCAGGGCCAAGTTACAGGTGTTGTGACTGATATGGGGGCCCGATTTAAAGCCTGTCAAATTATATTAACAACAGGCACTTTTTTATCTGGAAAGATCCATGTGGGGCGCAAAAACATAGACGGTGGCAGAGCGGGAGATGCCTCCTCTACCCAGTTATCAACTTTTCTGCGGACCCACACTAATTCGGATGATTTTGGCCGTTTGAAGACAGGAACCCCTCCAAGAATTGCTAAGAACTCAATCAACTTTCTTGATCTACAAGCACAGCCAACAGACCCCCTAACCGAGGGGTTTAATGTTTGGGGGACGGCAATCACAAGGCCTCCTTCTGTTTCTTGCTTTATCACGCATACTAACCCTATGACGCATGAGCTAATTAAGCAGAACATACAGAAGTCGCCCATGTTTTGTGGTGACATTGTGGGTAAGGGCCCAAGATATTGCCCCTCTATAGAAGATAAAGTATATCGGTTCGCAGATCAGCAGTCACACCAAGTTTTTCTAGAACCAGAAGGGCTTGATGTTGATGAAGTGTACCCAAACGGTATTTCAACAAGCTTGCCGTTTGAGATCCAACATGCCATGGTTACAACGATTTTCGGTTTAGAGAAAGCGCACATAACAAGACCAGGATATGCGATTGAATATGATTTTTTTAACCCTCAAGGGCTTTATCCTTGGCTTGAGTCCAAGAACATAAAAGGTCTGTTTTTGGCGGGGCAAATCAACGGCACCACTGGCTATGAAGAAGCTGCTGCACAAGGACTCATTGCGGGCATTAACGCAGCGCTTAAGCAAAAAAACGAGCGCCCCTGGTTTCCTACCCGCGATCAAGCATACATCGGTGTATTGATTGATGACTTAATTAACCAAGGGACGTTGGAGCCCTATCGAATGTTTACAAGTAGGGCTGAATATCGACTGTTATTAAGAGAGGATAATGCATGCGATAGACTCTCTGATAATGCGGTAAAACTAGGCTTGCTTACCAGCGACCAGCAAAGACAGATCATGCAAGATAAAGAGAAAGTTATACAGGCAAGAGCGCAGATGGAAGCCATCAAACTTGTGCCAGGAAGCCCCGAACATGGTGTTTTTTGCCAAGCCGTTGAAGGCGAGGTCAATGAGTCGACCGCCTTGTTAGCCTTGATCAAACGAAAAGGCATCAGCAGCAGCTTGCTCCAAAACCTATACCCGTCTAAATTCCCCTGTGGAAAAGCACTAAAAAAAGTACTAGTCGAAGAAAAGTACCATGGCTATATTGAGAGACAAAAGATAGAGATTGCCCGAGCTAAAAAGGACGATAGTCAATGTATTGCCAGTGATTTTAATTACAATGATGTGAAAGGCTTGTCTACCGAGTGTCTTGAAAAGTTGTCAAAAGCAAGGCCTTATACCCTAGGGCAAGCAAGCCGAATAAGTGGCATTACACCGGCTGCTATTTCGCTTTTACGAGTGGCATTAAAAAAGAAACAAACAGAGACCGCTCTTGATTAAATATTCAAATTACAGGGGGCGCATGATGAATTTGCCCCTGGTGAAGAGCTTACGCTTACCCAACGATTATCATCAAGTGGACGCTGACGGGAGTGCACCATAAGCGATGCGAGCACGTGCCAAATCTGTTGAGTTTTTACGGCCGAGAAACAAAAAAGCAGTGCATCACTGCTTTTTTGTTTTGGTGTAAACAGCCTGTTATTTTTGGAAAGATGCAATCATGGCTGAGACGGCGTTCTCATCCATGAAGTTATTGAGTTGTGCCACTTTTTTTCCGTTAGCACTGGCTATAAAGAGCATGGGGGTTCCCTGAAGGCCAATTTCTTGAGCCATCTTCATGTTTTCTTGAAGCGTCTGCGTTATCGAGTCTGACTCTGTTGCTGCTTTCACATCTTCTTGCGTCAGCCCATTCTGTAAAGCGATTTGGGATATTTTACTATTGTCTAACGGCGTACTAGCTTCTATCAGAGCCCGGTCTATACCAGAAAACACACCTTTTTGTTGAGCATAAATAGCGATTTTAGCAGCATGGACTGACGCTGGACCTAGAATGGGGACCTCTTTAAAGGACACACGAACAGCTTTATTGTTATTAACAAGATTTTCCATAGAGTGCCATGCCTTTTTACAGTAGCCACATTGCCTATCACTAAGAACAACTAGGTGGATATTGCCATCAGGGTTACCAATGGTTCCATCTTTTGGGTTCTTAAAAACCATCTCAAAGTTGTTTTTTAAGTAATCGAGCGTATTTTGGGCTTGTTTTTCTTGCTGTTTTTTCTGGTACTTAACCAAAGCCTGGTAAACCAAGTCTGGGTTAGCATTAATATAACGTTGAATGATACTCTCCACACGTTGTTGTGTCATGGGCACGTCATCAGGTTTCCTTTTAGATACGGCGTGTACATTACTAAACAAGGATAATAAAACGCTACTCGATAAAAGCATTCTATAAAATCGCGGGGCATGTTTGACCATAGTGGGTGACTCCTTTTTGGTTAGTACAATCATAGCGCATTAAAGTTTATAATCCAAGGGGAAACAAGGAATGCTTAAGTTATATTAATAATGGGCGGGCGCTTATTTAAGCTTCATCTGTTTGGCAAGCTGCTTTGAGTGTCTCAAGGGCCTTGTGCTCAAGCTGACGAATACGTTCTACAGAAACGTTATGGTGAGTGGCTAACGATTGCAAGGTTGCTTTAGGGGATTGCAGCCAACGCTTTCGGATGATATCTGCGCTCCTTTGTCCAAGGTGCTGTAAGCTTTGTTCTAGCCATTGCTTTTGTTGCCTTTGAGTGAGTTCTTCTATATAGTGAACTTCTGGTGAAGGCGTTGTAGAGCTCAGTGCCACCTGTCTTGACGAAGATGTTTGACCCTGTTCAAGACTGTCTTGGGCCGCTAAGGCAACATCGGCAGCATACAGTCGTTGCTGCATGGTCGTGACATCTTTTTCAGGGACGTTTAGAGATGACGATATATGGGCAACATCATCACTGGTGAGCCAATGGTTACTACGCATAAAGCTTCTGAGTTTAAAGAAGAGCTTGCGTTGTGACTTAGTGGTTGCTACGCGCACGATCCGCCAGTTTCGTAAGACAAACTCCTGAATTTCTGATTTAATCCAGTAGACGGCAAACGACACAAAGCGCACCCCCACACTGATGTCAAAACGCTTGAGCGCCTTCATAAGGCCAATATTGCCTTCTTGAATAATGTCAGCCTGAGGCAGCCCGTAGCCTAAATAACTCTTTGACACATAAACCACAAACCGTAGGTGAGACATGATGAGCTTTCTTGCTGCACTAACATCACCGGTTTCTTTGAACCGTGTGTAGAGCATGCGCTCTTCATCTTTTGACAAAATCGGCACTTGGTGTGTCCACCTGATATAGGCTTCAATGCTTCCTAGACCACAACAGGCTGGCAGCATGGTTTGTGTTATCATGGCCCCTCTCCTGATATTTATAAAGAGGAATATTATAACACAGGAGCCATTAGAAATCAACGTGTTTGAAGTCGTGCTTGATGAATGGGCTTGAGTATGGCATTGGCAATAAAGTGCAATAGGTGCAGACAAAAAATAGTCCATATACCGCTCATGAGGTTGGTCAACCACGGGTTTGTTATAGCTAGGCTATTCAGCCAGCTAGCGATAGCTAAATAAACAAATAGCGAGACTGTTAGGCTAACCAGCTCGGCTCTTAAAAGCATGGCCATGCTAAATTTAATCACAGCCCCCAAGGGTTGATGCTCGTGAGCCAGCACGCAAAGATGTGCTGAGTAGTCTTGAGGTAAAAACAGACAAGCTGGGCAAAGTAGAAAAAAGCAACACATAAAAACGAGGTAGCAAAGTACGACCAAAGGTGCGGAACCTGGCATACTCAGTGGGTTGTCCACAAAAAGATCAGGGCCTAATCGTTGAGTTTCAGATGACAGCAGTGGCGTATTACTAGACAGTAGGAACCAGTAAGCATCAGGAATACTTGATTTGTCTCGAAAAGTTGACGCAAGATCTTGGTAGTCCGACGCAGAAAAAAGCCCCTTACTTTTAGGATAGTACTGATAATAAAGAGGTGATTGTGAAAAGAGCTGCTGATGTCCTGCCTCAGAGAAGGTCATGACCGCGGTCAGCTTTCCCTTAAAAACAGCGAAGACAAACAACTGACTAAACAGTCCCAGAAGAACACAACAAGCAAGCCCAAGACAGCAGCCAACATTCTTGACCCTACTGTTCATGCTGCGTTTCCTCAACGAGCACAGTCGCATTGATACCCACAAGTGATTGTTGACTACAATTAGGGGTTATGGGGGATAAGTTCAAAACGCATAGACCATGCCTTGTTAGTGCGTGAAGTATGGTAAAGAGTCGGCAGGCTACTTCTGATTCAATCGTTGGTAAGATATTATCAAGAATGATAAGCCTGGGTGAAAACAGCAAGGCCCTGGCAATCAAAGTTTTGATTTGGGCACTCGGTTCCACCTCTTCAAAAGGCCTTTGAGCTAAGTTGTCTAATTCAAACAAGCTAAGCAGGTCAGCTACTGAGTCATCCAGGGGGGCGTTTAAGTGTTTGTGGTTTAGGCTGTGGGGGAACCTGATATTGTACAATAAGCTTCTTTTATGTAAGGCTGGTGCCCGCAGTGACACTAAACGTGTGCAGTGTTTATGTGTTACAGATGGCCAAAGGGTTATATGACCATGACGAGGAGGCTTTCTATAAAAAATAGTATCAATAGCAGCGGAATGATCTGCAGGGTGTGGGATGGTCAACCAAGCAAACTCTCCTTCATTTATGGTCCAATTAAGTGGACTTAAAAGCGAAGAGAACTTGACTTCATGGAAGGTTGCCACGGCTTTCAATCATAACACCGAATAAGATCATATTAAACCTACCATGGTTGCCTGGGTTAAGCAAGTGTCACACTGTGATGAGGCGAGCGCACAAGACTTCTTGGGGCGAGGGTGCAGAAAACAAGCAGGATTGCCCAGATAGGAAACTTGACTAAAAAATATAAAGACTATTCTGAGTGTTGGTTAGGGCGTCGTTGGTTTTTAGAGGGATTTGCACAACATTCAAGGCGCAGGCGACAATACCAGAAACCTCCAGACCGGTCGGTTTAAGTGAAGTGATCAGGATGGTTTTAAGCACTGATTTTCTATGGAATACTCAGCTTGTGCTATAATGGGTTTTTTGATCACAGACAGGAGGTTTGGATGTCTTTTAACTTTGATACAGTGCTTAACCCGCCAAGGCCAAAGCGGTCATTGCTGGCTGCTTTGTGTAATACCCCTGGCGCCTCTGGTCACGAGCAGCCGGTTAAGGATCTGTTTTTAGAACAGGTTGGCCAGCTAGGAATGGTGGTACATGATGGTCTCGGTGGCGCCATGGTTGAGCGCGAAGGGAGCAAAGGGGGGCCTCGGATACTGCTTGATGCACACCTTGATGAGGTTGGTTTCATGGTGAAGGCAATTCAGTCAAATGGGCTTATACGTTTTGTTTGTTTAGGAGGGTGGGCGCCTGAGGTGCTCCCGGCTCAAATGGTAGAAATTCATACCCCAAACGGGACCGTACTTGGAGTCATAACTGCCAGAAGTGCTCACTTTAAGCAAAACCCTGCTTTTGCCGAGCTGCGTATTGATGTGGGAGCAACTAGTGAAAGTGAGGTCAAAGGCCTAGGGATTACCATTGGTAACGTGGCTGTTCCTGCCACAAAATTTTCAAACATGGCGCATCAAGATCGAGTGTGCGCCAAGGCATTAGATAACAGAGCGGGTGTCGGGGTGATGATTGAGGTGATGAGGCATTTAGAAAACGCAACACTACCAAACACGTTGATCGCAGGGGGAAGTGTTCAAGAAGAGGTAGGCATCAGAGGCGCTGCCGCCATGGCGCATCTTGCAAAGCCTGATGTGGTTGTAGTTTTGGAAGCCCCACCCGCAGATGATGTGCTGGAACAAGATTGTTGTCAAGGGCGTTTGGGGTGTGGGCCACAGCTAAGGCTATATGACCCAACCTGTATCATGAACCAAGAACTCTGTGCGCATATTAAAAAAGTTGCCGATCATCTAAACATACCGGTGCAACTTGCAGTAAGAGAAAGTGGCGGCACCAATGCAAGAGGCTATCAACAATACGGCAAGGGAGTACCTGTGGTTGTCATAGGGGTACCGGCCCGATACATACATTGTCATGCGGGCATTATGAGTTGGTCAGACTACCTGCATATGTGTCACCTGGTAAGCGGGCTTGTTTATTCACTAGACCGGCACTGTGTTGATGGGTTTACAAGAAGAAAGCATTTGAGGACAAGCCTAAAAGAAGAACGCGGTTTGTGACAGATGGCCGCTGCGGACTTGGGCCCGCTTGGGTGTTAATCGGCAGCCATAATCGTGCCTACAAATGCCGTGCTATCAAAGGGGAGGAGGTCTTCGGTTCGCTCACCGGTGCCTAAAAAACGAACAGGAAGGTTCAGTTGATCAGAAATTGAAAACACGATCCCCCCCTTGGCCGTACCGTCTATTTTGTTTAAGACCACCCCTGTTAGCGGAAGGGTTTGATGAAACACTTTAGCTTGTTCAAGACCATTTTGACCCACGGTTGCATCAAGCACTAACCAGGTTTGTTGTGGGCACAGGGGGTTTTTCTTTTTGAGAACCCTCTGGACTTTTTCAAGCTCCTGCATCAGGTTGGTTTTGTTTTGTAGGCGGCCAGCAGTGTCGGTAATGAGAATGTCTACCTGCTGTGATTGAGCTGCCTGATAGGCATCAAATATAACTGAAGCACTATCTGATCCTGGTTTCTGGGCTATAACAGGGGTTGACAGTCGATCCCCCCAAACTTTGAGCTGATCAATGGCACCTGCTCGGAAAGTGTCACCAGCCGCCAACATGACTTTTTTGTGCTGGGACTTAAAGTAGTGGGTTAATTTGGCGGCAGCCGTGGTTTTGCCGGCACCGTTTACACCCACTAGCATGATAACCTCTGGTGCTGAGTTTATGACCAGAGGGCTATCAGAAGGCGCTAACACCTCTTTTAAAATCTGTCTTAGCAATTCTTTGACGTCTTGGTTTTGGCGATGCCTTGATTGCAACAAGTCAAGGATGCGGTTGGCAGTGACCAGGCCGACATCTGCCTTAATAAGCGCTTTTCGTAAGACTGACAGGCTTTCTGGCGAAACCGTGTTATATTGCCAAAAAGAGGCTAGCCAGCCTGACCAGCTACTCCTGTGTTTTTGTTGTGCTTCAAGTTTAGAGGCAGGAAGGCTGTCGTCTGTTGCTTCGGCGGCTCGCCCCCATTTAAACGGGTTAAAAATCATGATATAATAAAAAATCAAGCGATAAGGTTGATTTTACACAAACAAAACGAAGGGCGCAAGGTTTATTCGCGCGGTCTTTTCCATGGCAGACTCAAAAGAAAAAGGCAAAATCAGGGTGTTATCTGGCAGGCACAGAGGTCGGTCTGTGCCAAGTGTCCCCTCAAGCGGCATAAGGCCAGTCAAGTCACTTATTCGGGAGCGCGTGTTTGCTTGGCTAAACCATCTGACCCCGGTAGACGACCCCCTAGTGGTTGATTGTTTTAGCGGCTCAGGTATTCTCTCGTTGGAGGCTTTATCGCGAGGGGCCTCTACTGTTTATTCGCTTGAAGCCCAAGCAGATGTGGTAGATCACTTGAGCCAACTGGCCCTACAGTTTAAGGAACCAAGCTGGCAGGCTATTCAATGGCGGTTTCCGGATGCGTTACCAAACAGCCTATTGACAACACTGGCGCCAGATATTGTTTTCTGGGACCCACCTTATCAGCTTTGCTCAGTTACAGAGGGGCTTGAGTGGTTGTCGAGTGCTTTTTCTTTAAAGAAAGGTTGCTTGGTGTATTGTGAGCAAGATAAGTCTGATACGTGGCCTTTAGATGATAAGTTTATCACTTGCCGTGTGGCCGTGCATGGGCGTATTCGGTTTGGTGTTTTGATGTTTAGAGGGTGCGGTGATGTCTGATTCAGTTAGAGGTATGGTACAAAACACGTTGGATCAGTTAAATGTTGCCACACCGCCATCAGCGGTGGATAACATTTTAAAATACGTACAACTGATGTGTTCTTGGAATCGGGTCTATAACCTCACGGCCATTAAGAAAGAACAAGAGGTGGTTAGGTCTTTAGTGGTGCCTTCGATTCGAATGTTTGAGGTCGTCTCAAGGTTTAGCACCATCATGGATTTAGGCTCAGGCGGCGGCATTCCCGGGGTGGTGCTAGCGGCGCTGGCTCAAGACGACCAAACCGTTACCTGTGTGGAAAAAGTTGGAAAAAAAGCTGCGTTTATAAAGGTTGCAGCCGCAGAGCTAGGCCTGAAGAACTTAAACGTTTCACAGGTTAATTTTTTGGATCTTGAGCCTCGTGGGGATGTAGGGGTGATTGTTTCAAGAGGGAGTGCCCCACTGGACACGCAGTTACAATGGACACAGGCCTGGCGGCAGCACGGCACGCTGTTGTTGAGCGTGCAAACCCAAGAAAGCCAGCAGCAGTCAAGCAGTAAAGTACAGCCAAGTGAAACCGTCTGCCTGGATAAGACGCTGGGTCTTTGGGGGCTTGTGTATGGTAAAAGTCTTGCTTAGAATCCGGCTAGACCACGTTTGCGCCGTATGCAGGCGCGGGCTGAGCTGGGTCAATCTGATTGACCTCTACAGGCAGAATTGCAAACGCTATCGTTAATGCCGCAGGCCTTCGCTCTATTTACCCCGATGCTCCCCTGCTCGCTTATCCGGCCGTACTGCTGGCTCCTCCACCCGCCTCGCCATCGGTTTTTTAAGATTATTAGCGTCTGTATCGGTCTTACCAATATGGTGGTGGGTAGCGTGTCTTGTACGAAGGCCGATCATATACAGCCAGCGTTTAGCTTGGTCATGTTTGGCTTCCAGCACGAGGACCACGTTTTTTGTTAATGTGTCTGGATGGGCTCTAATCTGCACACCGGCCCCCGTAGTCAGTAGTTGTGGGTTTTGGTTGGCATCCTGAGGGTAGTGGTAGGCAAGCATCTGAACCTCTAGCGGGCTAAAGGTCCTTTCTAGGATGAGATCTAACCCGTTTACCAGGACTTCTGAACCGAAAACACCTGTCCCAAAATACGAGTGTTTTATTTGAGCTGGCTTGCCTTGTTTGGCTTTACTAATCCTTAGAAAACCATTACCCGTCACCTGCCAATCTTGCCAAATAACTTTGGCGCCCAGCCTAAGCCCATGATGCCTAAGATTGTGCCAGGAATTATAATTCAACCAATAAGCGCCCATGCCTATCTCCGTACCTGATGCTAATGGCTGCCACAACACTAAGCCTGAGCCTATTTCATGACTATGGCTATTACTTTTGTGTAGATGGTTCATGTAATCTAACGAGGTGTACAGCTGCTTGCCCCGGCTTTGCCAGATGGGCTCCATCCAGTCTACCTTGGCATATGACCAGTACTGGCTACCGTAGGCTACTGAGCCTGATAGTAGCCGGCGTGGCTTCCCATCGAGAGTATGACGGTGACCTGTTGTCTGTTCATAGTTGTGTGTGGAGGGGGTGGGGGCGGCTTGCAGACGCTTTGTAAAGGCCCTTGGGTTGGTTGTATCTCTAGCCGTGGCGTTTGTTGCATAGTTAGCCTCTAGGCTCATTGCCAACAGACTTGTGGTGAGTGCAAGGATGCTTTGGGTTGTTTTAAAATTAGGCATGACAGCGCTATACTCCTTAGTAGTGGTGGGTGCGCAGGTCACCACCGTGGAAACAGTTTGGTGGCACCGTGGCTGTGACTGCGTTTGATAAAGATTAAATATTAATTAAACCATTGTCAACAAGGCGCTTATCCTTTTGTATTGCTAATGGTCAGTCTTGTCTTGAAAAATCAAACTAACATAACAATCTTTTGATGACGTAAAGATATCTTTATGTGTTTTTAATGGGGGGGGCTTAAAAAAGGAAGCGGTTGATTTCAATCATCAAAGCTATCAAAAACCACACGGGTGGTTTGATGGCCTCCGGATTTGTGCGTGGGTGTAGAACAAGATCGGTTCGTAAGTCGTGGTAATCTTAATGTTTTTACACAAAGCGCTAGACCTTCGTTTTGATTTTAGCTAGGATATAAATATTGACGAACGATCAATCGGGCTATTATGGTCACAATATCCATTTCAAATCAAAAAGGTGGGGTTGGAAAAACAACCACCGCGGTAAGCTTGTCTGCAGCCTTGTCGCTGATGGGCTATAGTGTGTTGCTTATTGACTGCGACCCCCAGAGTAATGCCACGGTTTCTGCAGGTGTGCCCCTCAATTCAGTGATCGGGTCCATTGCAAATGTGTTAATGGGGTCTAAAAAAGTACGGGACTGTGTGCTCACCACCGAGCATGGTTTTGATGTGCTGCCCAGTACACATCAGCTAACGGGCGCAGAAGTGGCTTTAATGTCCGAGCATAAACGAGAGTGGCGCCTAGCTAATGCCCTGCGTGAAGAACAGTCTCGTTATGATTATATTTTAATCGATTGCCCGCCTTCCCTCAACATATTAACACTCAATGCTTTGGTTGCTTCCAACTCTGTCTTGGTGCCATTGCAGTGCGAGTATCTTGCGCTAGAGGGGGTGTCTAAGCTTTTAAAAACCATAGGTGTTCTTAATCAATCACTGGGTGTGAATGTGGCAATCTGTGGTGTAGTTAGAACGATGTATGATGGGCGAAATTTGCTATCCAGGCAGGTCTCTCATCAATTAAATAAGAATTTCAAGGCCAAACTATTCAGCTCAATCATTCCAAGAAACGTTCGGTTGGCCGAAGCGCCTAGCCATGGGGTTCCCATCACCGGTTATGATCGGCGATCGCAGGGCGCTGCTTCTTATTTTGCTTTGGCCGCGGAGCTCGCTCAGCGTAGCCAAGTCACGGAAGGTGTATTGGAGGACGTGCTAAATGGCTGAAGAAAGAAAAGCGCTTGGAGTTTCACTCGACGACCTTGGCATAGCAGACCTACTCAGTAGCACTAGCTTTGTTAAAGGAAGTGACCATCACAATCAAATTGAAGCATTTATGCTGGATATTGAAAAGGTCAGGCCTAATCCGTTCCAGCCTCGAAAGTTTTTTTCAGCAGAAGAGCTTGAAAAGCTAGCCTCTTCTATTAAGGCCCAAGGGGTGTTACAACCAGTTGCTGTCCGTGAGGCAAGTAGTGGTTTCTATGAGTTGATCGCCGGTGAGCGCCGCTTGCGTGCCTGTCAGATCGCGGGGCTTGGAAAAATACCTGCTGTTATCAACAACATATCAGACCAGGCTTGCTTGGTTTTAGCGCTTATTGAAAATATCCAGAGAGAGGCTCTAAACGTCATTGAGCTCGCGGAGTCGTTACAGTCATTGGCTGTTCGCTATGGGATGACTCATGCAGAGGTGGGTAAGCTTATCGGAAAGTCAAGAGCGACTGTTACTAATCTTATACGCTTAATACAGTTATCAAGGCCCATAAAAGAGCTGATGGTCAAGGGTCTTTTAGATATGGGACATGCGCGTTGCTTGCTATCTGCTCCGGAGAGCATGAGAGAGTCTTTAGCGGAAAAAATAATTGAACAAGGGTTGTCTGTTCGAGAAGTTGAGGTCATGATTAAAAAATCAGTTGTTCAAAATGAGATACTGAGCCCCTTTGAGGGAAAATCGCTTGCTTCAAAATCAGAAGGCTTTGATCGCCTTCGAGTTAAACTCAGCAACTTAGCAGGCGGTCGTGTGGCAATTAAAGGCAAAGTGGATCAAAACGGAGGGTGGATTACGTTAAAGTGCACCACAAAAGATGATTTAGAAGCTGTCGTTGATCGAATTGCCATGGCTTGCGAACAGGTAGATCGTGTGGAAGTTTAAGAATCAGCTGTTTTAATAGACGAGCAGGTTGTGCGAACGATGCTTATGTGCTAATATAAAGAATATAAATCGTATTCACCCTGTTAGAAAGAGGGAAACTAATCATGACTCGTATACACAACGTCTCCAGTGAGGCAGATTTTGACAATCTTGTCCAAAGTAACCCACAGGTTTTAGTGGACTTTTGGGCGCCCTGGTGTGGACCTTGTAAGCATTTGGATCCTGTACTTAAAGAATACGTGTCACAGACAGAGCATAAGCAGTTAGTGCTTTGTAAGGTTAATGTTGATGAAGTCCCTACACTTGCCAGTCGATACAACGTAAGGGGAATCCCAACGCTCTTAATGTTGGTCAACGGTGAGCAGTCAGGGGTCATTGTTGGCAACGTCGAAAAAGATCGTATAGAACGATTTGTGTCGGAAGCCATCGGCTAATTTTTTTGATCAAGGAAAGAAATGTCTATTTTAATTAATGAGCTTAGAAGCGTAGGCTTTGAGGAGCTAAAAAAAGCAAGCCTAGATATGGGGCTTGAATCAACAGGAAACAAGCAAGAAATCATTCAGCAAATACTCAAGATGTCTGCAAAAGAGGGAAAACCTCTGGTCTGCGAAGGCGTGCTTGAAACCATGCAAGATAATAGTTATGGGTTCATGAGGTCTCCTATCACTTCCTATATGGCTGGGCCTGACGACGTTTATGTTTCGCCAAACCAGATAAGAAAATATCGCCTAAGAACAGGCGATACTATCGAAGGAGTCGTGAGGTTGCCAGACAAAGGGGAGCGTTACCTTGCCCTTGTTGAGCCAAAGCTCATTAATGGAAACAAACCTTTGTCCAGGCCCAAACAGCTGTTTAGAGACTTAACTGCAGAGTTTCCTAACGAGTGGCTTCGTCTCGAAATAGGTAACAAAACGACCCAAGATATCACCTCTAGAATCATCGATATGGTAGCGCCCATTGGTAAAGGGCAACGTTCACTTATTGTAGCGCCCCCTAAGACAGGAAAAACCATGATGCTCCAGACCATTGCTCATGCTATTACCTCCAATCATCCAGAATGTAAGTTAATTGTCTTAATGATAGATGAGCGGCCAGAGGAAGTTACAGAGATGAAACGCATGGTAAGAGGCGAAGTGATATCCAGCACCTTCGATGAGTCACACGCTCGTCATGTTCAAGTCGCTGAGATGGTAATATCAAAGGCAAAAAGACTTGTTGAGAATAAGCAAGATGTTGTTATTTTGATGGACTCAATAACCAGGCTAGCCCGTGCTTATAACACCATCACGCCCTCTTCCGGTAAAGTTTTGACTGGTGGTGTAGATTCACAGGCACTGCAAAGACCCAAGAGACTATACGGCGCAGCGAGAAATATAATGGAAGGAGGAAGCCTTACTATCATTGCAACTGCACTTATTGACACTGGATCCAAGATGGACGAGTTTATTTACGAAGAGTTTAAAGGAACCGGCAATAACGAAATTCAATTAAGTCGTCAGTTAGCACAAAAAAGAATCTATCCAGCCATACAAGTAGACGCCTCAAGCACCCGTCGAGATGATCTTATTGTACCAAAGGACGAGATTAATAAACATTGGATTTTAAGAAAGTATCTTCAAACCATGGATGAAGTTGCCGCAATGGAGTTTTTAATCAATAGGCTCAAAAAAACAGCCAAAAACTCTGAATTCTTTGAAACCATGAAGTCTGATTAGTCTAGCCGTAGTTGAGTGCTTGAGTGTGATTAAGCTAACCAAAGCATAAGCGCTCCATGAAGACGTATTAATAATAAAATAAAAAATACTTAAAGAAAGGTTTAATCATAAGTGACGCTACACACGTAAAGAGTATGGTTAGAAAAGCATGCTAATAGACCTGAAGCTCATATTGTCCAAGCTCAGGGTCAAACAAAATAGTACACTCTTTTGAGGCATTCGTTGCAGCATTGGGGTGACGTTGGGAACCAGAAAAAAAAGAAAAAGACCTAAGAGATTCAGGTGAATTGCTTGATTTTTCAGAGCCTTCCCTGCTTGAGGTGCCATTGGCGGTATCATGAGGTACTTTGGTAACGTCATTTTTCGAAGAGGTAGGTATGGACCAACCTGACCAAACACTTTGACTTTTTGAGCGTTTAACGTAGGCCTGGTGTTCGGGGCCAAGCTCAGGGAAGAAGGCTTGTTTTTTTTCTATCCATGATTTCCATTGGTTTCCCAGGTACGGAACAAGCATAGATGCAGCCACAAGAAGGCTTTGCGCCATAATGCGTAAAGCCATTTGCTCCTCATTAACCAGATAAGGAAATCCCGCACTAAAAAAGCTAACAGTGCTAATCATGATGAGCAAACCAAGTGCTAGCTCATTTCTGACCGCCTCGTGATTCCAAATGAAATGGTTTGAGCGCAATGAAACCGATTGCCAAAAATTCGAGACCGGTTTAGATCTTTTCTCATGGTGAGGTGTATAAAGAAGTATAGTAACCTGTTTACTGATGCTTTTTTTGTGCTGCTTACTATAGCCCAAGTGCTGGTACAGGGAGTCTGCATTACTCATATGTAGTATGCTAGGAACAATTCGACTCCATGGTGGTGTTACAAAGTTCGTCCTATGGGTGTAAAATGGGCTGGTTATGACAAGGTCAACAATGGACAGGTCACACTTTCTTATGCGGCAGGTGACGTTAGAAAGAGGGATTATATTCGATAGCTTTTTCAATGAGTGTTGATTTAATGGTGTATTAGGTGCTTGTTGTTCACGATAGTTTTTTACTGATGATCGTAACTCGTCCACTTGTTGGTAGATGTTTTTTGTCACAAGAGTTCGAGTGTTTAACAGTTTTTGCTGTATAATGTCTTCAATTAAATTTGCTTGTTCTTCAAAGTATATGGTTTTTAGAGTCTGAGACTGTGCGCAAAGAAATACAACATTCGCATTGGAAACATTGGACTCAAATGCTGTAAGGCATGTATAAGAGCACCAGATGGTACCATCATCATGATTCTCGTAATGATAAATATGACTCAGCGGAATGCCATTGAGGGGGATGCAAAACTTGCTCAGAATATCCTTAATGCATGCACTATGGCTAATGGGAGCATTCAAAGCGTCTTCTTGCTGAGACCTTAGAACAATGAAGTTTATAATCTCTTTAAGCTTATTGTTAGCAATATAAGATTTGGTACTGTACGCACACGGGATAAGGTTAATCAAGGCAAACATAGTTGCATCATAAAAGTTTTGTTTGGGAAGGTCAAATCAAAACTTAAAGCTCAAGGGGGTCTAAGTCAAGGTGCCAACGTATGCCCCTCGTTAACTTGGTCATATAGGATAGAATGGTTCTAAGTTGTTGGATAAGGTGATATCTGTCAGTTGTTTGAACGAGTAGGCTATATCGATAATAACCACTCAGCTTTCCTGTAAAGCTCTTAAATGGGGGGAGGCAGTCTGTGGAGACGTTTCTGGGGAGGTTTTGATATAAATTATTGACAAAATTCAGAGCAGTGGTGTCATTTTTGTGCTGGAAGTTAAAAACAGCTTGATGTGAAAACGGTGGTAGTTGAGCTTGTTCGCGATCACACAACAATGTTTTTGCAGCCCCTAGGTAGTCTTGGTTTATAATGATGGGCCAGATAGTATGGTGTGGCAGCGTGGTTTGTATGATCATTTCAGCAGGATGGTCGCCCTCTCTACCCGCCCTGCCTGCAAGTTGGTAGGCTTCCTGTAATAAGTGCTCTTTTGCTTTAAAGTCACGGCTATGAAGTGCCTTATCCGCATCTATAAAAACAACGAGTGAGAGTCCTTTTATATGATGGCTTTTAATCATGAGTTGTGTGCTCACAATGACGGCGGCGGTGTGCTTATGGATAGTTTCTAAGGTTTCTGAGAGCTGATTAAAAGTGCCGCAGGTGTCTTTGTCAACGCGTATAACAGAAGATGTGGGGATTTTTTTTTGTATGAGTGATGTGATTTTTTCTGTACCATGTCCTAAAGGAATGGTGCTTTCACGGTTACAATAAGCACAGCGCTCCGGAACTTTTTGTTTTACAAAACAACGGTGGCATATGCATATATGGTCTTTTTGATGATAGGTATAGGGCTTGTCACAGTGTTTGCATAGTTGGGCTTTATCACAGGATGTGCACCAAACAATAGGTGAGTAGCCTCTTCTGTTAATAAAAACAAGTACTTTTTGATCGGCATTAAGATGTTGTTGGATCTGTACCCAGACGTTCTGCGCTATACCCGCCTCAGTTCTTTGCTGGGTCGTATTTTCGAGGACGATTTTAGGAAGCGGTGCGTTACCATACCGGCTCGTCAAAGGGTGGTATATAATTCTTTGCAACATAATGTGGTGGTATGATGCAAGGCTGGGTGTGGCTGAACCCATGATCAGCGGTGTTGAGTTAATCCGACATCTAAGAAACGCAACAGTTCGAGCATGATAGCGAATGCCACTTTGTTGTTTATAGGAGCTGTCGTGTTCTTCATCAATGATGATAAGCCCAAGGTTTGGCATTGGGGTGAATAAACAGGAGCGTGTGCCGATGAGCAGCGAAATTTCGCTTTTGCAGCAACGTAGCCATGCATAATAACGTTGTTTATCGCTAAGGCCGCTATGAAGACAGGTGGTTGCTTCAGGAGGGAAGTATTGCTCAACCTGATGCATTAGTTGAGGGGTTATGCTTATTTCTGGCACAAGTATCATGACCTGTTTGCCTTTTTGGATAATATGCCTTGCAAGAGCAAGATATAAAAAGGTTTTTCCCGATCCGGTAACACCATGTATGTATTGTGTCTTATTTTGGTTAAAATTGGATATAACGTGATCAAACACATCTTGCTGGGACTTGCTGAGAACGATGTTTTTTACTAAATCCCGTACTAGATTGTTAAGGCTCGGGGACGGGGCCTGTGTGAGTATGCCCTGTTCTTGGAGTTTTTGCTGTTGTTTAAGTGTTATTTTTAGTTCTAGAAGTTGATCTTGGGATGCCCGATCAAGACCAATCAGCTTTCGTGCTATTGGTCTAAGTTGCTTCCCATATAAATGTATATCTTCCGAAATGGTAACATAATAATAGGTGCATTGATAGGGGTAAAAGTCTTGCCAAAACATAGAGGGGAGCATCAGGTGCCATGTTTCAGCATCCGATGCACAATACGTATGCATAATTTTACGGTGTAAAGTAAAACATGATGGAGTGTGAGGACCCGACTTTGAAATCGTTTTGATGGTGGGTTTAACAGTATAAGTTTGCTGGTGTTCGAGATAAGGCTTAACATGAATGACAAAACCAATTTTTTCTCGATTTCGATAATCAACAAGCACTTTTGCGCCATGCGTGAGAGGGGCTTCAGCAAAGTGCTTATAGCTAAGAGGTAGCTTTACGCCCTGAATAACGACGGTCACAAGCCATTCTTGACTCTGGAGGGATATATTGGTCATAGATAGGACTTGGTATTCATAGGTAGGGACGGGGCTTTAGCGCTCTGAAGCCGGAATCGATTGTTCCACGTGAAACCAGTCGTTCGGCTAGTTTTATTCAAATAAAGGTCTTTCAAAAACTATTGTAAAAAGTACATAAGCAGCTGTCAATCACAATTAAGCCACTTAATTGAGGTTGATGAGCTGCTAGGGGCAAGTAAAAACCAAAAGGTTTTTATTTGATAGGTTGTAATTAAAACTAAAGCCAAGTCCTCGATAGGATTTAAGTGCGTTTGAGTTTGTAATAGCCTCCTCAACAATAAACCTTGCCATGTCACCTCTGGCACGTTTAGCAACAATACCAATCGTTTTAAATTGGCCTGATGAGTCAGGTTTTTTGAAGTCTACGTTGATGCTTGGGATGGACAGTGCATCGGTTTTATAGGCTTTGGCGTATTCAGAGGAGGCGAGGTTGATGTGCTCAGTGAAGTGATGTTGTTCAATTTGCCGATTTAGGTAGTGTGTAAGGCGATCAGACCAAAACTGGTACAAGTCAAAGGACCAGTGTTGCTTGAGTTTAGATCCCATTTCCAGTCGATAGGGGTGTATCATGTCGGTGGTTCGTAAAAGGCCATATAGCCCAGATATAATAAAGACCTGGTCTGCTAAACGGTTCAAAGAGGGATGTTTGAGCGTTCCTGCAGATAGCGACCTGTAGACGTCACCTGCAAAAAGCTCAATGGCCGCATGTTTAGGTGCTTGTTGCCCAAAGTTTTGATAGCGCGCCATATTCATGGTTGCGATTTTTTGACTTACGCCCATGGTTGCCATAAACCCATCCAGAGTGAGCGTTTGCATCAATGATGCAAGTTCCTGAGACTCTTTAGCAAATGCTGGTTGAGTGAGCTGCTGCCGATTAAAGACTTCTAAGCCTGGCTCATGCATTTTTTTTGCAGGCGATAAAGTGACTAAAAGTTTGGGCTCCATTGAGGCGTCCTGTTTATGCGTGAGGTTGTACGTATCTAGGGGTTAGGTATCAATATTTTCTGCCAAGTGATAATGTCCTACTATAAAATCTTTTCTAGGCTCAACTTTGTCTCCCATCAATACTGAAAACAAATGATCCGATTGCTGTGCATCTTTTATATTGACCTTAAATAAAATGCGATTATCTGGATCCATGGTTGTTTCCCAGAGTTGATCAGCGTTCATTTCACCCAGTCCTTTGTAACGCTGAAGCTTGATTTTTTTTGCCATATGAAGCTTTAGTGAGTTAACAAGCTCATGTAGTGAGGCGACAGGCAGGGGCGTGTCATCTTCTTGCGTGAGTTTAAGAAAAACTTGATCGTTGAAAAGGCTATGGTAGCTTGCCAACACGCTGTGGAGATCCTTGTAAGCCTCATCTTTAAGGAAGTTAATTTGTCTTTTAATCGGAGCTTTATTACTATAAGCGCTTTTGACCATTAAGTCTAAGGTATGGCGAATGCCGTGTTCTGTGTGGTGTGTAGTAACAGATAAGGTTTCTTGATCTGGAAGGTATTTGTTAATACTCTGGCACCACTGATTTAAGCTGTCTACATCGTCTGATTCTTCAGGTGCGATTGGGTTTGCTCTGAACAAAGCAGAGACGAAGCCCTCTGATGATGAAGACTGTAACCTGTTGATGACGCTTGTGTTGTCTAAATAACGCTTACACATGGACTCAAGTGTTAGTGCGGGTATAGACTGGTCACCGTCGACCACGAGACTTACATCACCAATACTGCCAAAAACCAAGTAGTTGCTTAATGATTGCTCGTCTTTCAGGTATTGGCTCTGTTTACGATAAGTTACTTTGAACAAGGGCGGTTGGGCGATATAAACATGTCCATTTTCAATGATTTCAGGCATTTGTCTGTATAGGAACGTTAGTAAAAGTGTACGGATGTGGGCGCCATCAACGTCAGCGTCAGTCATGATGATGATTCTGTGGTAGCGAAGCTTACTAAAATCATAACCTTTTTCCCCAATGCCGCAACCAAATGCACGAATCATGGTGGATATCTCTGCATTGGCAAGCATCTTATCGAAGCGGGCCTTTTCTACGTTTAAAATCTTTCCGCGCAGTGGAAGCACAGCCTGTGTCTTTCTATCCCGACCTTGTTTAGCTATCCCTCCGGCTGAATCCCCTTCTACAATGAAGACCTCGGATTTTGATGGATCCTGCTCCTGGCAATCAGTAAGTTTACCCGGCAAGTTGGAGAGCTCTAAGCTGTTTTTACGGCGCGTCATTTCACGGGCTTTTTTGGCAGCTTCTCTGGCCCTGCTTGCATCGATGATTTTGCTGACAATCTGTTTGCTATGTGATGGGTTTTCAATTAAAAAATCAGTAAGTTGCTCTGTTAGCAAGGCCTCAACTACAGATTTTACCTCTGACGACACCAATTTATCTTTGGTCTGAGAAGAAAACTTGGGTTCAAACATTTTAATGGAGACAACGGCGGTGAGCCCCTCTCTGATATCCTCTCCAGAGATACTACTGGGCAGTTTTGCTTTTTTTTCATGTTCCTCTATATAACGGTTGATTGACCTGGTTAGCGCTGTTCTGAAACCAGAGAGGTGGGAGCCCCCATCTTTTTGTTTGATGTTGTTAGTAAAGCAAATTACGTTTTCACTATAGCCATCGTGCCACTGAAGACCGCAGTCAACGTGGATGTTTTGTTTGCTCTCGGAGAATGCAAAGGGCTTGATGACAGGGGTTTTTGAGTGATTGAGATGGTTGATAAACTCCAGGATACCACCAGCGTAGTGAAAGTTGACGTGGTCATCTTGCTGCTCATCTGTGAAGCGAATGGTCAGGCCAGCATTTAGAAAAGCAAGCTCTCGCAGCCTAGAAATAATAGATTCCCGATCAAACTGGGTGACCGTAAAAATGTCACGACAAGGTTTAAAACATATGGTTGTACCTGTTTTTTCTGTTGTACCTATCTCTTTGAGCGGAAAATCAGGCGAGCCGAGGGTGTAAGATTGATGGTATTTTTTTCCATTTTTGGATATGGTTAGAAGCAAGTTCGCCGACAGTGCATTGACCACAGAAACACCAACTCCGTGAAGTCCACCAGAGACCTTGTAGGTGTCATCATCAAACTTTCCACCTGCATGCAGGACGGTCATAATTACCTCAGCAGCAGAGCGCTGCTCTTCAGCGTGAATATCAACAGGAATACCGCGTCCGTCATCGGATACCGTGATAGTGTTATCAGTGTGCAGGATGACATCAATTTTGCTACAATGGCCGGCAAGATGCTCGTCAATCGCATTATCGACAACCTCCCAAATCATATGGTGGAGGCCCGAGCCATCACCAACATCTCCTATGTACATACCTGGTCGCTTTCTGACTGCCTCAAGGCCTTTGAGAACTTTAATATTGGAAGAGTCGTAGGTTTGTGTGGTCACTTTTTTTCCTCAGGTAAGTCTGTTTAGGGTACAGTTACACCGCAATTTTAACAATTATATTTTATCACAAATGATACAAAAAAAAAAGTAACAGCAAGTATTGGGTCTGTGTGCTATTAATAGTTATGATCTAAAAAGCGGGAAGTATCGTGTCACATGAAAACAATGTTTTATTAAATCAGCTAAGCTTAGTACTTGCAAATACCTATCAGTTACTGTTGTTGAATCAACACTTGCATTGGAATTACACCGGCGAGGATTTTTATGCCTTGCACAAGTTGACTGATGGGCACGTGGGAGAGTTGGTTGAGCAAATTGATTTATTGGCCGAGCACATGCGAACCAAAATGTACCATGTACCTGTTGGGCTTTCAGTTTATGAGAAACTGAGTAATATTACTATAGAGGATCATGGTCTTCAAACCCGGTCTGAGTATTTAAAATCCTTGATCACAGGCTATGAGAAAACCATAGATGCCATGAATGATTTGTGTGTGATAGCAGAGGAAGAGCAGGATTTTGCCACTGCCGACTTGGGGGGCACGGGGTTGCGTTTTTACGATAAGCATTTGTGGATGTTACGGTCATCTTTGAGTTAAAACCTAGCTATTACAGCGAGGATGATGCCATCAATCCGAATTACAAAATGCAATAGTGCAGGTTTACAAAAACACCACCCAATGAGACAAAACTGCTGACAAATTAAAAATATGGGTGAAATTGGGTATATCTTGGGGTAACTATCGAATTTGAAGCATATTGGAATTTTATTTGTATAAAATTAGCAATCATATAACAAAGAACTATCCGGTGCTTATGCCTATGGTTAATAGAAAATATTTATAAAAATTCACAATCATATTACCTCTACTAGTACTGAATGTAGCAGTAGAAAAATGGCGAGAAATACGGCTGCCTAAATAGACGAGAGATGAAAGAGTCGCTTTCGAAAAATTAACGAGTTGAGCCAACGGCTTTCAATTGAAAAACTAAGCTTTGATAATTAGTATCAAAATCTTTATTCACAGTACCGATAACCTTCGAGCCCATGTAAACTGAGGAATAAGCAATATTTAGATTGTTATTCACAGGTGGAAAGCTAACCACTCCTTTTATTTTAGAGTCAGTGTCAAGAAAAACTTGAGAAGGGCCGTTTTTTCGAGATAGGCTAAGAATACTAAATACCAGTGATCCATTATCAAGCTTAACCACTGAAAAAAGTGCGGGTGAGACTGTCTCATAAATCTGCTTTTGCAGATTTGATTTTTCAAGTGGATGCCTCTTTACACCAAAGGATTGATCTTGTGCTATTTCAACGTATGAAATAACACGCCCAACGGCCTGGTTTTCAATTTTCTTATCGATTTTAAACTCAAGGCATCTCTTTCCAGTCCGGTTACGCTCAGTATTTATTGCCAGGCTATTGCCGCACCACTTGCCTTCTACATCTTCTATATTTTGCTCACCAGCATGTGTTTCTAAAATTACAATAAAAAATATAAAAATTAGAGCTTTAAAGGTGTTGTGCATGAAAAACTAAGAAAAAGTATGACCATTATATATGTTATAATAATAATTATGTTTATTATTTTCAATATATTTTTGACACAACTCAAGAAAAGAGGTCATTTAATTGAAATTGCATGAGTTAGTCAAATTTGAAGCATGTTGGAGTTTGTATGGTATAATTTTATCAACCATGTGACAAAGAACTGTCCGGTGCTTGTTTCTATATTTAATTGAAAATATTTCTAAAAAATTCATAAGCATATTGCAGCTGCTAGTACTTAATGTAACAGTAAAAAATTGTGGGTAATAAGGCTGCTTAAATAGACAATTTCTTTTGCTATACGTTAGCTTCTTCTCGATGAAAGAGTCACTTTCGAGAAGTTAAACAGGTGAGCCAACGGCTTTCAGTTGCAACACTAAACTTTGATATTTAATATCAAAATCTTTACTCACAGTATCGGTAACCTTCGATCCCATATAAGTTGATGAATAAGCAATATTTAGATTTTTATTCATAGGTGGAAAGCTTACCACTCCTTTTATTTTAGAGTCAGTGTCAAGAAAAAACTGAGCTGTTCTGTTTTCCCGCGACAGGCTAACTATACTAACGGGTAATGATCCATTATCAAGCTTAACCACTGAAAAAAGTGCGGGTGAGACTGTCTCATAAACCTGCTTTTTCTGGTTTGATTTTTCAAGTGGATGCCTCTTTAAACCAAAGGATTGATCGTAGGTTATTTCAACGTATCCAACAACACGCCCAACCGCCCGATTTTCAGTTTTCTTGTCGATTTTAAACTCAAGGCATATCTTTCCAATCCGATTACGCTCAGTATTTATTGCCAAGCTATCACCACACCACTTGCCCTCTATATTTTCTACATTGTGCTCTCCGGCGGTTGCTTCTATAATGGAAATTAAAATCAAAAAAATTAGCACCTTAAAAGTATTGTGCATAAAAACCTATAAAACCTAAAACGATAATATGTATTATTATACTAATATTTATCAATTTCAATATATTTCTGATACAACTCAAGAAAAGTGGTTGTTCAATGAAAATGTTATGATTGAGTCAAAATAGAAAAAAGTAAATCACATGCTACAAACGGACCTCTGTTGGGTTACCTCACTGTAAAAGAAATTTTACTGGATATTTATAGTGTATATTATGCTGGGTTGTTATACAGTTTATGAATTTGCCTCAAGGGATAATTGCTCGGCTTCTTGGATTATATCGTGAAAAAGACCGAATTATTTCGGATATGATGCTTCAAAATCGGCTGCCATCTATTTCCCTATCATGATACCTAACAGATCGAGCATAAAAAGCATCATGATTGTTTGTAAGCATCACTCTGCAGGTAGACGCAAGGTATTCAAGATTGAGGAGGGATAGTCATTCATGGCTCAGGAGCTAGGATCAAAAACTGAGCATTTTTGCTTATGAAATTTCTATAAGTGTTTGCTTTTTTTTTATGTTAAAGTTAACAGAAAGGAATGTTCACTTGGATATCATACACAACAATAATTATAACCCACCCTTTATGGATCCTGGTTTCTACTTTCTACACCTTGCAGCTAGGATGGGAGCCACTGAAATATGTTTGGCCTTAATTGAAGAAGGGGTCGAAATTAATCCTAGAACAGACGGAGAAGGATTGGATGCAAACACAGCACCCCCTTCGGAAGCGGTGGAGGGTCTTGCTAACGGATTATGGGAGAGGATTGGGTACCTAGGAGATCGATGGCATGCAAATACAGCACTCCACACAGCAGCGATGGGGGGGGGCATGCTGAAACATGCCGGGTATTGATTGCAGTAGGCGCTAATATTGAGGCTAAAGGTCAACGTCTCAATACTCCGCTTTTTGTTGCTGCACGAGAGGGGCATAGCGAAACCTGCGAGACATTGATTCAAGCCGGGGCCAATCTTGATACAATCAATCTATACGGTGACGCCCCTCCTCTCGCCGCATTAAAGTCAGTAAATAATGAAACTTGCCGGATATTGATTCAAGCTGGGGCCAATCTTGAAGTAGATGATGGAGAAAATGAAGAAAATGCGCTTCACTACGCAGTACGGTTTGGCAATATAGAAATCTACCAAGCGTTGATTCAAGCGGGGGCCAGTACTGGATCAACGCTTGGGGGTGATACCCTGCTTCACTCCGCGGCACAGTATAGAGGGCATGAGAACAATCCTATCAACCAAGCTGGCGAGACCTTGCGGAGGTTGATTCAGGATGGTGCCAATCCCGAAGCAAAAAATGATAGTGGCGATACACCGCTGCACTGCGCAGCAGAGGAAGGAACTAGCGAAATGTGCCAGGTGTTGATTCAAGCGGGGGCCAATGTCCATGCTACAAATAAAAAGAATAAAACGCCATTACAGAAAGCAATAGAGAACTATGATAGCCCGGCCAGAAATTGTAAAGTCTTGATTATAGCTGGGGCAGACCTCAATGCCCTGGAGGATAGTGCTATTAACAGGCTTGCTAACACGGATAGCCATGAAGCTTATAAATTATTGAGCTTTAGTGATCATAGCTGGGTTAATACGTCCCATCTACAACAAATAGCTATTCCAAAGTATGTAACACGTATAGGTGCAGAAGCGTTCAAAAACTGTCTAGATTTATCACTGTGTCAAGTCCCAGAAACCGTTAAAAATATTGGCAACGATGCTTTTGGGGGCTGCAAAAACTTAAAAGTATTGGTGTTACCTACAAAAATGGTTAGCGATATCGCCCTGTTGGATAGAATTGGGGTAGATACTCATCAAACAATGGTTGTGTCAGAAAAAGACCTAAAAAATAAATTAGCTAATAATTTAGGTATAAATATAGATAAATTCTGTAAAAATGAGTTGGCTACCATAGTACAACAAACATATGCTTATCAGCATGAAAATACTTGGTTTAACCTTAAGAAATTACCTTGGAGTTTTGTAACCACACGTTATGCCGAGGAGCCGCTTCAGAATGTATTGGCAAGGTTTCCTAAGGCTTGTCATCAAGACGTACCAGAATCGAAAATTGATATGGGCAAAGAGAAGAGAGAAGGTCCTCATGTGACAGAATCTGGCTCACTAGCACCAAACTCATCAGGTCAAAATCAAATGAGCAGTGCTCATGACAAGATATGCCGCATGGATAAATGGTTCAAGGGATCTGTAATATTAGAGGTCATGAGCCAGTCACTCAGCTTAAGACAGGCTAGTCAGTTGAAGTCAAGCTGCAAAATTCCCCGGGCCAATGATCTCGCAAAGCTGTGCCTGTTCTCAAGCGATCAACCAACTGGCTTGAAATCGGATAACAGTCATTCGGTTCTGAAAGTGAAAAGATCAGGACCACCCGTCATAGCTCCAGGCTTTAGTGGTCGCGATCACAGCGTTGTAATTGCAAAATCATCACTTTTATGGGGAGGCGATAGCGCGGTCAGTATTACCTGTACATTCAGGGTCTCCAACTGGGCTAATATAGTCTGTTGGCCCTGTTGGTCTAATTCAGCACCTAGGTCATCAAGCAGCAGAAGTGGGCGGCTGGAAAGGTCTTGGCTGATGGTTTGAAGTTGTGCAAGCTTTAGGCAATAAGCCAGTCGCTTTAATTGACCTTGAGACAGGTGTTCATAAAGGATTTTTTTTGATTCATCTCTTGATTGGGTTAGGTAAAAGTCACTTCTGTGTGGGCCATAGTAAGTATAGCCAAGGCTCCGGTCATGATCTAAGTTTTGGTGGAGTGCCTTATTTAAATTTTCGTGTTTACCATAGCCGTTTTGGTAGGTGATCACAAATGATTGGCTGTCAATGGCGGCTTCACTAGATGTTTGTTTGATATAATGATTGATACGTTCAGTGGTATCTTGACAGATCTTAGTAAGTTGTTCACCATAAAAGGCAAGCGGCTCAGTCCAGGTTGTGAGTTCGCTTAGACTATGCGTTTGCTTGAGTAGCGTATTTCGTTGAGCGAGGATTTTTTGGTATTTCCCATAGATACTAGAATGGTCTTTAAAGCAGTAATAAGCACAAAAGTTGATAAAGTCACGTCGCCACTTGGTCTGGCTTGCCATCAAGCGGTGGGTATTAGTGTCTAAAAAAATACAAGGAAGCTGGTGGGCAATCTCATGCCAGTTTTGTTGTCGGTTTTCATTAAGGATAAGTTCTGTTTTTGAGTGAGGGTTATAATGATATTTTACAACTGAGCGAGTTTGGTCTGGGTTAGCTATCTCAGCGGCTGTCAAAAACCCCTGAGATCCGTTTTTAATCAAGTGCTTATTGAGGTGTGTCCTAAAAGATTTACCATAGGAAATAGCATGGATGGCTTCAAGTATGCTTGTTTTTCCTGATCCATTTTTCCCAATAATGGTATGAAATTTAGGGTCAAAACTAATGTCTAAATCACCAAAACTTCTAAAGTTATTTATGGTTACACGCTTCAGTACCATGAGGCGGTAGGTCTATTACAGGTCTAGTGGCATTACAATAAAGGTGCTTTCAGGTGATTCTGTTATCTCCTCAATGGCCACACTTCTTTTGGGGTCAACCATACAGATTTGAATCGTTGGGGTTTGAATAACATTTAAAATATCTAGAACATAGTTGATATTGAAACCAACAGAAATGGGCTCGCCTTCAAGCTTTGTAGGCACCTCATCCTTGGCCTCCTCATGGTAAAGGTTGCGCGTGGTAATGGTAATTATGTCGTGAGTAAAGCTGAATGATGCACCATGATATTTTTCATTGGCCAGCGGCATGAGCTTTTGTAAAGAAGATTTTAAGCCTTGAGTATCGACAAGCGCTTTATGCGGGTATTCTTTGGGGATGAGGTTTTTGAATGCAGGGTACTTACCATCGATCAGGTTTGAGTGCAGCACCAGGTTGTTACCTTTGAAGGAGAATCTTTGCTCGTTAAAAGCGAGCTCAACCATTTCATCATTATCCTGTAGGTACTTGCTGAGCTCATGCGCCGTCTTTCTAGGCAGGATATACTCAACGGGTGCCTCTTGGTTGCTTGCTGGGATGTTGAGTTCATGGCAAGCCATTCGGTGGCCATCTGTGGCTACAAGTGTACAGCAAGCTCCGTAGACTTGAAATAAAAGCCCGTTTAAGAAAAAACGAACATCGTTAGAGGCCATGCAAAACTGAGTGCGCTTAAGTGCGTGGGCCAGTACCTTTGATTCAAGTGTGAGAGTCTGCTTAGGCGTTTGGCTATCCATACAGGGAAAATCTTCAGCGGGCAGCGCAGCTAGTTTAAAAGATGTTTTTCCAACACGAAGTTGGGTCCAGGAACCTGAGTGAGAAAAATTGAGCATAGCATCTTGTCCCAGCGATTTGGTGATATCTAACAGCTTTTTACAGGGCATGGTAAGCTGGAGCTGTTCATTAGGGAGGTTGCTATCAACAACCGATATGGATGTATGCATCTCTATTTCTGAGTTGCTCGCGGTAATGATAGCTTTGTGTGGCGATATGCTGATTTTGAGAAAACCCAGTACTTGAATAACCTGGGAGTGGTCAACAACGCCGCTAAGTAGTCGAATGACCCGACAAAACTCATCATTGCGAAGAGTAAAAGAGAAGCTGGTTTTTGAGTCAGATTTTACTGAGGTTTGTTGTGTTTCTTGAGTTGCGTGACTGTTCATGTTACGAGGCCTTGGTTAGTTAATGTGTTAATAGATTTGATAGATTTTCAAAGTCCAACTTAAGGTCAGAGTCTTCTTCAATAAGCGAGCTAATTTTTTGACAACCATGAAGTACGGTCGTGTGGTCTCTTCCTCCAAAAGAACGCCCTATTTCGGGAAAACTTTTAGAAGTAAGGTTTTTCGCAAGATACATAGCCAATTGCCGTGGCCTGGTCACTGCTTGGTGTCGCCGTTTTCCTGTTAAGTCGCTGATTTTAATTTTATAGTATCGTGCGACAGCCTGCTGGATTTGATCTAACCTTACTTGCCTATTGTGGATGGTTAGAAGATCACGAAGGGCTTTTTTAGTAAAGTTAATATCAATAGTCTCACCTGTAAATTTTGCGTGCGCTAACAATCGCGTTAAAATGCCTTCAAGTTCTCGAACGTTGGTTTGAATCTGGTCTGCTATAAAAAAAGCTACCTCCTGTGGAAGCTCTGCTTGTTGTTGTTGTGCTTTGTGTATCAAAATGGCAACCCTGGTTTCTAGCTCAGGCGGGTCGACCCCAACGGAGAGTCCCCAATTAAAACGAGACTTTAGTCTGTCTTCAAATCCATTGAGCTCCTTGGGATATCGATCGCTGGTTAATATGACTTGCTGGTTTTGTTCCAGCTTTTCATTAAAGCGATGGAATAACTCTTCTTGAGAACGTTCCTTATGAGCAAAAAATTGGATGTCATCCAGCATCAGCACGTCAGCGTTGGTAAGCATTTCCTTAAATTTGTTCATGGTGCCCTTTTGAAGCGCCGATATCATCTCTGTAAGGAATTTTTCTGCATGAATATATACAATGTTGGTGTCAGGCTTTTGTAATAATATTTGGTGGCCAATAGCTTGCATGAGGTGCGTTTTCCCCAAGCCAGTGCTACCAAATATGACAAAGGGGTTGTAACTAAAGCCAGGGCTTGTAGCAGCTTGCTGCGCAGCTGCAAAAGCAAACTCGTTACTTCTACCAGTTATGAATTGAGAAAAAGTAAACTGCTTGTTGAGTGGGTGCTGTGACGGTGGTTTTACAACAGGCGCATGGGATGTTTGAGTTTGTGGCGATGGTGGTGCCCCAATACGAAGAACAATCTTGGATTCAGAAAAGCCTTCATAACAGTGACGCAGACTGTCTTCAATGATATTAATAAACTCACTACGAATTCGATTAAATATATACTGATTGGGCACGTGGAGTGTGATAGTTTGCTCATGAACACTCAGCTGCAAGGGGGCAATAAACGCATGGTAATCATCCTGGCTGCTGAGGTTTTCACGGATATAGGCGAGGCATTGTTGCCAGGTCTGTTTGGTCGATAGGCATGGAATCATATTCGCCAAAATGATAATAGTGGTTCAGTTTACTCAAATACCTCATGATAATCCAGAGCATAGATATAAAAGCAGAAAAAATACCATTCGATTTGTATTATTTTAAGAATAGTTATAGCAGTGAGTGATATGCCTGTTGTTAAAGTTCAAGTGCATGGCGCTTATTGTCATTCATAAGTGGTCATTAAACCATTGTTGTAGGATAATACGCGCACTTTCTATGTCAATTTGGGTTTTATGAGCGGCGGTGTTTAGTGATTTTGCTTGGTAAGTACTCAAGCGCTCATCACATAAAATACAGGGTAGCTGATAGCGCATTTCAAGGTTGTGCTTAAACTTTCTAGCGGCTTTACTAATGTTTTGTTCTGTGCCATCCATATTTAAAGGCAGCCCTAAAATAATTTTAGCAGGTAGCCACTCATTTATGATAGCATCCAAAGAGGGCCAGTCAGGAACGCCTTTTTTTGCAGGAACGGTTTTTAAGCCATGAGCAATTTGACTGGTGGTTTCACCAACCGCAACACCAATAAAGCGTTTTCCGTAATCAAGACCAATAATATTCATAATTTATATTAGCACGAAACAAGGTGTGAAAAAAGAACTTGTTTCACGTGAAACCGAGATAGCGCTTTACATGAGGCAACCAGTTATGGTTGCCAGGCGGTGAGAACAGCTTTTACCAACGCAATATCTTGAGGGCCTTTGATCAGGCGTTAGGTGAATCTGTGTTACAGTTAAGATATGGGTCATCACGACGAAGATTTGACTTGATCTAGATAGTCTTTAATACGCTCTTTATTCGCATAGATGAGCTTAGCTTGGTTTTGCACACTTTTTTGAATGGATTGAAAGTTTGCTGTATCGTCAACTACAATAAAGCCAATCATGCCTAAGGCTAAATGAGGTGGACAAATATAGAAGTAAACCCCAGGTTTATAGAGCGTAGTGGTGAAGTCTTGATCAAATTCACTTGACCATGGCTTGTAGCCCTGTGGTCCTGAAATACTTTTGACGTGGTGACCACCACCATTGGGTGACGAAAAAGATACACTATCGCCCGACTTGATAAAAATAACAGGTGGATCAAAGGCCATGCTCCCTTGGTCGGACTGAGTCTTCATTAAGACAGTGTGGTTTTGTGCCAGTGTTGTGAGGCAAAGGGATAGAATTGTAAAAATTGCAAAAAAACGTTTCATGGTAAACCTCCTAGATGTCTTCCTGTTTAGTACTTTTTTGTTGATGCGTGTTAAATTAATTAAAAAAAATTATCAATTAGTAAAAGGTTCATCGTGTGTGCCCTTGTAGTAAGTCACTTCGTAAGGCTTAGGCTATTTATTGTGTCTATCTTGGCTGGGTTCATGCTGTTTCCAGGGTGATTAAAAGATTATAAGAGATGAAGACCATCACCCATAGGTTCTTTGAGTAGTGTGGCATTCTTTGCAGCAATCATAAACCATACCTGTTGCCCCATCTCAACTGGGTGAAGTAGCAGCTTAGAACCATCTATGATTTGCTGATAGTGTTTGTGAGGGAGTTGGCTTTTAAGATGATTGAACGCACCGGATAGATTTTGTTGGGCTATGAATAGCCCCTGGCTAACGAAAGCCTTAGGTCTAAGGTGTGTGTTAGAAAGCGATTCTGCTAATAACGTAAAGTCAACATGGGCTGATATGTCTTGATTACCTACATTGATAAGTGGATTATGGTGTTGCTGGTGCTGTCTATAACAAGTCAAAGTACCTTGAGGGCGTTTAGGGTGGTAATATTCAGATCTTGAATAACCATAGTCTATAAATAGGGCTAGGCCCTGGCTTACATATGTGTCAAGATTATGAATCCATTGCGGTATGGCTAACGATATTTCATATTGATGGTTTGGGTAAAGGGGTATCCCACGGTCATTAAAAGTATGCATCACATCAGGATGCGGTGTGTTTGTAAACCACGTATATTGATGTTTTTTAGCTTGATAAGCCACAAAGTATTCCTTGAGAATTAGATCGTTGTTGCTAACTACAAGGTGTACGGGCATAGCATCTAGTACTTCGTTAGCAATGATAATACCCTTAAAGTCTGTTATAGGCGAGGCGCGAATCTGTATGAGCCCTTGGTGTTTTTCAGGTAACTTTTCCTGAAGCGTGTGGCTTAGGAAGCTGTGTTTATTGAGGGTGTGATCCACTAGATGATATTGCTGAGGTAGGTCTGGTCCCAAAAAAGTGAGTAAATCAACACACAGCTGGCCATCTCCAGGGCCAATTTCCATGATAGACCACTCAGGGTTTTTTTGGAGGTACGGGGCACAAAATGCTGCAATACTGGCTGCAAAAATCGGTGATAAGGTAGGCGCTGTAAGGTAGTCACCGCGACAAGCTTGCCGTGATGGAGATTGGTAATAGCCTAGGGTAGGATGATATAACGCAAAATCCATAAAAGCGGCAAAACTGCCTGTTTCAAAAGAGCGAGCATGTGATTTTTGCATAACACGATCTAAAGTCTCAAGCCCCAGTTGATTCTGAAAAGCCTAGCTATCACAAAAGCAAATACAATAAGAGCAAAAGCTAGCAGACCATTATGAAATGCCAGATTAGCATACTGGATATCCAAAAAGGCAAAACGGTAAAGCCTCAGAAGGTAAACCAGCGGATTAAACTGGCTTAAAACAAACCAAGGTTGTGGAAGCATTTTGATATCATAAAACACGCCAGAGAAGAACGATAGCGGCGTAAGAATAAAGGTTGGCATCGTTGAGAGCTGGTCAAATGCTTTTGCATAAAGTGCTGATAATAATCCAAATAATGAAAAAAATAGAGAAGTCATGCAGACGGCTATCACTAAAATAAATGGGTGTTTGATGGTGATATCTGAAACCACGAAAAACAGTATTAACAAACCTACTGACGCCAATAAAACACGAGACAATCCCCCAATAATATAGGATAAAATTAAAACCATTGGCTTGGCTGGGCTTGATATCAGGATATCAGTAACACGGTTCCATTTGTCAATCATTAGGCTGGATGATGCATTCTGAAATGATTCAAGTACCACTACATTCATAAAAAGACCCGGAATGATAAAGTTCATATACGCCATGCCTTTCAGTGTGCCAATTCTGCTGCCTAATACAACACCAAAAACCACGTAGAATAGATATGTAGTGAGTACAGGAGGCGCTAATGTCATCTTCCAGATACGAAGAACTCTTGAGATTTCTTTTCTTGCTAAGGTTTCCAGGGCAATCAGTTGTGTGGGCAAATAAGAATTCATACAGTCGACCGTTTCAAAACCTGTTCCAACTGGTTGGTGTTGGGCATGATAGATTTTAGAGGGGGGAGTTGTTGGCAAATGGTCACTAGCGTAGTACTAAGTGGCATGTTGGTTGAGGTGATAAGGGTAAGTTCAGGGCTATCTGGTATTGATTGCCAGCATTTGATGGGTGATAACTTTTCAAGATGCTTAGAGGTAATAGGCTGCTCAAAAGTGAGTACATAAGCTTCCTCATCAAGGCTGTTGATGGCTGATTGAATGGTTTGGTTTCTAAGCAACTTGCCGTGATGTAAAAGCAGTATGTTTTCACAAAGTGCTTGAGCTTCATGAAGGTCGTGAGTGGTAAGTAGTACTGTTTGATTGCTGGATTTAGCCTTGTTTAGAATGGACCACATAAGTTCTCGAATTTCTATATCAAGACCGGCGGTGGGTTCATCAAGAATGATTAGGCCTGGGGTATGAAGCATGGATCTTAAAACCATGACGATACGTTTCATGCCGCCTGAAAGATTTCTGATAAGTTGGTGGCGTTTATCCCACAGGCGAGCTTTCTTTAGGAGTGGTTCAATAATGTTAAGTGCATTGGGTCTGCGTATACCATACAACCCGGCTCCAATGACAAGTTCCTCTTGTATGGTATGAAAAATGTTTAGATTGAGTTCTTGTGGGCATATACCAATGGATTGTTTGGCTAAAAAGGGAGACAAATAAACGTCATGGCCTGAAACAAAAATGGATCCAGAAGTAGGCCGTGAAAGGCCAGATATCATATTGATAAGTGAGCTTTTGCCAGCACCATTAAGCCCAAGAAGCACATAAAAATTACCAGTCTTGAGTTCAAAGGATACATCATTGACAGCTTTTGTGCCGTTGGGGTATATTTGTGTGCATTGTTGAACACTAAGTATGTGGTCTGTGTGTGTTACCATATCTAAAATCCTTCCAGGTATAAATGGTACTACACATAAACACTTAAAGCAATAACTTAAGAGGGAGATGGCCATGAAAACATACCTGGTTGGGGGCGCAGTCAGAGATAAACGGCTTGGTAAGTCGGTTCAAGAGAGGGACTGGGTTGTGGTGGGGGCAAGCCCTCAGGATTTGCTTAATCAGGGTTACCAACAGGTGGGCAAGGATTTTCCTGTTTTTCTACATCCTCAATCAAAAGAAGAGTATGCGCTTGCCAGAACTGAACGAAAACAGGGTCATGGATATCACGGTTTTAGTGTGGATGCCTCACCGTGTGTTACGCTAGAGGAAGATTTGTTGAGAAGAGATTTAACCATTAACGCTATGGCAGAAGACGAAAACGGGGTCCTCATTGATCCATATGGTGGTTTGTCAGACCTTGGTCAAAAATGGCTAAGGCACGTATCAAAGGCCTTTGAGGAAGATCCACTAAGAGTGTTACGACTTGCAAGGTTTTATGCAAAGCTACCGGGTTTTAGCATTCATCCAGACACGTTATTAATAAGTCAGCACATGGTTGCCTCAGGCGAGCTGTCTTATTTAACACCTGAGCGTGTTTGGCAAGAGTGGCGAAAAGCACTCACGTTAGCAGAGCCCAGTCGCTTTGTAGATGCCTTAGTGCTCACCCATGCTTGGCCGGTAGTCATGCCAGGTTATTGTAAGCCTGAGCTAGACAGTGCTGTATTAGGCCGCTTAGGAATTCAGTACGGTACTGAGCGTTTTTGCTTGCTAGGGCAGTACTTGGATTCTACATCATACTCTAAAAACTTAAAACATTTCAAAGCACCGCGTGAAATAATACAGTTGGGCATTCTGATCAATCACATACTCAGTTATACCAAGCAGCGGTCAACCCAAAAAGAAAAAGCTTGTCATTTATTAACACAGTTTTATAGATGGGATGTATTTAGACGCCATGAACGATTTCAAAAAGCCTGCGTGTTGATAGAGGCAAGTCAATTAGCAACAGTGGGTGTGATGAATGCTTGGTCATGGTATTCAAGAGTATTGGGGGACCTTGATTTAAAACCCATCATAAGTCAATACAAAGGCACGGTGATCGCACAGCAAATAAGGGAAGCAAGATTGGCTTTGCTCGAGACTTTAATAAATCAGCCAAGGGAGACCTAGCTTGTTTTGAACGCTATTGGCTATTCTAAGTAAAACCTCGTCATCAATATGAGTAGGGTTTTTAAGATGATGTTTAAGTTTTTTGTGAGGTATTTCTTATTGCTTGCGATTAAGCTGAATAACTTGAAAAAGCCATGAAGCACCTGCCAAGAGCTGATCAAAACCCAATGAACAAGGTATGAAAGAAGATGTGGTTTCTAGATAGTCAAAATTGTTTCACGTGAAACGAGCGGGCCCTATTCACACCTACCGCCTAAAATAAAATCAAAAACCCGCATCCAGGAAAAAAGCTTGGTTATCGTCTAGCCGCAACGCCATGAGCTTACCTCCGTAGGTATAGCTATGATCAATACAGATAAAAGAGGGGTGATTCTTTTGCTCAAGCAGCGACCAGTGGCCAAAAATAACTTGCTTAGTTGGTGGGGTCTGAATTCGATCAAACCAGGCGCAGCATCCATCCGGTTGTTTTAATATTCCACCTTTATACGACAGGTTCAGTGCGCCTGATATTTGATCAACAACACGCATTCGAGTCATGATATTAATGATAGCAGTGGTTCTTTGCCATCCCCTTAAACGATCAGACCAAATATGGATGTCTGAGTATAGATGTTTGGATAGGTCTTGTCGTTTAAAAGCGGCTTGAATATCAAGTGTAGCCTCGTGTGCTAAATTGAGTGTGGTGTTGAGTGTCCATGAGGGCCAGATACCAGCATGAACCAGCAAAGAGTCGCTGGCTTTGTGATGATGGGCAAGTTTGCCAGAGGTGAGGACACTAAGCAATAGGCGCTGATGTGGCGAGAGTGATTTGCCTTCTTGTTTGGCCATGAAGCTTATATCATGGTTGCCTAAAATAAGAGTTACTTGATCCATATAATGGTGGTAGATGAGGTCAAGAACACCCCAACTGTCAGGGCCTGAGTTGACCAAGTCGCCAATGAAAAATAAATGATCATGGTGTTTGTTAAACTGTATTAGGTCACACATGGCTTTGATAGCGTTAGGGTTTGCATGAATGTCGCCAAGAACGTAGTCAGCCATAATTGAGTATCACCACAGTAAAGATGTTAAAGCTAAGGGTAGGGCCTTTAGGTGTGTTGTAAAATAAAAAAGACTTAAAAAGATTATAGGGTTGTTTTTAGATTCATACAAGCAAGAGATAGCACTGACTCATGGGTAAGAGCTGGGTGCTAAGCTAGTATTAATATTTGTTTTGTGAGTTGGTTACAAGTATTGGGTTGATTTGTGCTCTGTCAAGGATTGTGTTATGTTAAATCATTGCTAGAGGTTCTACAAGGTAAGTCATGTCTAAGATCAAAGGCCCAACGGCGTCCAATCATTCAGAACCCATACGCTCCAAACAAAACCTTCAACGTATTGCAGAAAAGGCATTAACGTTTATAGATTCACAACAAATCGTAGGACTTGGTGCGGGCAGGAGTGTCAATGCAGTTATAGATGCTATGGTAAGTCAGAATATTCAGCCAAATACATTAGTTGTAGCAGCTGATAGTACAAAAGACTATTGCGAAAAAGCTGGCTTAGGGGTGGTGTTGCCTTTTGAGGTTGGCAATATCGATTGCTATATAGACGGGGTTGATGAGATTGATCCAGATTTTGTTTGTTTAAAGGGTCATAGTGGCGCTGCCATGACAGGAGAGCGCTTGTGTGCTGAAATGGCTACCTCTTTTGTTGTTGTTGCTGAATCACACAAGGTGGTTGAGCGTTTAACCAAGCCTGTATGTATAGAGGTAATTGAGTGGGCAGTTTCAAAGGTTTCAAGGAGTCTTACTCCTCTGTGTAGTTCAATTAATCGAAGATCTGGCGTCTTGAGCTCTGATGGAAATCCCATCATAGACTGTTCTGGTATGAGCTGTGCTGATGCGTTTGGTCTTGATGACCGGATAGCAAAAATGACAGGTGTAGTAGGGCATGGTTTGTTTGCTCACTGTAGACCAACTCATTTGATCACGTTAATCGATGAAATTACTGTTCGCGAACGTAGCAAATAGCCAGAATTTATCAAACAATTTATTCATCGTGAATAAATTTGCGCATACTATGACAAAAAATCTTTTCTATACTACTCGTGCTCACAAATAAGCATTAATCTGGGTTGAGTGTTGAGTGGCCTCGAAAGTTGATGCTACAAGGTAACTTAAATAGTGTGCTAGAGAAGTTGTGCCTCGAGCATATGAATAGGATAATGTTTTTCCTTATCTTCTGGATAACGCCAACGGTTTATAACAGTATCCCCTAGCGACCATAAAAGTTGAATACGAGCATCCATATGTTTACTGGGCCAGCTAATTCGTCCTTGATCAAGGTTGTCGATCTGGCAACCAACTTTAGCCACGGCTTTGACCCTGGTTTGAATCTCCTCCAGCAATACTTGTAAGCTACTCACAGCATCAACTGCTTCTTCGTCCAATTCCGCGCTGAGGTGGTTCAGTTCTTTGATGTCTTTAATGCCCAGGTGGCCAACGCCTTTGTGTTTAATGATGTTTAGGTTTTTTTGAACCATGAGTTGCATCAATCGTATCTTTAAAAAAGTCTCTTCCAAAAAGGGTACCAGAGTGTTCGCGTGATCAATCGTAAAGAATTGTTCGGTTTGCTCGGCATGAGGGGCAGTAGTAACTTTGGGGTCCATTCTATAAAGATTAAGTCTTGGTTTATAGCCTGACATTTTATAGGGTTTCATGCAAAAGGTCAATAAAAAGGTTTTATTGGTTAAACAGATTACAATCTTGAATTTGTTTAGGGCTTTGGTAATATTAGACTTTTAAATGTTTGTGCGTGTTGAGTCTGCTCCCAGGCTAGGTTAAGATCCTCGCGACCAAAGTGACCAAAGGCAGCTATCTGCTGATAAATGGGGGACTTGAGTGCAAGATATTGAATGATACCGTGTGGTGTCAGATCAAAATATTCATCAACAAGCGATACAAGAGCCTGTTCACTACATTTTGATGTGCCAAACGTTTCAATTCTTATGGATGTAGGCTTGGCAACACCAATAGCGTAGGCTAACTGTAATTCACATTTCTCAGCTAGGCCAGCAGCTACTATGTTTTTGGCAATGTGGCGAGCCATATAAGCAGCGGAGCGATCAACTTTGGAAGGATCCTTTCCAGAGAAGGCCCCGCCTCCGTGGCGAGCATAGCCACCGTAGGTGTCAACAATGATTTTTCGACCCGTCAGGCCACAATCCGCAGCTGGGCCCCCCAGGACAAATCGACCGGTTGGATTAATATGAAAGCTGGTGTTAGCTGTAATCATGTCTTTAGGAAGATTGGGTAGAATAATAGTATCAATGACGCCTTCTTTGATTTCTTTTGGGCTAACCTGGTCCAGGTGCTGAGTGGATAACACAACGTTATGAATGGATATAGGCGTATGCCCATCATAAACAATACTCACTTGAGCCTTGGCATCAGGCCCCAACCATGGTAGTTGTTTTAATTTAAAAGCCTTCGTTTGGGCTTGCATCAGTTCATGGGCAAGTGTGATGGGTAGTGGCATAAAATTAGGTGACTCATTACAAGCAAAGCCAAACATAATCCCCTGATCTCCCGCGCCTTGAAGCTGTGGGTTGCTATGAGTGACCCCTTGAGCTATATCAGCTGACTGTTTGTTGATGGTGGTGATGACTGCAACATGGTCAGCGGAAAAGCCATAAATATGGTTTTCATATCCAATTTCGTGTAGCTTTTTTCTAACAATGCTGTCAACATCAACCCATGTGTGGGTAGAGACTTCACCTCCAACAAGTACCATGCCGGTTGTTACCATGCATTCGCAGGCAACCCTGGCATTCGGGTCTTGAGTTAAAACAGTATCAAGGAATGCATCTGCAATTTGATCTGCTACTTTATCTGGGTGGCCTGGCGAGACTGATTCTGAAGAAAATAAACTCATCGTGCTGGATACCACTTGGTTTTTCCCATAATTAACAATTGAGTACATGATATCATTTTTTTTAAGCCAACACTATTAATAATGTTTAAAGCAATTGATATCACTACACCGACCTTGGGTGCCATCGCTTTTATACATCCAGTATGTTCCAGAAACAAACAATCATGGTTAGTTATACAAATACGCTTATTTGGATTTTTTATGATTTAGTAGAGTGCTTGAATGCTTCATGACACTGTTTTTCAAACGCCTCCGTCAACCATAGGCAGATATTTGAAGAAGAATTTTGATTTACTCACATCTATGCACAATTGTTTGGTATAATAGCCTATACCATACATCTTGTAACAAGCCTAAGTTTAAATGACATTATTAATACTGAGTTGTCTCCTACTCAATGCTAGGTCATCTATAAAGTTTTTGTTGATTTCAACATTGCCAGCTAGCGAGTTGGTGTTTGTAGGAAGCGTTGACCTCATGATGTATTTTTTACAGGTTATAGGCAGAGCAGCTGGCAGCTCGATGCAAGTCATCCTTGTTCAACATCAGGTTACGAGACATGTGCAGATGGCCTCTAATCTATTGACGGTGGGCGTGACTTCAATAGTCAGCATGTTTTGTTTTGTTTTATATTTAAAGCCTTATTGGCTTGTCGTTTGGCATAAAGGGTTTTTAAGTTCAGAGCAACTGAATTATTTATCAATGATTTTGATAGCGTCAAGCATAGAAGTTGCATGTGAGCTAATGATGAGTAACAGAGCTGCAAAAAAGCAAGCAGGCATAGTTGCGTTGTCGTCATTGATGGCTTTTTTAGGGCCTGCTTATTATGGGGTAGCGCTAATGATAGGGGTGTTAGACCAGATATCATTAAGTTTTTTAGGTCAGTTGTTTTTAACAACTGCGCTTGCACGTGCTCTGATTTTCATCCCAGGGATTATTAAGGGAGGCGTCGGTATTGCCGATTCAAGCGCGTTGACAAGTAAAATATTGAGAAATAGTTGGCCTTTAATCATACTGGGTTTTTGTGACCATTTAGGAACAGTAATGATGTATCGTGTTGCTGGAAGTATTATGGATACGCTGTCCATGTCTTATGTATATCTGTTATTTAACCTATTGGGTATGGTGCCTGGTATGGGGTTAGCCATGGCAGCAATTAATAGTGTAGGGAGTGCCCTAGGTGGCGCAATCAGTTCACTTTATCAAGAGGGAAAGCGTATGGCTATAAATATATCAATATTATCATTATTTTGTGTGGTGTTGTTACTGTTTGCTCGAGATGCAGTCTTTCGTGAAGTCTTTGTCGATACCGAGTTAATAGGGGCGTTTTATGTGTTGATGCTTTGTTTGCCATTTCACATAGGCGCCCAAGTCATGACTAAGGGGTTACTGACACTGGATCAAGGTGGCGCCGCCGCTATCATTAATTTAGCTTGGCCCTACGGTTTAAAACTACCGCTACTTATCGTTTTAGCCTGGGTAGGACAACTAAGTTTGTTGACTTTTTGGATAGTTGTTTTGCTTGAGAAAGCAGCCAAGTATATGCACCTAATGGCTTGGTGGTACATCACCCTCAGAAGGCTGGAGGGGCGTGGTTGTGATCCTCTTAGAAAGCGGTTGTATATTTAGACGTGGAATTTTCCAAGATAAATACTGGCAAGTGATAAGATAATCTCAAAGCTGATTAAGATAACAATAGTGACCTCAAGTAGGATACTGTGGCTGTGCTGTATGTGATCAGACAGAAGTTCGTAAAGATTTTTCATAATATCAAGTCGTCTGTTAAGATTTGATATTCTAATAGACATATCCATTTCTTTTAGCGTTTCAATGTAAATTTTCTCGCACTCGGGCCTGTCCCAAAAGTAGTCAGGTGTATCAATAAGGTCGCTGTGAAGGTTGATTTGAGATTTAACTACAAAGATTTGCCCGGTCTTTTTCAAGGCTTGGTGGCGACTAATGGGTATGCGTCCTGTTTTATACAAAGACACGGGAATATGCTCGAGTTCTGACATGGTTTTTTCTACAGTATTCTCATACTGATTAAGTTTAACAGCCTGGGCAAGTGCATAACTGATGGCGATTTTAGTAGCCATATTGTCAGTTGCTAATGTGATTGATTTACCATAAACTTTGTTTTCTACACCAGAAACCACAAAAAACTGTTCCATTTCTGTATTAGGGTAGTGGGTTTTAGCAAAACGATTTAACCATTGCCTGGTGGTGTTAACATCATCAGTGGCGCAGCTCCAAAAAACAACAGACCCATACTCAAATATGGCCATTTCAAATTGAGCTGAGCTATGGGTCACAAAAAGCAACTTGGAAAAACGATGCAATGAAACAGCTGGATCCTTTTTTAGGCGCTCATTTAGGAGCGATAAATTGAATGTTTCCGCAAAACACAGTGCTTTACAATGCGTTACATTGAATAATGACATAGGTTGCCTGTTCTAAATACTAAAAAAGAAGGTTTAAAAACCGTTGCGCTGATATACAATAATATGTTAACATACACCAACAAAGAAGCAAGCGGTTTAAACACGAGAACTCTCAGGATTACAATATGAACTTAAAAAAGCGACTCTTTTCCTTAACGCAACTTACCCTTGCGGTGGTGATGGTTATGGCATTTAATTTGCATTCTTTTGCCAGAGCTCAGGTAAACCGTAGTCAGCACAAGCAAGCCAGTGAAGTTGGTTGCTTTAGTTCAAGCTCAAACCCTAACTCAAGGTACAGCTTAGGCCAAACAAATCAGGTACTCAAGCAAATTAAATCCCAAGCAGGAAACCTAAAGATCAAATGGCTACATGTCATCAAGAACAAAGACGAAAAGCCAGCCTCAACCTACACTAGTAAAGCTCGATATAAAGTCAGGAAATTTCAAGGTTAGTGCCACCAGGCTAGTTTTTTTATAAAAATAGTTGACAAAACCCTTCCCTCAGCGCACCCTGCATAAACAATAAAGCGGATAACTCATCACGCAAGGATAAAGAACACCCAAGGCTTTTATAAACAATCAGCCAAGTGTGTTCACAAAAATATCACGATAGCAAATAAGAGAAAATACAACAGTCGGATTAAAGGAGTAATGATGAACAAAATTATGAAATATACGCTATTAACAAGTTTGATTTGGATGGGTGTTATGGACGCCCAAAGCTTAGTAGTTAAAACGAGTGCCAAATCATCTAGATTCATTGGGCGAGAAGCCATGAGCACTAGGCGTCAAGTTCATGGTGGGATTAGAAGTCGTAGCATGAGGTATTATGGCGATTATTATGGTGGTGAATACACATGTGGTGAATATGGTTGCTATGAAGTACCTGTGATTACACATGTTTTACCAAAATCATGGTGGGAGATAACTTATATGATTTCACAATTACCCATTTACTTGATGTTTCTACTTCACTTTAGATATAGTTCAGCCAAGAGTGGGGGCAAGTTTAGTCGATACGAAGCCGATGTTTGTCGTGAAGTGTTTTCAAAATACGACCTCGAGCAAAAGGAAAACTGGAGAGGCCTGACATCCCCTCGTTGTTGGTGGCGGATGAAAATAGATAACGCTTACCACAGACTACACAAAGCCCTGAGCAAACAGCGAACCTGGTTGTTAGGTTTTACAGCGGGGGAAAACTTATATCACGAGATGAAAAGCAAAGTCTTAAATCTTAAGCAAACCCGAAAGCATCATGAGATAAAAATAGTGGATAGACTTGAAAAGCTGGTATTATACCAGGACTCACGACACATGCTGGTAGCGGTACAGAGTTATATGATTGATGATACCTCTTTGAGAGGGGCGCCATTTTCAAGGGAAGATTTATCACCCCAGTTGTTATGGGACTATTTGGTGTTTCATAAGAAATACAGATTCTCCAGATGGCGGCTTTATGCAGTTAAGCCGATTAAGAAAAGCATCGCTGACAAGTTGAATAAGAAGTATAGATTAATAAAATAGCAATCAAGTAAAGGTTGTGTGTTATATCGTGGATTTATGTTGATAGAGGGGAAAAAATGGATGATGAGACTGCCACACGTATTGTGCAAAGTGAATTGCAGACAGAGATTATGATGAGTAATTTGGAGATAGCATTTGGCCTAATCTTTCTGAGTATATTTTTCGCGTATGTTATGTATTGGTTAATTATTAAGCTCATGGGCAAAGACCATTCGGTCAAAATAGGGTGGTGGTGGTTAATGCTTGTTCTAGGACTAATAGTTTTTTTCTTAACGCCAGCAACTATGTTGTGGAAAATTATAAATAGATACCCTTATATCTAAAGTTTGGGTGATAAGCGATACTAGTCGTAACTACAGATAAAGAAAAAGTCAGGTGTCGATCATGAACCATGGTGCTTGGTTTTTGAAAAACCAAGCCATTAGGATTTCTTGGTAAAGTGTGTTTCTGTACGGTTGCCTAACCGACGAGTGTAAATCGTATTAGCACCTGTTAATGGGATAAGCTATGATTTTGAGATGATTTGACGTTTTGTAAAAATACCAAGCCTATATTGCAAAACATACAAAACCAAGGATACACCAAAAATACCCAGAGAAGTAGCTGTGGTGGACAGATGATAAACACGATCACAAGTAACCCAAAAGCTCAGAATTCCTGCTGAAAATAGATAAAGAAGATTAACGGAGGCACGAGCACAAAGCTGAGATCTTGTATCAGGCAATCCCATAGCAGCAATATAGACAAGCGGTGTCACAAGTCCTTGAATAGCACCTATTAATACATAAGCACAGAACCAGGCATGCAGGTTATTGCTGATTGAAACCAGGCCAAAAACCAAAACGGTCAACAACATAGGAATGTGATAAAAGTTATGAAATTGTTTGGTGCGCTTACAGTAGATAGTGGAGATGATTTTGGATGCCATGGAGCCAAAGCTAGAGAAAAAAAGGAGGATATAAATAACAGGTTGGCTAATGCTCATCGACTGGCTAAGATTATTAAACCCCTGAAAAGTTATGATGTAGTATAAAACAATAGTAAACATCACGGCAGAACCTAGCCAAACACTACTAAAGGTTTTGTGTTTAAAAATAGTTAAGTATTGAAACAAAGAGATATGATGTTTGTCGATCTGAATCTTGTTACTTGGTATAAAAAGACTAACACACAAGCAGGCCGATACATTAATTCCGGTCATAATAAAACAGTAGTTTTGGTATGAAAAAAAAGATGAAAGCGCTATGAAAATTATCACACTCATGACTGAGGCAACGGAATAGACCATGGTAATAGCAACTGACCAAGATGCTTGCGTGGATTGTTCTCTAATAGAGCTAAGAACTACATTCAGTGTAAACAAGCCCACGGCAAAAGATAGGCTATTGAGTATAAACGATGCATAGAGCAACAAAGTATATGGAAAAGGTAATATCAAACAAGCGATTGAGTTGAGTATCAGCATTAGTTGGATGCTTGATTTAGTGTTTAGGGCACGAAGCTTACTAGACAAGAGTATGGAAACAGAAGCGTTAATAACAGTAAACACCGGAATGAGGTAGTTTAGGGTTTGTTCTTGATACAGTTCAGAAGCCAGCCACTGTGGACCCAGGTAGCTCAATGCATAATAATGATTGAGTTGAGTCAATAAAAAGCAAAACAAATAGACCAATAATAAGCTATGGATAGAGTGGTGGCGTCGCATAATCGTGACATGTAAAATATTTTTAAGTGTAGTTAATATTGGAATAGTTTTCAGGAAATGAATAAATAAAAGTTAACAGCGTGAGGTAGCAGCTTGGGGCCGTTTATAATCAGCAAGTATAAAACAGCTAGACAAGCGATATCGAGTCCAGGATACCCGGATGATTTGAGTTACATAATTGTGTTGCCCTTTCAAGGCAAAGAGCTCAACGATAGCAGCTGTTAGCCCAGGGGGTTCATATACAGCGGTGCCTATGCCCCTTCCAAATCTGGATAAAACTGATTGAGGCTTAGCTTTCATAGTATTGGATATGATTATGATATATAATAATAAATTAGCCTTTTCAAATTATTATCAGAGACTGAACAAGATAAATGAAAGCGTTTAGAGAGAATGAGGGATCTCCACCCCATAGGCTGGTAGGCGGTGTTTTAGTCAGGGAAAAATCTAATCGATGCATATTTTACATATGTCTCATGCATGTTATTAATGATCCTGATAGCCGTCAAGGACGAGATTACTTTGGGAAGATGATGGCTAGAAACATAGCTGGTGATGTGGTTTTTGAACCGTTATATGGTCAAGTGGTCATGAAGCGTTTATAGAGTGATGATTATTTAGGCTAATGTTTGATCAGGATTTATTATAGGGGAAATTAGGAAAGGGGTGATCCAACCGCTTCTTGAATGAAGCCAGCAAGCTGAGAAAGTTTGCCATGAAAAAAATGGCTAGCGTCTGAAACAACAGTCACGCTTGCCTTAGGGTGATGCTGTTTGAGCCAGGTTGTTTGATCATTGAGGCTAAATAGTTCGTCCTGTTCTGGTAGGACGATGTTTAACTGGCCAGCATAATCCACAGGTGCTAGTTTTTGGCTAGGTGGTGCAATGAGTATGCAAATATCTGGGGATAGTGTTCTTAGACACTGGTAAGCAACCAATGCCCCAAATGAAAAACCAATCAAAACAGACTTAGATGGCCGTTCACTTATACACATTTGGCGATCAGTCCAGCGCCATACGGCAATACAGTCATCCTGTTCACCTATCCCGTTATCATATTTACCATGGCTCATACCAACGGATCTAAAGTTAAAACGGGTGGTATTAAGATAAAGTGACTGACATGCTTTGATGCAGGTGGTGACAACCTTATTATGCATATTACCAGAAAAAAGTGGGTGGGGGTGGCAAACAACTGCAAAACCAGCTGGGCAGGTTGATTGAAAAGCAAACGCTTCAAGAAGCCCGCAGGGTCCTTTGATTGTGATATCATACTCACCTTGAAGTGGTCGTATCGGCTTCAAAATCTAAAATGGGTTTTTAAATGTAACATACTACTGGATTTAACTGGTTTTGAAAAGTTAAACATAGTCACAGTATTAAACGGCAATCATCTCAAAGTCATCTTTAGTAGTGCCACAATCAGGGCAAACCCAGTCTTCAGGCACATCTTCCCAGCGTGTGCCAGGTTTTATGCCCTCATGAGGCAAGCCTTTAGCTTCATCATAAACAAAGCCACAAATGATACAAAGATAGGTTTTCATATAACAGGTCCATTGCAATGACGGGAATATACCATGTCTTGTAGATATTTTCTATTCATAATACGTTTCATAGGATGCATATCGATAATAACCTGTTTTTGAAAATGGATAACATGAAGATACAGGTAAAATTTTGATATTGTGGGTGGCGTGATTATATATTGTGATTAAGTAAGTATATTGGTCTAATTAATTATCATGATATGATTTGGATGCAAATGTAGATATTAGCTGCAATTTTGTATAAAAATCAATCCTATTATGCGGTGAGGTCATGAATCAATCTAAAACGATTTTATGGGAATACATTTTAAACGTATTCGCCTTATTATGTGCAAACCTCATCCCTGCGTTATTTGTATTACTCGAGGTGGTGTTAGCGCAAAATATAGGAAAAGGGCTGTTGTCAAAAAGCCTGTTGACTTTAAGCTATCCGATCACCACTCTTGGGGTGAGCATAGGTACGGTGGTGTCTCGAAGTTTAGCTATTAGAATCAGCCAATTTAAACAACCGCATCAAGTAGCTCGAGCCCTCAGTGAGGCTTATATTTGGGTGTTTCGGTGTGTAATTTTCATGGTCGGCGTACTATTTTTGTTGAGTCAATACTATATTTGGATATACATGCCAAGGATACCGTTCTTTCAAGATGATTTGCCCCTTGCCACAGGCGTTATGGTGTTAGTTGTGATCACAGCCGCTTTAAGAGGCATAGCAACTATTGGTTTTTGGAGTTTTATCACACTAGGTCTAAGAAAAAAAGGTGTAATCCTATTTGGGTTGGGAATATGTGTCGGACTGTTATGGTGGAGAATGATGCTAGATATAACAAGTAGCCATGAGGGGAGTCAGATTGTCATTTTGTTTACAGGACCACTTATTGCTATTGCCGTAACATGCGTATCCCAGTTTTACTACCTGAGCCAATATGTCAAGTTTAATTTTACTCCTTGCCAGTCTAAAAATCAGTTTATAAAAGAAACACTACAGTTTGTAATGCCAGGCCTAGCTAGCGCATCGGAGCTACTGTATATGCCAGGATTATGGTATTGCTTAGAAGTACTAACACTAAATGTGAATCAAAGCGTCTATCCGTTACTGGCACTATTTCAAAGAGTTGAGTCTCTGGCTATTGTTTGTATCAACCCTACATCAGTTGGCGGGCTGACCATAATGGCTAAATATATTCATGACAGACAACAATCAAAACTAAAGGAAAGCCTATTTTATATCACCACGGCTTATGCTACGGCTGTTTTTGTGGTCTCAGGCACTCTGATACTCATAAAATCAGAGGTTTCATTTTATTTTTTAAACAGTTTCTCAATAGACTTGCTACAGGTGTTTTCGTTACTTTGGTTGTACAAGATCAGCACCATTAACCAGTGCACGTTGTTTACTGCCTTGAACCAACTTAGCGCTAGCTTTGGTGAAGGGTACAAGCCTTGGTTTTATGTGTTGGTGCGAACTTTATTATTTGGGGTGGGCGTTAGTCTGATAGCTTGGACAGAAAATTGGGAAATAAGCATTATTTGGCTAACTTTAATTATAACGCAGTGGCTGGTGCTATTGATATACTGGTTAGATACACGGCAAGTGTTTAGGCACTTCATGGTAACGGAAAAATCAATCGTTAATTAGCGCTTGCGCCTGGTGTTGAAAGTGGATAAAATCAATGCCAAATCAAGATCGTTAGTACCTCATGAGTCAAGATAACCCCAGTCAGCAAGGTATGGCTGAACCTGAAGTTTTAGCAAAACAGTTCATACCCGGTGGGGTTCACTCTGCTGTCAGAAGTTTTGAAAAAATAGGGGGCCAACCCAGGTATTGGCAATGTGGTCGCGGTGCCTATTTAATCGATCATCAACAGCGCATGTATTTAGATTATATAGGAGGTTTTGGTCCGCTTATTTTAGGACACAGCCATCCTCATATGGTAAAAGCCATGCAGGATCAAGCTGCTCTAGCAACCGTACACGGTGGGTGCCACCTGAACGAAATACGCTTTGCACAGCTCATCACTCAATTAATGCCCAGTATTCAGAAAGTACGTATGATGAACTCTGGTACAGAGGCGGTGATTGCAGCTATTAGATTAGCTCAACATTATACCGGTCGACAATCTATATTAAAATTCCAAGGCAGTTATCATGGTACGGCCGATGTGACACTCAATCAGCACACCATACATGATCCTGTCAATACTATTCACGGTGCCACTTACTTAGCTCGGTACAACGATATTGATGATGTGGCGCAAATATTGTCCAGTGTAGGCAATCAGCTAGCAGCCATCATTGTAGAGCCAGTAGCGGGTAACATGGGGTGCATACCTCCCAAACCTGAGTTTTTATCAGGACTTCAGACACTTTGTAAGCAATATGGCATCGTGTATATTTTGGATGAAGTCATGACTGGCTTTCGAGTAGCCTTGGGTGGTGCACAAGCACACTACCAAGTAGAGCCTGATTTAACCGTGCTTGGTAAAATAATAGGCGGCGGCTTACCCGCCGGCGCAGTAGGGGGTAGAGCCGATATCATGAACTTAGCCTCCCCTAACGGTCCTGCGCGTATGGGCGGTACGTTTTCTAGTAACCCTATGACAGTTGCTAGCGGGCTCGCCATGCTCCAGTATTTAAGTGCCCATGCTGATGAGCTGTATCCTCAACTTTCTGATTACACCACTCATCTAACCCAAGAGCTCAAGGCACAGGCCAAGCACTATGGTGTACCGCTTACCACGCACTCAGTGGGGGGAATGATGGGGCTGTTTTTCAGTGAGGGCCCCGTTGATCATTATGATCATGTGGAGCAGTGCAGCCAAGAGCATTTTAGGGACTTTTTTCATCGCATGTTAGCCCAAGGCATATTAATTGCCGCCGATTCTGATGAGGCCCAGTTTATCAGTAGTGAGCACGGGGAGGATGAACTCAACTTAACATTGAATGCCTCAAAAGAAGTATTTAGCAGTATGTCTTAGATAGTTCATATGAATAGCATGAATGGATTGAGGACATGAGGGTATTAGCTTCCATCAAGACAGGGGTTGAGTCGGCTGCGATAATGATGCGCCTTGATAAAGCTGTTGGAACTTACTTATTATTATGGCCTACCCTTTGGGCGTTGTGGTTTGCCTATCATGGAAAGCCGCCTTGGTGGTTAGTGATGATTTATGGTATAGGATGTTGGATCATGCGGTCAGCAGGGTGTGTGATCAACGATATCTTTGATAGAGATATTGATGGCCAGGTAGCTCGTACTCAGCACAGGCCTCTGGTATCGGGTCAGATACGGGTGTGGGCGGCAGTGTGCCTGGCAGCATGCTTAGGTCTAATAGCCTGTTTATGTTTGTGGTTATTGCCAGCCTCAGTATGGGGCTATGGGGTTGTGGGTGCAGTTTTGGCTATGGTGTATCCCTCGGCCAAAAGATTTTTAAAGATACCACAGTTGTTTTTAGGTGTCACATTTGCATGGGGTATTCCAGTTGCTTATGCTTCACGATATACCGTATTACCCTACCACGCATGGATGCTTTACAGTGCTGTAGTCATGTGGGTGATAGGGTTTGATAGTCTTTATTCCTTACAAGATTTAGCTGACGATCAGCAGTTGAGTATTTACTCTGCTGCAAAAACACTGGGCATTTGGCTTTTCCCATTCGTAGCCCTTTGTTATGGTTTGTTTTGGGTGCTTATGATGATTTTCGTCGTTAACCAGGCGGTGGGCGTTTTCTTTTGGCTGGCGTGGTTGGTAGTGGGCATAAGCCTGGCAAATCAAATTTGGCAATGTTATCATGACAGGGTGTTGGGGACAAGCGCTGGCGCCATGTTCAAACAAAACGGTACACTTGGCTTTATCGTTATGTTGGGTTTGTTATTAGATGGCGCAAGTGCTGCAATTATGCGTTGACATTGGGGTGATATTTGTGATAATATCACCTCGATTGGGACGTCGCCAAGTGGTAAGGCACGGGGTTTTGATCCCCGCATTCCCAGGTTCGAATCCTGGCGTCCCAGCCAATCCAAAAAGTCCAGCCAAAACAAATATGCTGATTTTAGAGTTAAAACCAGCCAAACAAAGGCGACGTTAAACAAAATCCAATGTTAGGCTAGCATTATGGCTCAAAAAATTGAATCACTTAAGTTAATTACAGCACTTGGAAATAACGATCCTCGATATGATAAAACCAGGCACAACTTTGGTTTTATGTGGCTTAATGCTTTGCAAAAAAAAGTAGGCACGCCTTGGAAAAAAACCAGTATAGCTAAGGGATATTTGAGTCGGTGGGAGGCAGAAAATATTTGGCTTTTTTATCCTGGAGCTCTCATGAACATTAACGGTGGTCACATTGCAAAGTGTTTGCGATTTTATAAAATAGCTCCAGAGTCTATGTTAGTGGCTTACGATGACCTCGACAGTCAATTGGGCCAGATTAAGCTCAAAATGGGTGTCAACGGCCATGGTGGTCATAATGGTATCCGAGATTTAAATGTTCATCTTGCAGGTCAGCCGTACCTAAAATTAAAACTGGGCATAAGTCGTCCGCCACCAGGTCAAGACGCAGCAAATTATGTACTGAGTCGGCCAAGCTTGATGCAAATGAATGTCATGAACGAAGTTATTTCTTTCACGTTGGACCACCTAGGCTTGATCATGAGCAATCAGATAGGTAAATTTCAAGAAAAATGTGCGCATTGGGCGCCAAAAAGTCATTCAGAGGGGGCATAAAATGGGTTTTAAATGTGGTATTGTAGGCTTACCCAACGTAGGTAAATCAACTTTATTTAATGCGCTCACGGCATCAAAAATTGAGGCACAAAACTACCCTTTTTGTACCATAGAGCCCAATATTGGCATGGTAACCGTACCCGATAAGCGATTAACGCAGCTTGCTGATATCGCGACTAGCCAAAAAGTCATTCCTAATATTATGGAGTTTGTAGATATTGCTGGTTTGGTTAAAGGGGCAAGTAAGGGAGAGGGCTTGGGCAATCAATTTTTGGGTAATATCCGTTCTGTAGATGCTATCGCTCACGTAGTTAGGTGTTTTGACGACGGTGATATCACACATGTGGGAGGTAAAGTAGATCCACTGGATGATATTGCTACCATAGAAACAGAGCTAGCACTGGCCGATATTCAATCCCTAGAAAAAGCTCAAATAAAATATCAAAAAATGGTTAAATCAGGTGATAAACAAGCAGCAAACGAGTCTACTCTCCTAAAAAAAATCATGGATCAGCTTAATGAACAGCTACACCTTGGATCATTACTTGAAGATGACGAAGTTAAAGAAATTTGTCAAAGATTTCAGTTATTAACAGCTAAACCATGTTTTTATATTGCTAATTGTAGTGAGGACGAGGTAGGTGGCAATCCACACCTCGATGCAGTTAAGCAGTATGCTCATCAAAAAGGGGCGGATGTAGTAGCTGTTTGCGCCGCTATTGAGGCTGAGATCGCAACGCTTCCTGAAGATGATCGTGCTGATTTTTTAGCAGAAATGGGCATGGGTGCATCCGGGCTAGACCAGGTTATCCGAACAGGCTACCACTTACTGGGTCTGATTACTTTTTTTACTATAGGTCCCAAAGAGGCCAGAGCTTGGACTGTTCGTCAAGGCAGTACAGCGCCACAGGCTGCCGGGGTCATACATACGGATTTTGAAAAACACTTCATTCGTGCAGAGGTGATTGCCAGCAACGATTACATTGCGTGTAAAGGAGAGCAAGGTGCGAAAGCCAAGGGTCTTTGGCGCTTAGAAGGAAAAGACTATATCGTAAAAGACGGCGATGTATTAATGATTCGCGCTAATTGCTGATGTATATTTTTAAACATCAACAATAGAGCACACAAATATCTAGAAATAAATGATATTGCAAAAAAATAACATTTAAAGATGAAAACCATTACAGTTTATGAGAGAAGCTATTCATGGCTTTTGCAAGTCAAGGAATAGCTGGAAGCCAAGCTGTTTTAGCAAAAGGGCTCGTTATGCAAAGCAAGACAGGAAAGGAGAAGTTTAACTAGCGATACATAAAAAGAACAGCATGCTATGGCCAGAACTGTAATGTCTTAAAAAATGACATATAACACACCACCGAAAACAGGAAGCATGATTGATAGGATGAGCAAAAATTGGTAAGATCAATGAGGCTGAATTTTCTTGTTTGTGATGAACCATACACGCAAAAACACAACCTGGAATTTAAATATAACCGACGGATTACTCAGATTTTCTAATTGGGCCATTAAGTCTACGATATATTTATTTCTCACAACGATTGCCAAAGATCATTTGGGAGAAAATGCATTTCTCGATCATACACAAGCAGCATCGATTTACCATAAACTCATCAGCCTATCTTTCATAGCGCCTGTGATTATTATATTTCTTTCTGACTGGATGTGGGGAAAATTCAAACTCATCAGAATACTTTTATATTTACAATCCATTTTTACCTTGGGTCTTTTGTTTACAAATGATCGCTTTGATTTCACATTATTAATCATCAGTATTGCAATGATCATTTATTCTTCCATCAAAGCACCACTAACGGCATTTATTGGAGATCAAGCTGGTGGTCGACAAAAAAATCGTTTTTTAGTTGAATTTTTATTTATAGAAATAGGTGTCATGACTGCCGAATGGGTATGCCCGTGGGTTTTGATCAATTATAGCTATAATACGCTCTGTAAACTACTGATCTGTTCATCACTGTCTGCAAGTATCTGTTTTAGTTGGTGCACACAAAATTACAACATACAACCTGTCAATACAAACAATCATAAAAGCATAGAAGAAATTTTAAAAACCTTAAAAAACAGTCTATATCAATGGCGCCTAGAGGGGTTTTTATGCGCAATGTATTTTTTCTTGTATGTTCAAGTCTCTACGCTTTGGCAAAGCACGGCGCATATATTTAACCCATCATTGCTTTTAGCCATTAAACCTTATCATATCAATCCCATTCTTACGGGGTGCAATTTTTTAGGGATACTTTTACTTTTAAAAACAAAACTTAATACGTTATCTACTGAAAGAAAAATTAAAACGGCATTTATTCTTGCCATCACCTCTTATTTATTGTTTGGTTCACTCATATTTATACATTCAATGACCTCTCTTGTTACGATACCCATGCTGATTCCTTTATTATTTTTAAAAGGGGTAAGTTTTGCATTATTTTTACCTGAATTGATAAAAAAAGCCTACCAAACTGGAGAAAAAAATTGGAAATCTATAGCAACTTACCGATTTTATTTTTCACTGGGAATAGGTCATAGCCTTGCAAGCCTGATTTACCAAAATATCTATGGCCAAAGTCTTTATGACACTATAGGTAGAATTAATACCGTCTTCTTGGTAGCTCTAATTTCAATGATTACATTGATTATATATGCTACAAATACAAAAAAAGTGGCGGCCAAAAAAAATATGACCCGGTTATTGATAGGATGAGATGGGAAAAAAGGTTTGAACCTAAAGAAAAATACAGTGATTGATGAAAAAGTATCTTTAGCCACTGAACGCAAGTAGATAAAGAAGCCTCATCTCATACTATGAGACATAGGCATGGTGAAGTCTTAGGTTTTTTATACAAACATCATGCAAACGCATGTACATTCACAAACCGTGGTTAGAAGAAGTGGCATTGACTCATTTTAAGCAGAGCTTAGCTACTTTACAGATATCGAGAAACTTAGAAATAAATACAAGACGTATCCAACCTATTTTTTCAGACATTAGCAGGTAGAGTGATAAAGATTTTTTGACAAGAGGCTTACTACAAAGAGAAGATAACAGATGGGTTTTTGGTCTCATATGGAAACTATCTGAGCATAGATTTGGTAGGAGTCTGGTACACAATCAACCGTGCCTCATTAATTAATGATTAGTTATGGACGGCAAGTGATAGTTGAATAGAGATTGTTTTAATGATCCGAGTATGCTAATTTAAAATTAACTGGTTGTGAGGAAATCCTAATCGTGAAAAATGGGGATGATCAATAATTCGCGCAAACTGCTGATGGATTTTGAATGTTTAAAGAAGCCATTAAATACTAATAATAGAGTGCATACATGCCTAGAAAAGGAAAATATAGGAGTGGCCGTTACCATTTGAGTCTATTCAATAAGCCTCAATATTTAGAGAAGACTCAAAGTGCCTACAACCCACAAGAATTCGAAATAGCACTTATAGACGCTAAGAATAGAACACAAGAAATAAGTGTATTATGGAATACTTTGCACCTAACTATGGTACAGAAGTGTCACAAATCCATCAAACATGTGATAGACCTTGCAGGCATCCTAGCTCCTCAAGCACTTGAGTCAGTCACCAAAAAAATCACATATCATCAGGTGTCGAATTTAATTCACTTTGGAAAAGTTGAAGCTTTAGAGCATGTGGTTCAACTTTGTAATAAGCAAAGGCACAATGTGTTTGAAAATCCAGGGGTGTATGCGGAGGCCTTATACAATGCCATAAGACGTAGACATATTAAGGTTTTTGGGTGGTTACATAAGCACCATGCGGGTCTTATAGATGTTCACAAACAAGGGTTGGAACAGCTGGTAAGGTCTGAGTATAACCTGCACTGGTATGATTTTTTGAACATAATACACAACACAGACAACCATTCAAAGCCAAAAGATGTGAAATATATCGTACTATACAGTAGCACACAGGAAGGTAAAGATTTTTTGACAGGAGACTCACTATTATGTGGGGAGGATAACAGATGGATTTTCCAACAGTGCTCATGAAGAAACTTCATGACCGATGATTGGGGATAAAAGCTTACACAACCAACCATGGTTTAGTAACAAGTTATAAGGAATCAAGGTAAGTTAAAAGGTAGATATTAGTTGTCTTGATAGGGTCAATATGTTAATATCAAGCTAAGTGAATGAAGGAAAATCCAATGGGATGTAAAGGAAAAAACAAACGTCGCATACGGGAAATTGAAAACTTACTTGATGGCTATGCCAGTGTCCAAGCAATACGTACCACAAAAAAACTTAAACAATATCGAGGAAAATACTTCAGTAGATATAACCAAGAAATTCAGATTCAGCTTAATCAATGTAAAAATGCAAAGCAAGAAATTCAGACCTTATGGGATGCAGTTAGTTCTGCCATCGCAAACAGCTCTGAGGTAGCTATTAATCATCATATAGTGCTTGCAAGACAGGCAACACCAGGTGTTTTGGGAGACATCGCACGAAAAATAACATCCAAGCAGGTGGCTAATTTAATACAGTTTGGCCACGTGAATGCTTTAAAGCCGGTATTAGATCTTTGCCTTGCACACAGGAACCCTATATGGCAAAGACCCCAGGCCTATACGTATGCCTTAACACAAGCACTTTCATATGAGCATATTACTTTACTTAAGTATTTGCATACCAATCATCCTTGTGTGATAGCTGCCAATGATGAGATATTGAATACCCATGCACACAAATATTTCGGTCAAAATTTTGCACAGTGTCTATCAATTGAGTCAGCTGATGATGTTCAAGAACTTGCCATCAATCCAGTGGATGAACAGGATCGTGATGATGCTGTTAGCGTTGATTCCCAAGCCACCACAGTTTCCGTATTTAAGCAATCCATGTTTAATGGAGCTATCCCTGATCATTGGGAAGCGCACCTTGATAGCGCACCTTGATAGCGCAGCTGAAGCATTTTGATTGTCGTGATAAGATCAGCTATTGATCCTTAAAATCAGTTGAAAAGATCATGTTAGATCAGTTGCTGACGGTGTTTTATCTGAAACAGAACCCTCAAGAATTTACCACTAAACCCAATGCAGTCATGAAATGGCCATGTGAAACTGGATTAATAAGAATGCCTACTACTCTTACAAGCTATAGAGTCCTGCCATACCTGGTTCATTCGTATGTCTTCGTTCACAAGGTTCTCGCTATCAGAAGTATTAGGCTACCTCAAGATAATCAGCAGAAGAATAACAGTCAAGCTTACGTAACCTATGCTAAAAAGATGCATCAGCATAGTGGTCAATTAGCATGAATACAAGTACGTCATCACTGCATGATCAACATCAAAGGGCAGCAAATACTTTAAGAGCTTTGGCTATGGATATGATTCAAGCATCAGGAAGGGGGCACGTAGGGAGTTGTCTTGGGTTTGCAGACGTGCTGACGGTTTTATGGCGCGAGCATATGAATTTAGCCCCTTTAAACCCAGGCTGGATTAATAGAGATCGATTAGTGTGCTCCAATGGGCATATCGCTGCCAGTGTATATGCCATGCTACACCTCAGTGGTTTTGAGGTAAATATAAACGACCTGAAGTCTTTTAGGCAACACCAAGGGCGATTATCAACCCACATGGTTAGAGACCCTAATCTTGGTGTGGATATGTCAACGGGGCCACTGGGTCAAGGTATAGCCAATGGTGTAGGTTTGGCCATGGCACGTGATTATACCGCGTCGCGATACAACCAACATGAGCATACTTGGATTGATCATACGGTTTTTATCACGGCGGGAGACGGAGATATGATGGAGGGCTTGTCACATGAGGCAGGTGCCTTAGCAGGTCAGCTTAATCTATCAAAGTTGATACTCTGTTATGACCAAAACCACACCATCGTGGGAGGCGACAGTCGTTTCCTCAGCGAGCAAGACCCCGCTAAACGCTTTACTGCCTACGGTTGGTATGTAATTGATAGAGTTGATGGTCACGACCACCAAGCAATCAGTGCCAGTTTAGCACATGCTAAGGCTATAGATAGACCTGTCTTGATTATATTCAATACCAGTATAGGTCGAGGTTTGATGTCTAGTGATGGTGAGAACCTCCATTGTACCAGCCTATCGTCTTATGCTTGTAGACAGTTTAAAAGAGACCATACATTATGTCTAAAACCATTTGAAGTTTCGAAAGATGTCTATGATTTATGGCGGGTAGAGACCTATAAGCATAAGCGATGGCAAAAGCAATTAGTGGATTATAAACAAGCTTTTCCAGTAGCGTACCAAGCCATGGTACGCTGGTTAGCTAAAGACAATACACAGCCAAACCAGCATTACCAAAATAAAACATTTATGTATCATACTGAATCAACCAAGCAGGTTTCGCTAAGAAAGCATTCTCAACGGCTATTGGAAGCATATATCAATCAGTATTCGAATCTCATCATGGGCTCTGCTGATCTAATAGAATCAACTGGCTTACCTAGCATTCATGGTCGCCTCTGGCAGCCAGAAAAACCAAATAGCTTAATTAACTATGGCGTTCGAGAGTTTGGTGCTTTTAGCATAGCAAATGGTATGGCTGCCTATGCAGGTCTAATACCGATAGTGAGTACATTTTTAGCCTTCGTGGAGTATGGATTAAGCAGTATCCGAATGGCTTCACTCATGAAATTACAGGTCATTTATGTATTGACTCATGATAGTGTTGGGGTAGGAGAAGATGGCGCCACCCATCAGCCCGTGGAGCAACTGAGTTATTTGAGAGCCACACCAGGTCTAGAGGTGTGGCGACCTTGTTCTTTAGCTGAACTCAATCTTGCTTGGGAGGCCATGCTAAATCACACCGACGGGCCCAGCGTATTGGTGTTACCCAGACAATCGATCATATCACCCAGAGCAATACTAGAGCCAAACAGTAAAGGCGGCGCTTATCTTGCTTATGGTCAGGTTAAGCAGTCAAGTCTAGATGGGTTGATTCTGGCAACCGGCAGTGAAGTCTCTTTGGCCATAGAAATTTCAGAGCATTTAAAGAGCGATCATATTCAGGTTGCGGTGATATCCATGCCCTGTATAGAGCGGTTTTTTCAGACAGAATCTTACATTAAAGTGCTTCTAGCCAAACAGCTACCTACCCTTATCATAGAGGCGGCAACTGCCCACAGCTGGGTTAGGTTTAATCATCAAAATTGCGCTTTTCTGGTGATGGATCAATTTGGCAGAAGCGGCTGCGGCCACAAACTATACCAAGAGTACGGTTTTACGCCAGAACGAGGTGTAGAAATCATGATAAGTTGTATACAGTCGTATAAACAACATTTAACAAGTAAAAGGCCATGTTAAATCGGCACGTGAACAATGATCACGACATAGTATGTTATCCTATTCACCTGCATACGACTCAGGTTAAGAATATGAATGGCTTGGGTTGTAGTTGATGTGGTGGTATTGGTCAAGTTAGAGAATCCATAGGGTCCGAATGCTTTGAAAAGCAGTGCGTATGCAAACCACTAAGATATCCTCTCTAACCAATGAGGCTGGCTACGGGTGCTAGGGGACCAAACACACACAGAAGCCGGACAGGCTTTTGTATAAAAGACACAGGTTAAGAAGTGGGGTGTAAAAGTTGCCATGGCACTGATCATATAGGACAAAGCCATCAAGAGGCTATAAGTGTGAGCCGGTTAAATTATTAAAAAGAATTTAAATAATAGGGATATTATGGTATAATTAAAAATATTTTAAGTTAAAAAACAATGAAAATAAAATTTTACGAGTCAAGCAAAGTCAAATGCATGGTAATCAACACAACTTACGGTGGTTTTGGTATCAAAGCACACATAATGGACCAGGAAGAACGTGATAAGATAGTCCAATCCAAAACAGATTGGGTCAAAATAGGGGTCTATGCGGTAGAAAAAAAGTATCCACATCCAATTGATACACCCTTATTTAAAAATCGGATGATAGGGAGTATAAAAGGTTCGGTTTTATCTGGTACAAGAGCGGGTGACGTGGGTGAAAATCTAGCAGTATTTGCTAACCATACCTCATTCATTCCCAATGCCATCATGCACGGCCATAACAACAATCAAGAACATTGGCTGATGGTGTTAAAACAGGCTGTTTTGGATGGCGAAGAGGTAAAATGGTCCTATGCTCAGAATGACCAAAATAATCATGATTATCATGGTCTAGGGGCGCACTACGAACCAAACCAAGATGATATAGAAATTGTTGAAAGACATGACATTTGGATGAGGTTAAAATCAATATTCCACAAAAGCTCCCAGTGCCAATTAACGCGCAATTACATGTGTGCTGTATTCAAGAACTTATTACAGCACACCCCCCTACAGTTGTATATTAAATATGGCATGAAAAACAAAGAGGTTCAGAATCTTGCAAAGAGTATTTTAGAAAATATACATGATAACGAAAAACGCCTTTACCCACCAAGAGAGGGGTATCATCTAGCCCGTTTAAAGGATCACCCTCAGCTTATAAACTGGATAAGAGCCTGTAACTGGGAAGCCATGATTGAGCATGTGATGTTAAAACCCAATAAAGATGCTGATTTGAGATTAGGCACATGTCCGAATATCGCTCAATATGTAGTGATGATGCTTAACTTAAAAGTCAATAATATGTGGCAGCTCGATCACCAGGTCTTCATGCAATATTTAGAAGAATTTAAAGTATACCAGTTAAGCCCTAAAAGAACCTCTGGTTTTTTGAGTAAGCAACTTATCGATCAACTGAAGTACTTAATGACTAGGCACCCGGAGATATGCCCAGACCAAATCGAAACCTTAAAGGTATTTAAAACAGAATTTCAACAATCTCAGGAATCAAATCAATCAAACCCACAACCCACGCTCAGGAAAATAGATCGATATATCCAGGATATTATCGACTACAACGTACCCGATAATCGAATTCAATCAGAGGCCAAGCAAGATTGTGCGATGTATCTCTACAACCCTGTGTTCTACCCCGTTGAACGAGTCTTATGTTCAACTGACAACCCAGTAAGCTTAGCATTTATAGATCCCCATCATCAAGATGCTCGGTTGGCTAATCCTTATTTTGGGGTAGTCAATATGGATGACTATTGGCGTTTGCAAGAGGGTGTTATCCCGCCTCGGTCTTCGTTAGAATCGCTCTGGAAATGGTTAGTTGATCATCAGGACAGCATAGATATCTATCTTGATCAGATAAAACAAGGTTCTTTGATTACTAACCAAAATCCTTTCAAAGCGCATTTAATTCATGCCTTGCTTAAAGCGATCAGTCACTATTCCGTCGCTTATTTATATGTGTTTTGGCGTGCAAGACTGTCTGATGAGCTAAATCACGATGAGGTCAAGACTTTGTCTATGCTGTCGTTGTTAACACGCATTGTACAGAGTCAGAAGCAAGCTGGTTGCAGCGAAGAAGAAAACAATAAGGCAATATTTAATATGTTGATATGCCCTGATTTTGATTCGGCCATACACAATCACGATTGGAGTCGGTTGTACCGGTGGGCTTATGAACACAGTCGGCACGCCGATCCACAGCCACAAGATTATAAACTGCAATTTAGTGCCTGGGGGCTTGGGTTATTCAATCAAGCTAACCCAGACAAGATAGAAGGTGTCCCTCAAGCCACAGCTGCATGATGATGTGAAAGTGAGCATCATACCAAGACCATGGTCTCATAGGGACACGATATGATACCCATAAGGGGTATCATATATCTTATGTTTTGAGTGATAAAAACGAGTACAGCTGAGTGATATATCAGTAGGTGTAGCATTGGCATGTATGATGGTAAGTGTGCGGTAGGATTGATATTTTTGGAGTTAACGTTATCTATTTAACAGAGCTACAGTTAGAAACAAGGTTTGGGCTTAATACAATCAGGCTCTGTGCATTTTAGTGGCAAGCCAGTGGCAGTATGTTATGATACATCAGTTAATTAATTTCCTCTTTTTGTGTCATGACGATTGAGCTTAGGCATTCAATCTATGATGCAAACGGTGTCGACCATGGTTTTTAGATGGCTTGAGCCCTGTCGATGGTGCCGGGGAGGATGGTGGCACTTGAGTGTCGGCTTTATTGGGTTAGATCTGATTTTAGTCTTGGTATGTAGATTATTGTATGAGGGTTGTTTCATCACAAATTCCTATTGAAAACCACAGCTACTAGTGGTGAGCCGTTGGTTTGAAATCAACTTGAGTTTTAAGCTAATACAGAGACAGAATAAAAAGCGGCTAACAGTACAATAAACTAACTCCCAGTGCAAGCTGACAGATATGTAGCGAGATGGGAAACCAGAAAAGATTAGAAAAATAGGCTCATGGCGAACACGATCTAACTATTATTAAAAGACTTGACATCAAGGGGGGCGTAAGTTATATTACTTTGTAGATGACAAATTAAGTAAGAAGAATTATGCCAAGAAGCCATTTATCCTCAAATAGACAACTGACAAGAGATCCCAGGTTGCAAAACGCTTTGTCAAGTTTCGGCTACGCCAGTGACCGACAAGTCAGCCCCATAAACCCACAACAAAAACGTGAAATCAGTGAGCGTTACTTAACATTAACCAGTCAACCCCAAAACCTAATCACCCTGACACCAAGTGCGGGGCAAACATCTGGAGCACTTACGCTTACACAGCCAGGTGGCACATCCTTCACGATTTCAACTGCTACCACCATCGTCGCGCCCGTCATCCAAGCCCTGGATGAAAAGTCAGATTTGTCAACTGGAAACTACGGCGCTGTAGGCGGGGAATCTTCGGTGGAAGTTCACGATAATTTGTTTTCTGTTGATCCCTCTTTTAAAGATGCCCTGCGTATGTGGCTTGTGGCCGTTGCGAAAAATAAGGTAGCCAACCACGGTGGCCAGCAAGAATTCGGCACGCCTGCTGATAATCAAGGCAACCCGGTCAAATTTTTTATCGGCGGCAGCTACTGGTATCCAGTACTTTACACCTCTGCAACTACAGCTGATCGTAATCGTTTGCAATTTAATATTAAACTGGTATCGGAGCAAGATGTTAAAAAAACATTGGGTTTTTATATACGTTTTACTCATGATGAAAGCCAACCTACTATCCAACAAAAGATTAAACATATAAAAATAGGGGTCAGTGCAGACACTGAATCTTATGCAAAACAACAGGTTCTTAATCAAATTCAGCACGCAACCACGCTGCCAAGCTCTCTCGAGGGGCTAGTAACGCTTGAGAAATTCCGACGTATTGGTCTGTTATTAACCAATTTAAAACAAAGTACTGAAGCTGACCATTTATCGATGGCACAAGAATATAACCTGGATCACGGCCCTGACCCCGTAACTGCGCAACAAATATCAAGTATGTACCAATACATACAATCAGAATATAAGACAATCACTCGCCAACTGTTTAGGGGGTATTTCCCGCTCATGTTCCAAGCGTTCTCAGGTATGGTTGAACAGGCGGTTACTAATGACACCTCGTTGAAGTCAACAGCCCGACCTTTTTTTCTTGGAGGTCAGCAATCGTTAACATTTGACAGCGCCTCGCTACAGGCACCCCTGGCCTCTACAGGTGATCAGACCTACCCAATCATGGTGACCATGGGAACCCATGCCAGAACGAGTTATCTTGCCACTACTTTTAGGGAGGTGCCAACAGCTGGTATTGCCGGGGCATATGGATGCAGCGCAACCACCATTGTATCAGGAGCACCAGGTAAACAAGTGCCTGTAAGATTATTTGGGGGCTATTCTGTTGGTCTAGTATTAGACCCATCCAAACTCACCATTCCGTATGCAGAGTTTCTTGCAGTTGGTACAGGATCGATCGTGCCACGTACTGCAAATGCCACTAATTCAAAATATTCTAACAAAGTGGTTGCCACAAGCTATGGGGGCCGCCATAGCCGTGGAATGAATATTGCAGTTTGTGAGCGCCATGGCAGCACAGTGCGTTCTTTTCCTGAAGGATCGATAGAACATATTGAATATGCTCTCAAACGCGCTGTATATGCTAGGTCCGAAAAGGGAGGTGTAACCAAGTGGAGCCGAGGTGTTACCCCCGGCACACCCATGCACTACAGCGAAGCTATTGTTCTGCAGAACGGTGACGTTAACCCTTGTATAGGTTTGGTTTATCACCTAGGTGCAGGTCAGCAATTCGCGAATGCAAATTCAGACATCCCTTACCTTCAACAAACACTCAGGCAAAAACCGCATCTGTGTTTAGTTGTTTATGATTACAACCTGCCCAATGACATCGTAAGACAGCTTGACAATGCAACGGCACTTACTGAACTTGATCGCATGCTTGCCTGTGCTCAGGCAGGCCAAGCTTATGATACCTCTGCTTTGCCTATTTACCGTGGCTATGAGCACCTTCCGGTAGGTCACATTGCTGTCAGCTCTGTTGGAGATAAAGCCAGACAATTTATACAGCAAATAGGTTTGATTCAAACCTTTGATCAGGCTCATGATGACTCACGAAAAGCAATGTCTTACCTTTGGGGGGGCGCAGAATCTATTGGCGATTACTTTGGACAAACGCAACCAGGTAACAACCCTTACGATGAAGCCAAGCAAACCTTTATAAGCAAGATTCAAGCACTGCCAAATCTCCCAGATGATATGACTAGTACAAAACTAAGTCAAATTTTTAATGACACTGCAAGAGCGTTGTTGTTAAGCCAGATGAACAGCCATGTCGAGTATCAACATTTTGTATCTGAATATTATGCACTTGTGGATTGCCTGCAATTAGACTCATTCATGAGCACTGATGACTTCGCCGCTTCAAAAAGTCTTATGCTTGATTTCGTCCAAGCCAGTATCCGAGGTCAAGTCCAGACCTCACTGCCTGTTTCTACACAAGCACTTCTCAAGTCAAGAATTTGGGATATTGTAAAAGTTCAAAATGCCATTGATGACTCCCAAGTGATTGCTGAGGTTGATAAAGCAGCCATGATTGACACAGCTATTGCTAACATGAATCCCATTATTCAGCAACTTTGGAGTTTATGTGTAGATGTTAAGCCAAGAGTTGCGGCATCAAGCTCATCAGTGGCTGCAGCATCAATGTTTTTAGCTGCACCAGCCACACCTATGATCACGATCATACATCCCCCGATACTGATGTTTTCTCAACGCCAACAAGTCAACCAAGGGCAGCAAATCTTATATCCATTAAGTGGTATTCAAGTTGATTGTAACCATCCTAATCATGTACAAATCAATACCCCAGATTATGTGATAACACTTAACGACCAGCTGCTCCCAGATCAAGTAACGGCAAGAGTACAAGAAATTGCCAACCATTCCTACATAAATGTGGATGCGCAGTGCCAGCAGATAATCAACAGCGCTATTAAACAAATTGATTTGGAAGACAACCTCAATTGGCTGATGCAGACCGATAGCTATTTTACACCCGATGCACAGGGTCAATTATTCTGGTATTCCATAGGAAATAATGCCCTCGAGGCTGGATTTAGTAGCTACAGTCAAAAAAGAGCACTTGCCAATAACAACTACCAAATCACTTTCGACTTTAATGAAAGTGGCCAGGTTGTAGCTTATGATGTGTTTGATAAAATTAATAGACATCTGATAAGTGATGATGTGCAAAAACAATCCATCTTGTTTGATATGTGTGCTTGCATTAATCGGCCTCAGGATAACAGCCAATTATTACAATTGGTAACGCTGTCGTGATAATCAAGTCGCCAAAACATCAACACCTGTCATAACGGTCTGTCATGCTATCCAAGGTGAATGCACTTGAGTGGATAAAACACTGTCAACATCTAAATAACTAAAACTTAAGTCAACAATGAGGTTTGGGCTTAATACAATCAGGCTCTGTGCATTTTAGTGGTAAGCCAGTGGCGGTTATGGCCTGTTCAAACAAAGCTGGACACACCCATCGAGAGGGTTCTGGGTGGCAATAATCACAAAGTCTAAGCCTGCCGTCATCAAGGCTATGGCAGCTCGATCTCCAGCGGTCACGAATGAAAGAATAATATATCAAAATTGGTACCGCTCCCATGATGGCCCCCTTAATTAAAAATGCAAGTTTTGTTTTACAATAACCTAGGGTTTGAAGTGGTGTTTGGTAGCCATGGGTGAGTAATTTTTGATTTGATTTTTTGGTTTTAACACGGTTCTTGACTCTGGATGAGGTGAGCGTCTTTCGTTGAGCTGCTTGTACTTGTTTATCAGCATTGGATTTGGATTGTATGGTTTTAGTGTGAGAGGTTTGGGCGTTTAGATGTTTGCAGGCTGTTTGATTAGGAGAGCGAGCAATAGCTTTGGTCACAGGCTTTGATGTAGCACACGGCATGAGTAATGAGGGTGGTGGACTAATAATGGGTAGAAACGGCACGGGGGCTTGAGACGGCTGATTACTTGAGCTAGATTCGGACAAGTCGTTTGATATCATATCGGGTGCTACCTCCTCGTCTAATGAGGTGACAGGCATAAAAAAACCTAAAGGGGTCAAGCAGCTGTTGTTTGCCTCGGAACTATTGTTTGTAGGCGTTGGACAAGCAATTTGTGGGTTTGCAAGATGATCCAGGCAAAAGGGGGTAGTGAGTGGGTGGTCAGGAGGTATCTCATTTTGTAAACAGGTGCTGGCATTACTCAAGTCAGATCTTACCGGGGATAATTGTATCTTAGTTGCACTGCTTAACTGTTGTGGTGATGGTGGTGGGGTACAGAGAGTTGATGGGCTACTTGCTGGGTATATTGAGGCAGACATTTGTGTTATGGCAGCATGGTTGAGGTAGCAATGGTTTGGGGCAGTCGCTGTGGTGCGAGCTAACTGGATTGTGGTGTTGCTGACGCGTTCATCAGCCGGTTGATCATCAGAAACAGGTGAAGGCTGCGATCTTTTGGGGGCAATATCAGGAGGTGTTGAGGGAAGGTATGATGATTGATGGGCAAGCGCTGTAGCTCGGGTGTTAGTAACATGTTCAGTCAAAGGCAGGCTTGCCAAGTTAGTTGTACGGGAATGTGTCTGTGCCTGTAATCCTAGTACGCATTTTAGTTTATTATGAGTGGATTTATAGCGAGTATTGGCACGCATCAGCTGATTAATTTCCTCTTCTTTTTCTTTAATGGTTAAGTTCAGTTGCTCAATCAGTAATGCTGAGTTTTCAATTGGGTGTTTGTTCTGGGTGCTATTACTTAGTAGGGTGTATGCTGCGGTTGAGTTGCGATACATACCGTGTCGGCCAGGTTTTTTGGATGGCTTGAGTCCTATCGAGGGTGCCGGGGAGGATGGTGACACTTGAATGTCGACTTGATTAGGTTGAGCTTTAGACCTGTTAGGGTTGGATCTGATTTTAGTCTTGGATTGTAGGTTATTGCGTGGGGTGTGTTTCATCATAGATTCCTATTAAAAAACATAGTTACTGTAAGGTCAGCATGGGTAGGATTTAGGGTGGTGAGCCGTAGGTTCGAAATCAACTTGAGATTAAAGCTTTTAATAAAAACAATATGTAAAAGTGGCAAACAGTACAATAAATTAATCTCCAGTGCAAGCATGACAGATCTATGGCCAGGTGTTCAACCTGAACTGACCTGAAAATATCGACTCATAGTATACTGTTTGGTGCTCTAGATCGAGATAAAAAGGTGGGTGTTTTCTATAAATTATTAATTGGTGTAGTAAGAGAAGATGTATGAGAAAGTTGATTAAATCCCTTTTGGGTGATTCAGAGCCCAAAAAACCTTTCCCACATACAAAATTATAACGCATTATTCTCGCAAAAATAGCTGAAAAAGCTAAGAAGATTATAGCTGGCACAGCTGCCTATCATCTAACCCAAAACAGCCAATCACATGGCTCTGTCAGCAGGCAGTCACTATTAAGTGGGTGGGTTTTTTAGAAGGTGAGGCAAACCATCCAAACACACAACACGACCTAGAAAGAATCAAGAGTTATCGTAATGAGTTGCCTGGAGGATTTTGCCAACTTGGTTGCAAGATTTATCTCAGATGCCCGACAATTTATGCAAAAGCCACAAAACGCTTACTGTATTATGATTAAAGCCCAGAGCGCCATCTGTAAAATGCCAAGTCAGCTTTCTTTGTTGAGGTAGTCAGACATAATAGGCTGTTGCACTATTTTAGACAAACGTGTCTCTTACAGATAGAATTGTATCATTTGAAAATATTGGACTTATATAGTATTATTTATCAAACTGACAATCATGGTCATAATATGGATATAAATAATAAGTACACTACAAAAATAACCAGCCTAACGGAGCTAATAACCAGCACATACCAGTATATTAGAGGGAATAACGCTACCAATGACGTTGATTCAAATGATCAGTATACTTCAGTAATAAACGCCATCCTAATGGCAATATCAGCTAGCCTAATAGTGAATATAATATATCTAAAAGTTCAATCGGATCCGCTTTTGAGTAGAGTCATACGCATCAATAGCCTTTTAGCAAGACTGTTGATTAGATCTGGCATATCTATAAATAGGTTGTCGATAAGAGGAGAAGGTGCGCTGTATCAAGCTATAAAGCAACGTCAGTCAGAAATCGTTGATTTATTACTTGCAAAAGGTGCTGATATCAATCAAATGGATAGTGATGGATGGTCGCAACTTCAAACAGCTATCTACCAAAAAGATGAAGAAGTCGCCAAGGGTTTAATAGCCAAGGGCGCAGACATTCATAGGCTACGTGATACTAGCAAAAGCCCCCTATATTTAGCTTTAAAAGAGGGTCTCTCCGAGGTAGTGGATCTTTTACTTACAAAGGGTGCTGATATCAATCAAGCCGATAGCAATGGATGGTCGCAACTTCAAAGAGCTATCATTCTTAAAGATGAAGAAGTCGCCAAGGGTTTAATTGCCAAAGGCGCAGACATTCACAGACTATTAGATGATGGCAGGAGTGCTGTATATCTAGCATTAGAAGAAGGTCTATCCGAGGTAGTGGATCTGTTGCTTACAAAGGGTGCTGATATCAATCAAGCCGATAGCAATGGATGGTCGCAACTTCAAAGAGCTATCATTCTTAAAGATGAAGAAGTCGCCAAGGGTTTAATAGCCAAAGGCGCAGACATTCACAGACTATTAGATGATGGCAGGAGTGCTGTATATCTAGCATTAGAACAAGGTCTATCCGAGGTAGTAGATCTGTTGCTTACAAAGGGTGCTGATATTAATCAAATGGATAGTGATGGTATGTCGCAACTGGTATTAGCCATGGTTAGAGCTAAATATGATATAGTTGAGGGCTTTATTGATAAAGGAGCCAATGTTCGTCAAACATTACCCGATGGAAGAAACCTGCTTTATTTATCTATAAAAAGTGGTCATGCAAAAACAAAGAACCGTTTATTAAGACAAGATCCAAGTCTCATGAATCAACAAACTGTAGATGGTAGTAGTCAGTTACATCTAGCAGCAAAACAGGCTGATGTTGAGGTTGTCGATGAATTATTAAATCTTGGATCAAGCCCAAATATACGCAATAGATATGACCAATACCCATGGAATGTCTCGCATTATAGCTGCGTACAGAATTTATTGGCCGTGGCTGATAAGGATCACAAGGCGGCTTTTCTTAATCAATATATAGAAGGTAGTGATTGGTCTCTTCTAATATATACCATGGTACAGGGTGACCTGAGCTTTTTAAAGACACTATTAAACTTACATGCACAAGGTGATGGTGATACCACCGGTTTGTTTCAAAATCCCATTCTGTCATTTATCATCGATCATTACAAAGAAATTAATTTTTCTACAGAACTGACGCTAGAGTTTGCTAAGTTAATACAGAGGCTGGAAAAGTGTCAGGAAACATGCCTTCAACAAGTTGATGAACAGGACGGTCTTTTGTCAGGTGGGTTTTTTGTTGAATATTTTCATATAAGTAGAGCTCACTGGGAGGATGTTGTGACGCAAAAGATTCAAGATAAAGTCAACAAAGTCCTCCTCTCAGAGATTAGCAAACAAAAGCTACAGTGGCCGGATGCCATAAGTGGTTCTCTATTGAAAGGGTTCAAGGATCATTTATTCAAATATTGGCAAATTTGTTGGGGTGACGCTGACAGCAATCATGAGATCAAGCAAGTATTTCCTTATAGCCCTTCTCTTTGTCAGATCAGTTTAAGCTGGCCTCATAGCTTTTCTAAATGCGCTAGGTTACGTACATCCCAACAACACGTAAAAGGCAATTATTCAAGTTATAGAGATTCAAACAATTCGATAACAGTCTATGCTAATACGGATGATTTAATCCGTTATCTGATTGAAACAAACAATGAGGTATCAACTGGCTTTGACCTGGATAGACCAGGTACAGGATTAGGCCTAGACCGGTTCCCACTAAATATACATGATGTGAGTCGAAATATTGAAGCGAATGCTTATATCAATGCTATGATCCAGAATCGTTGGCAGTTTGTTGAAGAAAACATAGTTAAGGTTCAAAAACATTATCGCAACAAGTGTAAAAGTTACAAGTTTGTAAACCTTAGTTTGTTTACATCAGCGTGTGGGGATGTCTCAGCGACACTCACATTGGGTTAGCGTATGCCTGATTACCTGGAGATAGTGATCACCAAAGGTAGGTAGGGGGTGATTCAGGGTTATCCTGAGTGCCGGGCAAGATTTGCCAATAGCTTGATACCATCTGCCACGGGTTTATTAAGCTAATCAACCATAAAAACCAGCTTTATGTGAGTAAGTTTTGTGAGTGGCGTTGATTTTTAGTCTGGGTGGTGAAATAATAACCGCTGGTTTTTGGAAACAATAAATGGTTAACAGCCAATGCACATCTCATGCACACACATTTGCAGTTAATGGCGCAGGTAGAATAGGGCGAACCTTAGTAAGAGCCTACTATGCTCATCAGCACAAGTTTCCAAATCTTAGGCTGGCAGCTATTAACGACCCTCACGATCCACAGACATTACAGCATTTGCTTAAGTATGACAGTATTCATGGGGTCTTCAAAGAGCCCTGTAAGCTCATCGATCAGCAAACCTTACACATACAAAACCACACCGTCAAGCTTAAGCAATCGCGCGATCCAGCGCAACTTGATTGGGGGAAAGACGGCATCAAGACAGTACTTGAGTGTACGGGTAGGTTAAAAACCAAAGCGGCCTGTCAAGGACATCTAGATGCCGGTGCGTCTCAAGTGATTATATCAGCACCAAGTCCAGATGCTGATGCCACAGTAGTATTGGGGGTGAACGATGATGAGCTTAAAGTTCACAAGCCTGTTATTTCCATTGGATCATGTACCACTAATGCTTTAGCACCACTATTACAATTAGTCGATCAATGGAACGCTATACAGTCAGGCTTTATGACCACTATCCATGCCTACACCAACGATCAATCATTAGTGGATAACCACCATAGTGATTTAAGAAGAGCTCGAGCAGCCGGTTATTCTATTATTCCTACTAAAACAGGCGCAGCTAAAACCATCGGGGTTGTGATGCCGCACCTCGAGGGTAAGCTACAGGGTTATGCGCTCAGGGTACCTACAGCCAATGTCTCCGCGCTAGAGGTCACGTTAACCCTCAATCGTCCAGTCTGCCAACAAGACTGGCTCACACACCTAGCACAATCACCCTTAGTCCAATCAGGTATACTTGCCTGCGAAGACAAACCTTTGGTGTCCATTGATTATAATCAACATCCATCGTCAGCCATCATTGATATGAGTTATACTCAGTTTTATGGCAACACCCTAAAACTATTGGCATGGTACGATAATGAGTGGGCTTATGCTCTACGCATGTTGGATACAGCCCAGGCACTTTATACACATGCAGCAGCTGAATTAAAAACCGAAACAGCTTATGGTTGATGCATCACTCAGTGAAATAAAAGAGCAATCAAAAGTACTCCTGCGAGTCGATTATAATATGCCAAGAGTTAATGGCAAGTGGCTGGTTAATGAGCGTTTAACACAAACCCTGCCCATCATCAATCAGTGTCTCAAAAAGCAGTGTAGTATTTTATTGGTATCCCATCTAGGTCGGCCAGAACCAGGCTTTTACCAAGCTGAGTACTCCTTCAAAACACTCGTGCCTATTTTGGCCCAAACCCTTCAAAGACCAGTGCGGCTATTGCCAGACTGGCCTAACAGGCCACCTGATTTAATGCCAGGGGAGGTCGGTCTGGCTGAGAACACCCGGTTTTTAAAAGGAGAAACCAGCAACAGTACTGATCTAAGTAAAGCTATGGTTGCCAATATTGATGTTGTAATCATGGACGCATTTGCTTGTGCGCACCGCTCACATGCCTCAACTGTGGGTATGATGCGTCAGGCCAAGCAAGTTCTATTGGGTACTAACCATCAAGCAGAAATCGAAGCGATACAATCTATTACCCATCAAACAGGTCAAAATCGACTAGCCCTCATCGGTGGAAAAAAACTTAGCACCAAACTGCCTTTACTCAGGCAGTTATTAAAGTTTTTTCCCACGCTATGTGTGGGTGGGGGGCTTGCCAATACGTTACTATACGCTCAAGGGTATCCGCTAGGTTGCTCGTGGATAGAATATGATCATCTTAAACAAGCAGAAGCATTTTTAAAGCTGGCAGGTCAGCATGATTGTAGGGTGTATGTCCCTAAGGATGTGGTGGTCTCACAAGGCTCCCCCAAACCGGGTGCTGATATTCGCACGGTACCTATCAACGCTATTCAGCCTAATGAGTGTATCGTGGATATTGGACCCGATTCGGTAGCTGAGTACAAAAACGTAATCAATCAGCAATCCTATAGTTATTGGAATGGCCCAATGGGTATATACGAGTTAGATTTTGGCAAGAGGGCGAGTATTCAGCTGGCTAAGCAGCTAAGTGGAGGCCGTGCCCTAGTAGGCGGTGGGGATACGCTATCATGTATCAAGGCTATGCCTGACCTAACCTTTACTCATAAAAGTACGGGTGGTGGTTCTTTCTTACACCTGCTGGCTAATCAGACCTCGCCGGTCCTAGAGGCTTATAGGGCCAGTATTCGAGAAACAATAAGCCAATAGCCTAAGCAATGGGGGTTGTGGTTAATTTGATATGACGAGGAGCTCCTTTCACTAAGGTCTAGGAGACTAAAGAGGTCACACCCTAAGTTGATAACGGTGCTGGGCCTTTCTTATGAGGTTTGAATGATCTTAGATGAGGGTTGATTTGATAGGTTATGATCATCCATAAGGCTTGTCTCATGCGCTAAGGTTTGGTAACATCGAAACATGAACACCTATTCAGTTATTCCATCTATCGTCATTGCACTTTTATTAGCTGTAGGGCTCTATTATAGGGTTAGGCAAAAACCTGAGCAATTTACCTCATCAAGTATTCAAAAAACGCTCTTTACCCTTGGTATACTGGCATTAGTACTGATTGCATTTGTTGGTTTAATGGTATCGATACTTAGAAGTAGCTAACTGACAAAACACCATGTATTGCTTGGTGTTTCAAGCTTGTAAAGAAAACAACGATGATTTAACATAGAATCTTTTGAAGAAAGACTCATGGTACAATATGAGTATGACAGGCGATCTGGTAAAGATGTGCGTTTTTCTAGGTATCCTAACCATTGGGATATGTTGGCATTCGGATTATTGGCGGCATTACTTTTTTCATTAGCCAAGGGGGTTAGTGGTTTAGCCACTCCCGATGGGATTCTACAAGACCAGGCCATCAGTTTGTCTTATCAGTCATTACCGCTATATGCACTTTACAGTGTAGTAAGAATGTTTCTGGCGCTGGTGGTGTCATGTGTGGTGGCCTTGACGCTGGGGACAATGGCTGCCAGATCGTCTTGGGCAGAAACAGTTATTATACCGGTAGTAGATGTTTTACAATCGGTGCCTATATTAGGTTACCTAAGATTGGCTGCTTCTTTTGTTATTTATATATTTCCTCATCGAGGGCTTGGGTTTGAGCTAGTAGCTTTGTTCGCTATTTTTACCTCACAAGTCTGGAATATGCTGTTATCAGTTTATCAAAGTTTTAAAATGTTACCTGAATCCATGCACGAGGCTTCTGCCATGATGCACCTAAAACGTCTACAAAAGTTTTGGCGAGTCGACATTCCTTATGCGATGCCAGATTTACTTATGAACATGATGATTTCACTGTCAGCCGGTTGGTTTTATGTAGTTGAATCAGAGGCTATCCCGCTTCATGGCATTCAAAATAATACCTATTTATTGCCTGGCATTGGTTCTTATATGTGGCTAGCCCAACAAGCTCAAGATACTTATGCTATGATAGCTGCGCTTACCGCTATGTTTTGTGTCATCATTATCTATGATCAACTCATCTTTAGACCTTTATCACATTTATTACGGGCCTATCAATCAACCGACGAAGACATTGATCAACGTTCATGGGTGGTGAATTTAGTCATGAGAACCCAGTGGTTTAGATATGGCTTATCGGCTATCAGTAGGTCTACTGCCTCAATCTTACTCAAAGCGTCCAAATACTCCTCTCGTTATGTCTATCAACGAACACCTGATATGCATCGCGAAAACGAAAATAGCCTAGCTAAAAGTCTTTTAAGCATAGCATGCTTAGGAGCCTTGATAGTGGCTGTTTATACTTTGGTTCAATTGGTAGATGCGCGAACCGTGCTTTGGATAGTGTTTTGTGGTGCATGCACCGCACTTAGAGTGTTTGTAGTATTAGCACTGGCTATTATGATTTGGTTACCAGTGGGCGTTTGGATAGGACTTAGACCAAGGGTAGCCGATTGGATTGAGCCCGTCATTCAAATTTTAGCTTCATTCCCTCCCAACCTGCTTTACCCTATGATTTATCTAGTGGTATTAAAATATCAGTTGAGTTTTAATATTTGGTGCGCCCCACTAATGATACTGGGTACACAGTGGTATATATTGGTTAATGTGATTGCTGGCGTTAGGAATATTCCTCGCTCACTCATCGATACTGCCAAAAACTTTCATTTTGGAAGACGACTTTTTTGGCAAAAATTAATGTTACCATCCATAGCGCCTTATTTAGTAGTAGGTTCAATTGCAGCGGCCGGGGGGGCCTGGAATGCCAGTATAGCAGCTGAGGTTTTAAGCTGGGGGCAGTCTCCGGTTTATGCTGTAGGCCTGGGAGCTTTTATTGACCAAAGTAGCGGGCAGGTGCCTCTAGAAGTTGTGGGTGTTGCGGTGATGTGTGCCTATGTGGTGTTGATCAATCGATTTTTTTGGTATCCGCTGTTTCATTATGTGGAAAAACATTATGCCACCTAAGCCTAGGAGTATATTATGGTGAAAACTATCGTTGACATCAAACAAATAAAAAAAGCCTTTAAGCGAGATTACAATCAAGAAAAGTTGGTACTGGACAATATTAATTTTACCGTCAAGCAGGGAGAGATTATTGCCTTATTGGGAACCTCTGGTTCGGGCAAATCAACGTTACTTAGAATTATTGCCGGTTTAGTAAAACCTTCTTCAGGCAGTGTGACTATTCAAGACAAACAGGTACATGGGCCCGTCCCCGGTGTGGGTATGGTGTTTCAAAATTTTGCCTTATTCCCTTGGATGACAGTGCTTCAAAACGTTGAAATAGGCTTGGAAGCTTTGGGTATTGGGGCAGAGGAAAGACGTCACCGAGCCATTGAAGCAATAGATATGGTGGGTATGGATGGTTTTGAATCAGCATTCCCTAGAGAGCTGTCAGGAGGGATGTGTCAGCGGGTGGGCATCGCGCGTGCTTTAGTGGTAGAGCCTAAGGTGTTGTTGTTGGACGAGCCTTTTTCTGCTTTAGATATACTCACAGCAGACAACCTGAGAAACGACTTGCTAGCCCTTTGGGCCAAGAAACGTACAGCTATGCAGGCTATGCTAATCGTAACTCATAACATTGAAGAGGCCGTGATGTTAGCCGATAGAATATTAATTTTTGCCCATAATCCTGGGCGTATTCAAGAGCAGTTAGAGGTGAGTTTGGCTCATCCAAGACAAGACAAAGTCGTGGCCATGCAAGCCTTAATGGAAGAGGTTTATCAAAAAGTAGCACAAATCAATCATGCTGAGCGAGCCCGTGGACAGCGATTCAAAACCATTACTCTATATTATCGAATACCTAAAGTAGAAATGGGCAATATGATTGGCCTGGTTGAGGCGCTGGCATCAGAAGAGTTTAAAAGTGACTCTGAGCTCTCAACGCTTGCAGAGGAACTGTATTTGGATTTAGATGATCTCATGCCCATTATTGAATGTTTGGATATTTTACGATTAGCAGTACTAGAAGGCGGTCAGGTAGCGCTCACAGAAGTTGGGGAACAGTTTGCCAAGGCGGACTTATTTGAACGAAAAAATCTATTTGCACAGCAGCTACAAACTCATGTGCCTTTGGCACGACACATCGATAGGGTACTAAGAGGCCGACCTAACTACAGCGCTAGTGGCCAGCGGTTTTTAATTGAGCTCCAAGATGACTTAAGTGAAGATGCAGCGCAAGAAGTATTAAAAGTTGTGATTGAGTGGGGTCGTTATGCAGAACTTTTTGCCTACGATCATAATACTGATACGTTAAGTTTTGATGACCCCAAGTAGACAGCCCATATGCTAACACGTGGTGTCTATAACAGTTAGAAAAGACAGCTTGGTATCAACAGCTTTTTTTAAACAAAGATCCTATAGAGTATTTAAGAAATTATCAAAAAGTAGCTGATGTGCAGGTCTATTTTTGGCAAACTGAAACGCATGGTTTGAATGGAGTGGATCATAAGGATTATATTATCAACCCCGTTACCTTGATTTGGCGGTCGTATACTTGAGTTTTTGTGCGCCTTCGCCCTCAGCTCAAGTTAGGAAGGACGGCAGTCTAGCGTTACCCCGCTTTGGTCATTATCCTTATCAAAAACAGTGCAACTTAACTGGGTAATAGGCCTACTAAAGCTCAGTTTGATAGTCGATTGCGTTGTTATTTTTGTGTTATTTTCCCCAGTTCTTACGGATTTGAGAATAAAAATGTAAGGCGTTTGTAATTCATCATCGATATAAATTTTTGTATTGACCACAATAGGGTCTATTGACTGCCAGTCTATGGCTTGTGTTTGAGCTGGTAAAAAAAACGACTCAACATTAAAAGATGCATATCGATTTTTGGTGATGTCGACAGATAGGGGGGTTTTTACTTTCACATCAAAAGATCTAGTTGTATTATTGATAACCTTAACGGTTGCATCAACCACTTCGGCATAGAGGGTAGAAGTGAAGGCAAGGCTTAGTAGGCTAATAGACACTATAGTACGCAATTTAGGCTTCTCGTTTACGATCTTAGTCAAGTGTAAATGATCACTAAAATAAAAGCAATCACTATTCATGGCATTTTTACCAGATGATATTGGGGGCTCTATATTTTCGATGAGCGCCTATGATAGTCATGCTAACTTTAACATGGCTCTCCCGGTATCGGGGACTACATGGGTTTCTCATAGGGGCTTTGTTATGGTATACGAAAAACTTTTTTAAAATGTCCCAGCATCCTTCAAGACCAGCCAAAGGATATGTTTATCTATGAGATCTATGATAAATCTAGCTGGTAATGAGGCGCTAAAAATGTTACGATTAATGCAAATATGTAATTGTTAAAGTATGGATTTTAAACCCGTCATCATCATTCCTGCCCGATATACTAGCGAGCGGTTGCCTGCCAAAGCACTGTGTTTAATAGGCCAAAAAACACTCATACGCCATGTTTGGGAAAGAGCTGTAGCCACAAAGCTTGGCCCTGTTTTTGTAGCCACGGACCATGTTTTAATTCAACAAGAGGTTGCATCTTGGGGGGGGCAGGTCTTAATGACAGCTCAAACCTGTCCTACTGGCAGTGATCGTGTTGCACAGGCATGCCAAATGATCAAGCATGATTATAACGTAGTCATCAATATTCAGGGTGACCTGCCATTTGTAGATCCCGCCCAGGTTGCACATGTATTACAACCGCTTTCACAAGGATTTGATGTGGGCACACTCATTGCAAATATGCCCATAGAAAAACGCCAAGACCCCAATTGTGTAAAAGCGATAGTGACCCACCAGGAGTCATCAGTATCGCGCTGCCACTGGTTTTGCAGAGCCGCCTTACCTTACGGCGCTTATCATGTAGGTATTTATGCATACACACCCGCAGCGCTCAAGGTCTATGCACAGCATCAACAGTCACCATACGAAAAGATAGAGCGTCTTGAACAGTTAAGATTCTTGGAAATGGGATATCAAATGGGTGCCTCAAGCATCAACCAAACACCGCTGGAGGTAAATTCTCCCCAGGATCTAGAAGCGGTTATTTTATATAAGGAAAATGAACACACTAACAATACATAACAAAAGAGGCGCATGGTGAACAAGTATAACTTCATGACAAAATCCTGTTTCATTTTTGATTGGGACGGTACCCTTTTTGATTCCGTGGGTAGTTTGGTAGCCGCCTACCAAGCTGCAGCGAAGGCCTTGAGACTGCCTGATTTGCCTTATGAAACCATCAAGCAAGTCATAGGTCAGCCAGCAGAGAGCTCTATTTTAAGCTTATACTCATCTTCTGATCTTTATTCGCCCCATCAGTTAACTAAGTTATTTTTAGAGGCATTTCGTAACGCTTATGACGATGCCGATCAGCCCGGACTAATACCTGGCAGCAAGGAGGCATTAGAGACCATAAAACAAGCAGGCTCTTTGATATGTATTGCCTCAAACAAGCCTAAAGATTGTTTACAGGGCGAGATCAATCGATTAGAGCTGAATGATATCATCAGCCATGTGCATAGTATATCCTATTATCCAGCCAAGCCTGCAGGGGATATGATTACAGCGTTGATACACAAAATAGCCAGCCCGGCAAGAAGTTTTGTAATGATAGGAGATCATATTAACGACATCAAAGCTGCAAAAGCAGCTGGTATTGATAGTATTGGTGTAACATCAGGGAGTGCCAGTTTAGACTATTTTAAGACTTGTAATCCCAGCCCGGATCTAGTATTGCCCAGTGTTGCCAGTCTGATTGAACTTATTAAAGAAACTGCGGATATGAATGATTAATGTCTTTTGAGGACTTAGACATACTGGCCTATTAAACCATAGCATTATCAAAAGTTGATGAAGTTTATTAAACGGTTGGAGGTCAAGCTATACAAATGGGGGGCAATATGACTAAAATTGCCTGACTACTGGTAAGAAATAGAACAAATGTGTAAAGCCTTTACTAGGACAATAGCTGACATTACAGTATGTGATATATGTGATATAAGTCTTGAGAATCGGTAATATTAACAAATTTCACTGGGTGAGGATAGATGCTATCTGCAAGGATTAGTGCGTAACTTATTCAAATCAAGACTCAAAAAAAGATATTTTAGGGTTTTAGCCAGCGTGTTTACTTGAATTGCAGAAATACCCATGTTGCTAATCACAAAAAATATTATAAAATAATATCAATACGTACCTTTGAAAAGGACCTAAGCACATGAACGCAAAAACAAAAGCTATTTGGGGTTGGATGTTTTATGACTTTGCGACTCAGCCATTTTACACATTACTATTAACTTTTTTGTTTGGGCCGTATATTGTAAAAGCTGCATATCAGTATTATACCAATCAGGGATTTTCAGAGCAGGTTTCAGACCAGTTTGCCCAAATAATCTGGGCCAATACCAACATGATTTCAGGTATAATTATTGCTATAAGTGCGCCATTTTGGGGATATTTTTGTCAAAAACTTAACATATCACGACTTGCGATATTACTTAGCTTCTCTATAATTGTAGCATGTTCTGGTCTACTGTGGTGGGCTTATCCAGATGGTTCAACTATACACAGTTCTTTAATGTTTTTTGGAATAGGCTATGTTGCTGTAGGGCTTAGTCAAGTCTTGATAGATACCCAGCTAGTCGATTACGGAGAAAAAGGTAATTTTGGTAAACTTTCAGGACAAGCTTTTGCATTTGGGTATCTAGGTGGCATTATAGCCCTTATACTGATGATGATATTTTTTATTGAAAATGACAAAGGGTTAACTTTATTTAATCAAGAGCCTGCCTTGGGTCTTGGTTCTTATAACCAGGGTGGGAACCGTTTTTCAGGACCGTTCAGCGCAATTTGGATGACGGTGTTTATCCTGCCATATGTCAAATGGGTATTATTCAGCTCGGAAAAAATACTCAGATTAGATCAAAACCATAGCCAACAAAACAGCTTAAATGTACTTAACTACCTTAAAGCGTGGCGTGAGCGGCGTAGCATGACTATATTTTTATTAGCGTCTATGTTATTCCGTGATGCTTTAGGAGGTGTTTTTGCTTTCGGAGGAACATATGCTACATTAGTGCTAAATATGCCCGTAATGAATCTAGGTATTTTTGGTATAGTAACGGGTATCGCATCAGCCTTTTTCAGTTTCATAGGCGGTTACTGGGACGTGCATTATGGTAGTAAACGCATGATACTCGTAGCTATCATTACATTAACATTGACAAGCCTAGGTGTTATAGGCATCGGTAAGCAACAATTTTTTTATATAGATTTTTCAGTAACCCCATGGATTATTGATGTCATATTCTATTCTTGTGGCGTTATGATTGGAGGGTTCGGAGGAATCCTACAGGCATCAAGTAGGGCGTTGATGGCAAAACATTTAAATGAAAAAGACAAAGGGCTCGGGTTTGGCTTATACGCACTTTCAGGACGGGTGACATCCTTTTTGGCGCCAATGTTAATTAGTTTAGTTACTTACATAACCGGATCTGTACGACTGGGTGTTAGTCCAATCATATTATTATTTATTTGCAGTTTCCTAGTCATGTTGAGCGTAGATGAGCCTAGTGTCTAGTGATGATTTATCTCATCAATAACGAATGATGAAGTATTAGTCATTCTGAGTACCATAACAAAGTATGGCATTTTAATCTTAGGGCACTTTAAGCATATCACTTAAATTTAGAGTCGCTGATTGTCCCTCGTTGTTAAAAAAGCAGGACACCGAGTAGATAGAAATAGATTACAAAGTAGGTAGCGTATACGAATAGTCAAGATTGATATACCACAGTTACCGATGTTTAAAAGTCACAAAATAAATCTAAAGTTAATATGAGACGATCATTTAAAAATCCTAGCCAGGAATCACTATGAGCCTAGGCTCTCGGGTATAGATAGACAACGGGAGTGTAGCCATACTAGCCAGCAGTGGATAGACTACTTTTGATAAGGTCATAGGCCTTTTTAATTTCATGTGTTTTTTCATTAGCCTGTTTTACTTGTTGGTCAGTCACGGTGCCTAACTTGCTCTGAAGGCGATCAGGATGGTATTGGCTGAGAAGTTTTCGGTACTTTTTAGTAATGGATGCCATAGAGTCTTGCTTGCTTGCACCCAAGGTTTTATATGCCCAGCTTAGGTTCTGACCTTGGTGAGCACGGGAGGATTGATTTGAGTGTTGATGGCTTTGATGGTGCCAGTGTTCCCAATGAAAATTTTGTCCATTAAATACCCTGCGACCAAACATGGCAAAAACCTGATTCACTATAACTACTTTAGGCATCGGAATAGGTTGATCAGCTTCGCCTACTTGCTTGACACAATCAAGAATAAGACTTTTTGCCTCGGGGTGAAACATGAGGTAAAGTCTTAGCTGGTGGGTGGTAGATTCCATGTGAAATGAATGAGTTTTACCTTGGTTAAATGCTTGAATGGCTTTTTTGCGTTGTTGGCTGTCAAAACCTTGTTGCGTCATGATGGACTCAACGGTGCGAATACTTGATGCGCTCACAACACCGCCTGATTTTGCAATATATCCAAGTAGAGAAAATAGATGGTTTATGAGTTGTTCGTCCCATCCATTGCGTGAGCCATGGGGAGAGCTTTCACTGTTACTGAATGTTTTGTCAAGTGCTCTATCGAATTGAGCGCCAAGCCAGTATCCAGCTAACAAGCCGAAAAAACCAAAGCGAACAGAAAGCATCAGGCCGATCACAAGACCTATTAATCTACCGATGAAACTTCTATTTGTCATGATAAAGGGGCTTTGGTACTCATAGTATTGTTTATTATACCTAAATAGACAACATAAAGCAGCAAGAATACAAAAAACATTGTGATTTTAATGCTAGGTTTTGATATGATAAAGAAATTATTGAGATTTAGTGTGTCAAAAAAAATCGCCAAAAGATTTGCTGGCCTACTACCTGTAGTGGTAGATGCTGAAACAGGGGGCATTGATCCTACCCGAGATGCGCTGCTTGAACTTGCAGCATGTCCGCTGGTGTATAGTGACCAAAATAAACTCAAAGCAGGTTCAATGTGGCATTACCACATTGAACCATTTATGGGTTCAAATATTTCAAAAGAGTCACTAGAAGTAACTCAAATTATCCCAGATCATCCCTTTCGTTTTGCGGTGACTGAAGCAAATATGCTGCAAGATTTAAGTCAGAAAGTAAAGACTATGTGTGACCAATATCACTGTAGGCGAGCGGTTTTAGTAGGGCATAACGCAGCATTTGACCTTAGTTTTCTTAACGCAGCATATGAGCGCGTAGGCTTAAGATCACCCTTTCATCGGTTTGTAACCATTGATAGTACATCTTTATGTGCTGTATGGTACAAAGAAACAGTCTTGGCAAGGGCTATGATGCGAGCTAAGATTAGCTTTAATACTGAGTCAGCGCACTCCGCCTTGTATGACTGTGAAAAAACAGCTGAGCTTGTTTGTAAAATCATTAATTTGGTAGATCATCGATCTTATTAAGAACAACCTTTAGAGAGGAGAGGGAAGCCTTTTGTTGATACTCCATACAGTATTTAAAAAGACTTCTAAATACTTTGAAGAAAAAATGATTATCTCGAGGATAGCGTTTTTGCATCCAACTAACAAGGTGTTTATTAAGTGCTAACCCATTATCTTTTGCGGTCTTTAAAATAGCTTGTTTTTGTTGATCGCAAGATAAAGGGTGGAGTTTTGCTAGCATGAAGGTGTGAACGCGGGAGCGTAAATCCGCTAATTTAATTTCATTAATGGCGTGTCTATCTGGAAGTGCTAGCGTCAGTGGAGGAAGTTCAGGTGATTGTGTGAGGTATGAAAAAATAGCCTGTTCCCATATCTGATTACCGATAAAATACTGGGCATTGTCGATACAAACACGTGTATTTCCAAGGGATGTAAGTATACTGGGATTATATTGCCCGATGGTACTACCATTCAGATAAATAGAGGGCATGTATTCATAACAAAGACAACGAAGTATTTGAGTTTTTCCACTACCAGTTCCACCCACAATACACAGGGGTTTTGAGAGTAAACTTGCCTGTTTAATGAGGGTGATTAACTGCTTTTGTGCTTCAGTAAAAGCAAAAAAATCATCAAGACTTTCTTTATGCTCAAGCAAAAAGGGTAAGACTAACTGTCGGGATGCTGTGGTTGCCATTGTACGGTCATAGTGGGTAAGTCGTTCGTTTGTGTGAAATTATTCGGCATTCTAAACTGTTTTGATTGTCTTAGTTTATCAACTAATTTAGAAAGGCTCAATGATTGAATACTAACGGTCATGAATCCATGACGAGTGTTGATGAGCTTAATGGATTTTCCCGAAAAAATCTCATGAAGCACAAACATGACTTGCCGATACGCCATAAGCGTGGTGATACCCTCAATATTGAGTTTTGTGTGATTATGACTGTCTTCATTAGTTTCACGTACGTGCCGATTATGTGCATGGTCAGTAATGGTTTGTATGAGTTGAGTAAAGCACTCATCAGCATTTTTACAGTGGATCTGCCATTCAAGGTATTGTTGATCCCGGCTTATTAAGCGCCATGAAGCCAAAAAATCGTCAGAGGATGATGGTGATAGTTGACCTAGAACTAAATATTTGGAAGCATACCTAGTCATAAGACCTTGGTAATTACTTTGTGTTTTTAGTGTTTTATCTTGTTGGTCATGAAGTGGAAAATAAACAGGATAGCCTCGTGCGGAGGCAAGTGATTTTAACTGTGTACTTTCAGGTTGATGTTCAACAAGGGGTTCATCAAGCTCTTGAGTGTTTGTGGTGATCCAGAGTAATATATTAGGACGATCAGCATTCGTTAGCTGAGCACGGCCAAGTTGTTGAAGCAGCCTACGGATACTTTTGGGGTTGAAAGAGACAACTAATTCCGTACAATGGTCGTTTTCAGATATTTCGCATTCAGTGCTAGGTTGATGGTGGTAGTGGCTTACAAATAAATCAACATTTTGGGTCAGTTCAACATAATCGGGGTGTTCAATAACATCACTGGTACCGCTTATTTTAATCAAGACTTGCTTGAGGCCATCACGAGCAGACTCTTGCCATGGGGTGTCCTGAGATACCCTATGCCGAGTCACAAAGCTTTGGTGAGGTAATGAAAAAGCAGACTGAAGTAGAATTACAACAAACAAAGCCGAAGTGATTTTTTTGTAGGTCATATGAAAATCTTTAGCATAAAACATCAATGACTATTGTAGGGCAACCCTAAATTTTGTCAAAGGTAGCCTTGCATTAGTTGGGTATTAACTGAATAAATGAACATATTTTTTTTATCAATATTATTATAGTCATAAGTGGTTGTTTGTGGTCAGCTGCAATATAGGTGCTTGACTTATGGTTAAAAAAGATATAGAGTTTGAGATTGTTTTTATAGGGGATATTATGGTTCGTTCTGAGTTAATAAGCCACATCGTAAACGAGTTTGAAGATTTGCCTCCCAGGCAGGTTGAAGCTGTGGTCAATAGCATTTTGGACACCATGGTACGAACATTATCATCCGGGGGTAGAATCGAAGTTAGAGGATTTGGCACCTGGTGTCTCCGCTATCGGGGTAGTCGAAATGCTCACAACCCAAGAACGGGCAAAACCATCAGAACATCTGAGAAATACGGTGTATATTTCAAGGCGGGTAAGCGTCTTAGAGAAAAGGTAGACGAAGGCAAAGTTAATCCCGTTTGGGGTATCAGAAAAGGTGAAGCCAGCGCAGACGATGATGATGAGTAGAAGCAAGACCCTATCTACCACTGGCTTAACATCCTAGACTGGCCCCAAAACGTCCAGATATAAAGGCATCATAAACTCAACTCTAGAGACATGCTCGTCTAGCGAGTGCTCCTACCTAACTTAGGGGTGCGACATTTCTGCTGATGATTGAGAGCCAACAGACAACCATGTATCAAATCATATGATTCATGCCCCTCACTTGTTTTAACATCCAAGAACACCTATCATGGCTAAATCTAGGGGTGCAGATGTAAGGTACGAAGTCTAGCCAGATTGTCGTTTCCATGATGAGGACAGTGTATCAACAGTTGATGATGGCCTATAGGCAATAACTGCCCTTGCTAAGGTATTTGAAAGCATATTGAGTAGATCTATTGAACCGGAATAAAACTAACAAATCGGAAGTGTGACGCCGGTTTGACCTTGATATTTGCCAGATCTATCTTTGTAAGAGGTTTCACACACTTCATCAGCTTTAAGAAAAACCATCTGAGCCACCCCTTCATTGGCATAAATTTTTGCTGGTAAGTTAGTGGTATTAGAAAATTCAAGGGTAACATGTCCTTCCCACTCGGGTTCCAGTGGGGTTACGTTAACGATAATGCCACACCTGGCATAAGTTGATTTGCCAAGGCAGATGCAAAGTGTGTCACGTGGTATTTTAAAATACTCTACAGTCCGAGCCAATGCAAAGCTATTAGGCGGAATAATACACACGTCGCTCTGTAGGGTCATGAAGTTTTTTTGGTCAAAGTTCTTGGGATCAACAATGGTAGTGTGTAGATTGGTGAAAATAGTGAATTCTCTGCTGCAACGCACATCATAGCCATAACTAGAAATACCATAAGATACGATAGGGTTTTGCTGAGAGCTTCTTTTGACTTGGCCAGGCTCAAAAGGCGAAATCATGCCAGCAACGGCTTGCTGCTTGATCCATCTATCGTTTCTCACGCTCACAGTAACACCCTGACTATTATCATGGATCTAGGTTATCATAAAAAATCGTGATTACCTAGAAAACCGAGTTAGATTTTGAGCTATTCTATAAATATTCTCGCTTGATAATCGATGGTCAAGCCCATGCGTAAGTACGTGATGGTATCCCTCTAGATCGGAGGGTCTAAAAATGCTTAGGCATCATGCATGCTTGTGGTAACGACCACACAAAAACAGTATTGAAGCGTGACCCCAACCCTCTTGTACTAAGAAAAATTTGAGTGAACGTCTATGGGACTCGATGAAGTTGAAATGGTTTTTGCCATCCTATGTCTCAGTGGGGTATCGGCATTATTATCAGGTTTTTTTGGTATAGGCGGCTCATCCATCTTAGGGGGTATGTTGGGTACTTACGTGGTACACAGTCTGAGTGAGTCCATACTGCAAGTTTTATTTGTAGCCATGGTCTTAGGGGTTTTATTGCTAAGTGTGCTTAACCATCATATATCCTCCCAATCAAACATCAAGCGCATGGCCAGGCTATTCCTATCCAGTTGTACTCGTGCCAAGTGCACTCATTTCAGTATTATGTGGCATTGGGGGTGGGCTTATATTATTCCCAATACTCAGTCGAATTCAAGCACAGGCTGAAAAAACCATAGCAACAGTGACCTTCAGCAGTGGGGTGGTATCCACCACTGCTGTAGTCACCCATATGCTGTTACCCTATGGTTATACGCAGTCGTTTTGGTTTATAAAAGGGGTTTACATACCGCTGGTGGTGTCATCGTTGTTAGTGGGTCAGTGGGTTACCAAGCAAGCGGTTGTACTGGGAAAAAGGGCGCCCTATAGGTTAAGGCAAACAGGATTTGTGGGTTTGGTGTTGGTAGTGGTACTGTATCAAATCATCAGTTTACAACAGAGCTAATCGTTAGGCTCAGAGATTAAACTTAAGTAACCTAGACTTAATTCAGGTCTTGGACTATTATCTCTTGATATGGCTAGGTTCTTAAGAGTTGCCTTTATTGATAAGCTAGCCAGAAATTAACGCCACCTCCAGACAGGGCGTTATATAGTATTTATGGGATTGATAGTAAGTATCATGACGAGATACTGGAATAGATAAAGTAATGCCTGAATGGATAGTGATTAGATGCTATACCAACATTGACACAAATAGAATCAATCGTAATTCCAGACCGTGTCACGTACATAGAGTATGAGGGCGTTATATCAACAGTTATGATATGCATACAGCGCATTCATCAAGCTCGGGACCTGCATAAAGACTGTAACGGCTCAGAATCCAAGCGCCGTGAATAGAGGTTATAACTAAAACAACATAGGTGTGATACCAAAGCTTCATCGATCATAATGCGTGATAGGATTAGGATAAAATATCTAGGGTCAGTGCAGTGATCGGGACTATGCAAGACCTACATCTTTAGCAAAAGCTTTTAATCATAAGTGTAACACAACCTGTCAGTCAGTGTTTAAGTGCTTATGATGAACAGCATGTGGTTAGACTTAGTACTTGATAAATTCGTTTAATAGTGATATAACATAAAAAAATTAAAGAGTAATAGCCATCAAACTAACACAAAAATACGTACAAGACTGGATGAAAGCTCATCCCCAATCCACTACTTTTGAGTTTCCAAAAGGCGTCACCAGCATAGAAGAGTATGCGTTTGGAGGCTGCAGTAGTTTAAGATCGATAGAGCTGCTAGAGGGTATCAATAGCATAGGGGCTGAGGCGTTTCGGGGTTGCAGTCGTTTAGAATCAATCGTGATCCCAAAGGGCGTCACCAGCATAGGATTTGCTGCGTTTGGTGGTTGCAGCGCATTAGAAGCGATAAAGATCCCAGAAGGTGCTGAAAGCATAGGCGGTAGAGCGTTTCAGGGTTGCAGTAGTTTAGCATCAATCGTGATCTCAGAGGGCGTCACAAACATAGGTTTGGGCGCGTTTGCGGGTTGTAGTAGTTTAGAATCGATAGAGTTGCCAGAAGGGCTTGAGAGCATAGAAGAGGCTGCGTTTTTTAATTGCAGTGGATTAAAAGAGATAAAGATCCCAGAAGGTGCTGAAAGCATAGGCGGTAGAGCGTTTGTGGGTTGCAGAGGTTTAAGATCGATAAAGTTGCCTAACAAACTTGAGAGGATAGGTAGTAGTGCGTTTAGTGGTTGCAGCAGATTACAATCAATCGTGACCCCAGAGGGCGTCACCAATATAAATACTTATGCGTTTAGTGGTTGCAGCGAATTACAATCAATCGTGATCCCAGAGGGCGTCACGAGCATAAAGGAGGGTGTATTTAGTGGTTGCGACCAACTTAGTTATATCATAGCACCAGAGCATCTGCATGAGCAGCTAACCGAAGCGTACCCAGATAAAATAGTCATAGCCTTACAGCAAGCTATTGCAGAAGGTAAAGTGGTCGTGGATGAACCATTGTGTGATAAACTTATTAAGTATATTCCAGTCAACAACCTAGAGGATAATAGCCCAAAAGCCATAGCTGAAAAGATCAGGTCAAGCATCACCAGCCTAAGTCCGTTAGCTAAGGCTTCACTGTTTAGTTATCGTGTGCCAGCGAATCATCACTGGAAAGATCTTACTGATAAACAAGTAGTCAGTGCGCTTGGGGATGCCCCTGCCTATCTATTGAACTTGATAGGGTATAGAGCATTAAACAGAGGTGGTTTTGCCATCATGAATAATAAAGATATGGGAGATGAGGTGATCAAACATATCAGTATTAAGGACAGGCTCAATCTTGCCATGGTAGCTAATGGAATAAACTTGGGTGTGGCATCTATAGCGCATGATCAAAACACCAGAGGTGTTGATGATCAAGATGCCAACAGTCATGCTATACATACAGATCAAGCATCAAGTTGCGCACTTTTATAAAGACATAAATGCCTCAGAACCTAAGCGTCAGCGTGTAAACAGGGCCATGCATAATTTGAATGTTTAGCAAAAATTTTAAAATCTTGCGTGTAAAATAACCAGCTGGCCGATTTTTATATACTTGTGCTGAGCAGCGTGTAATGAGGTTTATTGGTTGTTAAAAATATATAAATATAATACAATAAAAAAAGTTAAAAAAGTAATGACTATGGAACTAACAAAACAATACGTACAAGACCGGATGAAAGCTCATCCCCAAGCCACTACTTTTGAGTTTCCAGAAGGCGTCACCAGCATAGGGTTTGGTGCGTTTAGTAGTTGTAGTCGTCTAGAATCAATCAAGATCCCAGAGGGCGTCACCAGCATAGGTGATGGTGTGTTTAGTGATTGCAGAGGATTAAAAACGATAGAGATTCCAGAGGGTGTGACCAGCATAGGTGATGGTGCGTTTGAGAATTGCAGTGGTTTAACATCGATAGAGATCCCAGAGGGTGTCACCAGCATAGGAGATGGTACATTTTCTGGTTGCAGTGGATTAAAAGAGATAAAGATCCCAGAGGGCGTCACCAGCATAGGGACTCGCGCGTTTAGATCTTGCAGTGATTTAAAATCAGTAGCGATCCCAGAGGGTGTGACCAGCATAGGGGCTTACGCGTTTATGGGGTGCAGTAGTTTAGAGTCAATCGTGATCCCAGAGGGCGTGACCAGGATAGGTGTCTATGCGTTATGCGGTTGCAGTGGATTAACATCGATCCAGATTTCAAAGAATGTTGAGAGAATAGGGGATAGTGCGTTTCTAAATTGTAGTGGATTAACATCGATAGAGATACCAAAGGGTGTCACCAGCATAGGTGCAGAAGCATTTAGGAATTGCCAACGCTTAAAAGAGATAGCGCTACCAGTAGGTCTCACCAGCCTAGGGAAGAGGGCGTTTAGTAGTTGTATTGAATTAACATCGATAGTGATCTCAGAGAGCGTGACCCGCATAGAAGAGTTTGCTTTTGAGGGTTGCGACCAACTCAGTCATATCATAGCCCCAATGCACCTACATGATCAGCTAAACAAAGAATATCGAGAGAAAACCATCATGACACAAGCGCAATATCATGATGCCCTGGTAGTAAAAATACAGCGTTATAGCCAAGACAATCTATCTGAGGCTAACAGCCAAGAAGTTAGGTTAATCATCACCAGCATGATTCCATTAGCTAAAGCTTCTCTATTTAGTTACCCTATGCCAGCCGGCAGCCACTGGGTCAATCTTAGTGCTAAGCAAATAGTCAGAGCACTTGGGGATACGTCTGGCTATTTATTGAGCCTGATAGGGTACGGAACATTAAACAGAGGTGGTTTTACCATCATGAATAATAAAGATATGGGAGATGAGGTGACCAAACATATCAGTATTAAGGACAGGCTCAATCTTGCCAAAGTGGCCAACGAGATTAACTTAGGTAAAGTAGATGCTGATCATGGTCAAAACACTTTGGCATATACGATATGAGTAGCTAATATAAAGATTGCCCACGCATCAAATAGCCAAAAAAAGCAAAACAAATAGTCGTTAGCTGATTATGCATGGGGTCGTGCATGCCAGTAAACTTGCTCAGAGGCACACTGATATATCAAATCATCATGATGCTATAGCATTAAGGCAAAACTAAAACAGGGGTGCCTACAGGAATACGATCAAACAAATCAACTATGTCCTTGGGTTTCATCACGATACAGCCAGCAGGCACTTTTTTTTGTAGGTTTATATTCTTAGGAAGTGTTATGGGGCCAGTAACACCATGGATATAAATCATGCGTTCATAGGTGTCAACTAGTACAGGTTTGTGATCACGGGCCTCTTGTCGATAGCCTTGATTAAAGCCAGATTGTAAGCCTGACAACCTCAAGATACGGGAAACAATATAGGAGCTGGGAGAGGATCGTTCACTTTTAGGTACCACGCCAACCGGTACTCGACTTTTAAAAAGTGTATAGAGGGGTTCATGATCACCAATTTTTTCAGTAATAGTTAGCCAGCCCCTTGGCGTTTGGCCAGAATTTTCCACCTCACCCAGTCCATAACGAGAAGTTCTAATGGGATATTGCTTGATAACATCTGTGCCTCTCACAATAGACAACAGTGCTCGGCCAGCTTCAATCCTGAGCATGACTGTGTTAGGCCTACGTAGGGTGGATATTTGAGGGGATGAGGGTCATTAGTAGCCATTAAAGATAAGTAAGCCATGAGTATGATCATCCAGATACGGTTTGGTATCCTGGTAAGCATGCCTTCAGCCATCATGACTTATGAGGCCCTGGTGTATGGGACATATGGCTAGCCCGCTTGAGTAAAGTTCTATCAGCTTGTTGTTGGGTGATGGTTTGTTCCAGAAGTTTGGAGCAGATTTCGTCAGCTTCAATTGTGCGATCCAGCCATTCATACACGCTTATTAATTGAATTTGCAGTGCAATCACGTCAGGATAGCGCTCGATAAGGGATTCAAGTTCTTGCAGTGCCTGATTCATGAGTTCGATACGCTGGTGGCACGTATAGGGTAGCAATTCATGCAAAAAGCTAGATTCCGGGTAGCTTTTGAGTGCTTCAAATAGTAAGTGTTGCGCTTGTTCAAACTGGTGCTGATATAGATGAATGCGAATCTGCATACTGGTGAGTTCTGGTGCGTGTTTTAAACTTTTTGGCAATTCATCAAAATATTGTTGAGCGGCTATCACCTGACCTCGACACCAATAGTGCATTAATTGATGATGATGCGCTTTCGTTTGCCACGCATCGGATTGCGCTTGGGATAATAAGCGAGAGCGTTGGACATACTCAATAAGTTCAGGGTATTGATGATTGTTAGCATAAGCCTGGCAAATAGCCTGGATAGAATTTTGAGATGGCTTGCTGAGCGCTTGCTGCGCCAACAAGTTGGTGACAACCATGGCGTGGTTTTGCTGTTGTTGATAGACATCATGTTTTAGGTGGAGTATGGCTTGTTGTATTTGTTTGTTGTGTTTATCGTCAGTATCGATGGATATATTTTTGCACACATCAAGTGCTTGGTTGAATTGGCCTTGCATTAAATAAACATAAGCCTTGGTCAAGTGAAGCCAGTCATTCTGGTTGTGAGGAGGCTGTTGACTGTAGTGAAGAACATAATCAAGCTGTTTCAAGGCCTCGGTCCATTGTTGACAAAGCGCTGACTGGAGTGCTTGTTCTAGCGCAACCCCACGTTTTTGTGATTGCTTAAGCATTCTAGAGTGTTGCCAGTGCTTTTTAAAGTGCCTTAACCACCTAAAACCTAATAGTAACCAGTGAATAATTAACGATATGATCAACAACGCAATCAGTGCGATGGGTAGTGAGGCTTTAATATCCGTGTCGTTAATTTTTATCAATACCCATGCCCTAGACACATAATGGGCATAGGCTAAAAATATAAGTACAAATAAGCCAAAATAGGCTAGTAACCGCCGAATCATGTGAGTTTTCCTGGTGGTGTTTTATAAGGCTGTGATCTTGGCTCTTCAGTTTTTGGGTTATCGGAGGATGGCGTATTGTTTTGTTTAGTTGAAGGTGTTTTTTGTGAATCAGAATCAGGCTCATGCAGCCGCTGACTCTCTGACTCTAATTGGTGTATAAGGCTTTGATACCGTTGAAGAAGCGGTTCGAGGTTGTCAGACCACCACATGATTTGGCCGAGAGATTCAATAGCCTTGTTAAGTGAGTTTTTTTGAGGTGTATCGGGCAGATAATGTTTTACGGTGCGTGTTAGCTGATTAAGACCTTGTTGGTAAATGGCTTGATCTTGAAAAAGCACAGCCCACTTAAGCTGTTCAATACAAGTTTGAGTACTGATTTTTATTTGGGCAATGTGTTGGGGTGTGAGCTCGTAAAAATAGGAAGGTCCATGACTGATAACCACTAGACTTTGAAGATACCATTGAATCTGTAAACCCAAATAACTTAGGTAGGCCAGCCAGGTTGAAGGCTTCCAAATAGAAATCTCTGGTACAGAGGGTGCGTTTGTGGTCGTTTCATCAGCCTGAGTGTTAGACTCAGGCTGGGTGTTAAGCTGCTGATTAAGTGACTTTGCTAAATCATCAATTTGAGTCAGTACATGGCTGCGGTTGTGATTAGGGAGTTGCTTTAGATCACGGGTAAGGGATTGAATTCGTGCATGGATCTGGATGAAAAGCGGGTTTTGTTTTGATGACAAAATAAGTTCAGTGTGTTGTAACCACTTGATCGCTTGAGGAATATCGTGAGTAAACCACAGGCTATACAAACTGAATTGTAGCTGAGTGGTGATTTTTTGTATCAGGTGATGATACGAATCTTGGTATACTTCACGAAGCGTACTGGTTTGAATGGCATTAAGGCGATTTTCAAATAATTGAGCTTGTGCGGCTTGCTGATTGATTTGTAATAACAGTTGATCATAAGTGGTTTGGAGTTTTTGTTGGGCCAGTTTAGTCTGAGATTCACCCGCCAGCTGGACACTTAGAAGTTGTTTTTCAAGATGCACAACCGATGCATTCATCCTATCCAGGCGAACACTACTAAACCAGTTAGACACCAGCGATATCGCCAAAACCAATAACAATAATAAAAAAGAGATCCATACAAAAAACGGGGATGATGAAAAGGGTGTTTTAGGCGTTTCGGGCCCACGTTTGGTTGAGTCAGTGGTCATAAAGCGTATTGTGTGGTTTTGTGTTGCCACCATGTTTGAAGGCACTGTGAGATACCTATGGAGGTAGGTTCTGGCGAAGCCATAATATCTTGAAATAAACCAGATTGGCGTACAATTTGGGCCAGTGAAGAGCTAATAGTACAAACAGGCAAACTTGACAGAAGAGGGCTATTTTGCACTGCAGCAGCCAGACCAACCAAAGCACTGGCGCTGTGAATGGTCATGACATCATAAGTTATGTCGTCACGAAAATAAGCCATAGAATGCATTAAAGAATGATGAATCATAGCATGGGTATATAGGGTGATAACACGGTGGTTTTTTTTCGTCAATAACTTTTTGAGCGATGGTTGTATTTTCTGGTTTGATTGGCTGGTTAATACGACCACATTTTTAGGTTCGTCATCAAAGTAAGGTAGCTCTGCAATACCGTTTTTGTTGAAAGTATGGGGCACAATCACTTGACTTATCCCATATTGTTCCAGCGCATGGGCGGTGGCTGGTCCAACAGCAATAACCTGAGGTATGCTATTAAGTTGATTTAGGATTGGTGCAGCATGATATACCGCATGCTCACTTAAAAAAATTAGCACATCAGCTTCATGGCAAGCAGCAGATTTATATGAGCTAATAGGTAGCGGCTGAGCTTTGAGTACGGGATAGCAGGTAGCTTGGCCGCCGCACTGCTGGATGTACTGGGCAAGTCTTTGGTTACCAGGTTGGCTTTGGGTAATGAGGACATGACAGCCGTTAAGAGAATTCAGCATAAGCTGAGGTTATCGTTTTTTTTGGCTGTAGGCACTGATTTGCTTGCCGGTATGTTCCATATCCATGCCAATGCCGGTGAGTGTATGTTGGCAAGCACACAGGCTGGCAAAAGTTAAACCGTAGGCAATAACTTGTTTGATTTGATGTGGTTGCATACCGTTGACCCACTAGATATAGACTCATTATAATCAAATGACAGAAAAATTCAAGTGACTGTTAGTGGCAAGGCGTTGTGGGCTACTGGGCAAGGGTTTTACATAGATAAGTCCAGGGAGTGAGTAGGATGTTTAGCCCAGAAACCGCATCCAAATGATACACAGTAAATCGAGGTTTCTATTGTAAGTTTAAAATACAGAATGTAGAGTGATACACTATAATAACATAAAACATGAATAAAAATGGGATTACTCATGAACATGCTAACAAAAGAACAAGTCCAAACAATCATGCAAGCCAATCCAACCGCCACAACCTTTAAAGTTCCAGAAGGTGTCACCAGCATAGGGTATGGTGCGTTTTCGGGTTGCAGCGGTTTAACATCGATAGTGTTGCCTAAAGGGCTTAAGAGCATAGGAGCTCAGGCGTTTGAGTGTTGCAGCGTTTTAGAATCGATAGAGTTGCCTGAAGGGCTTGAGAGCATAGGAGAGGGTGCGTTTTTTGGTTGCAGTGGATTAAAAGAGATAAAGATCCCAGAGGGTGTCACCAGCATAGGAGATCATACGTTTTTTGGTTGCAGTGGATTAACATCGATAGAGCTACCAAGGGATCTCAAGAGCATAGGAGATAATGCGTTTGATGGTTGCAGTGGATTAACATCGATAGAGTTGCCTAAAGGGCTTGTGGGTATAGGAGAGGGTGCGTTTGAGCGTTGCAGAGGTTTAAAATCGATAGTAATACCAGAGGGTGTTACCAGTATAGGAGAGGGTGCGTTTTATGATTGCAGAAGTTTAAAATCGATAGAGCTACCAAGGGAGCTCAAGAGTATAGGTGTTGCTGCGTGTAGAGGTTGCAGTGGTTTAATATCGATAGAGATCCCAGAGGGGGTGACCGGCATAGGAGGTCGGGCGTTTCAGAGTTGCTCAAGTTTAGAAGCCATCATAGCTCCAGCGCATCTGCATGAGCAGCTAACCAGAGAATATCCAGAAAAAAAAGTCATGACCTTACAACAGGCTATTGAGGAAGGCAGGCTAGATGACAGGTTAGCAGGAAAAATACAAAAACATATTCAAAGAGGACTAAATGAGCAGGATAAGCAAAAGCTAGCTGAGAGGGTTCAAACCCTGAGTTTAGCATCAAAAGCGTCCTTGATGGCGTTAAAAATACCTAAGGATAAGACGTTCAACGATATGAGCAAAACAGGATTAGTCCAGTGCTTTGGAGATGCACCCGCATCGCTATTACAGTTACTGGGCATAGACGCAAAATTACTGGCTATAAAGGGTGATTCTGACGTAGGGGGGCTCGTAGTAAGCCATTTAACAGTAAGAGATAAACTGAGCCTAGATGCTACTACAAAAGGCAAGCTGCAAGCGGCCATGCCAGGCATGCCAAAAGAAAGAACCAGTAGAGTCATAGTTCTGGGTCAGAATCTAGAATCCTCAAATGACACCCCCGACCTAAGCGATCGTAAGCCTGAAGAGCAGAGGGTAGACGAAAAGCCATCATCATCTACCTCTAGAGCAAGGTGACATAAGTGATAGACCTATCACGGGTGACAGGCGTGTAAGATGTGGTGATCATGGTAGGCGCTGGGGTTTAGGACCCCATAGGTTCATGGCGAGATGAAGGTCAGCAAGCATGTATATTGCCTTGGAATAAAAGGTTGTAAATAGTTTTGACTTTATATAAGTAATTGAATATAATAATAATAATATTAGAAATTAGAGTCTATACCAGTACTACAGGTTGATAAAAGAAGATGGAGTTATTTATGACCATGCTTACACAAGAACAAGTTCAAACCATCATACAAGCCAACCCAAACGCCACAACCTTTAAAGTTCCAGAAGGTGTCACCAGGATATGTTCTGAGGCGTTTAATGGTTGTAGTAGTTTAACATCGATAGAGTTGCCTAAAGGGCTTAAGAGCATAGGACTTCTGGCGTTTGAGTGTTGCAGTGGATTAACATCGATAGAGTTGCCTGAAGGGCTTGAGAGCATAGAAGAGGGTGCGTTTGATCGTTGCAGCGGTTTAACATCAATAGAGATCCCAGAAAGTGTAACCATCATAGGATATTCTGTGTTTCAGTATTGCAGCGGTTTAAAATCGATAGAGTTGCCTAATGGGCTTGAGAGCATAAGGAATGGAGCGTTTGCGTATTGCAGCGGTTTACAATCAATCGTGATACGAGAGGGCGTGACGAGCATAGGCAATAGGGCGTTTAGAGATTGCAGTGGTTTAAAATCGATAGTAATCCCAGATAGTGTCACCAGCATAGGGCATGATGCGTTTAAAGGTTGCAGCGTTTTAGAATCGATAGAGTGGCCTAAAGGGCTTAAGATCATAGGAGATGAGGCGTTTTATGGTTGCAGCGTTTTAGAATCGATAGAGTTGCCTGAAGGTCTTGAGGGCATAGGGCGTGGTGCGTTTAGGGGTTGTAGGCGTTTAATATCGGTAGTAATCCCAGATAGTGTCACCAACATCGGCATTTTTGCGTTTAGAGGTCTCAGCCAGCTAAGCCAGATCATAGCACCAGAGCATCTGCATGAGCAGCTAAAAAGAGAATACCCAGATAAAGAAGTCATGACACGCGTGCAGTATCACAGTGCCCTCGTAGCAAAAATAGAGCTTTATAGGCAGGTAGCATTAGATGATGGTGAAAAGCAAAAGTTAGCCGAGACAGTTGAACACTTGAGCCCAGGCACAAAGGCATCCTTAATGGCACTTGAAATACCTGAGGGCCAGACGTTTAGTAACTTAAGCACAGAAGCATTAGTCCAGTGCTTTGGAGATGAACCAGCATCACTATTACCACTGCTGGGTATAGAATCAAAAGAAGTGGCCCTAGGCTATAGTACTGAGGTAGGGAGTGTGATAGCAAGCCATTTAACAGTAAGAGAGAAGATACTACTAGATGCTACTGCAAAAGGAGAAGTGCTAACACAAATTAGGCCAAATAATACAGTAAAGACCAGTAGAGTCATATCCCTAGGTCAGAGTCTAGAAGCCTCAAATGACACCCCCGACCTAAGCGATCGTAAGCCTGAAGAGCAGAGGGTAGACGAAAAGCCATCATCATCTGCCTCTAGCCCAAGGGGACACAAGTGAAGTGATAGACCTATCACGGGTGACAGGTGTGTAAGATGTGGTGGTCATGGTAGGCGCTGGGGTTTAGGGACCCCATAGGTTCATGGCGAGAGGAAGGTCAGCAAGCATGTATATTGCCTTGGAATAAAAGGTTGTAAATAGTTTTGACTTTATCGAAACCATACTGATAAATATAATAACAGTGACAAGATTAGAAATTAGAGTCTATACCAGTAATATACGCTAATAAAAGAAGATG
>JAYYHL010000006.1:0-3012 GCA_036148435.1 Pseudomonadota bacterium | reverse complement strand
TTATCAAAATATTGATATCGATAGTCGTATTCCACTGACAATGATACAACCTCCTTCTCTGGATAAAATCCTGCTCAGCAGTCTCACGCATCATCCAGAATTGATACAAAGTAAAATACATCTTGCTATGCAAAAACGCCAGCTTCACCTGGCGAATGCATCGCTCTGGCCAAGCATCAACCTCGATGCACATATGACAACCCCTCCTAAATTAACAAGCGACCCAACTTCCAAGATCAAGGCTGGACTACATCTGCAAATACCGCTTGATAACCGTTCTGCCTACCATCAAAAAAACACACAAGATATACAATACCAAATAGCCAAATCTGCATTTCTTGATGGCTGTAAAGACTTTGTACAAACGGTGCGCGATAGCCACGAAGACCTACTCTTTTATCATCGCTCTATTAATTTACTGATTCAAAAACATGATCTTGAGAAATTAAACTATGACAATGCTGTACTCAAGCAAAAAAATGGCATGATCTCCACGTATGAGCTTATTCAAATTGGTAACGGCTACGCATCCAGTAAGAATGCTATTATTGCCGATAAGATCAACTACATAAACTTACTAGACCAATTTTCACTTAATACGCATCATACAACCAAGCTATTTGGAGTCAATTCAACACCTCTTTATCAAATTAAAGCCTCCTTGCAAACAGGAAAGAATGACCCACAGAGTATTTGTTTAGCGCTGCTTGAGGGTTTTGTTTGCGAAAACCCAGATATAGTTGTATAATATATATTTTTCAAGAGGGAATTCACTATGGAGTCTACACAACAGGATGGATTTATAAGCGGTTATTCAGATAGCTTCATACGTACTATCATCTACACAATAGGTCATATGCTGATCGCGATTGCTTGTATTATCTTTATAACCGGCGCTGATATAAAACTGGCTACTGTAGATGCTGTTGTTGAACCCATGATCAATGCACTTTGGTATTATGTATTAGATTACTTATGGAGTTGGTTTGCCAAGAGTTAAACTCCCCATCCATACATTATATATTGGCAAATCGGTTTTAGCTGCTCTACTTGTGGTTTTCGCATGGTGTTTTTTCTTAGGAAGCCAGCCCAAACCTTCTCTAAATGCTCATCGCCAACAGACCATACACTTAAAACCTTTTCATCAAACGATACGCTACCAAGCTAAAGTTACAACACCCAGTACGGACACCTTATCCAGTCCAATTGGTGGATATATTCATAGTATCCAAAAACACATCGGTGAGTCTGTTAAACAAGGCGATGCCATCTTAGTCATTGATTCCCCTGAGACCAAAAAACTGTTTATCGATACCTTTGTATCCTATCTAAAAGCCAAAGAACAACTATTCTCACAACGAAAAAAGTTTAAAAATACCCAACTGTTGTATAAATCTGACATTATATCTGCAGATGAATACAGCCAAAATCAAAATCAGCTCCACTCTCAAGAAGTGGACCACATACAACTTCAATACCGTTTAAAAACGATATGCTCACATCTCCAAATCCCTTGGAAATCGGTCGCAAACATCTCGCTAAAAGATACCGACTTTTTCCAAAACATGCTCAGTAAAGAGTCTAAGGTAACCCTTTATTCTCCTAATTCTGGACTATTAATTCCAGTAAAGGATCGTCATACCTCGCAAGATAATATGTTCACGGAGGGAAAAAAAATTGAACCTGGATCCCTGATCGCCATGGTTGGCAAACCCGAGCAAGTTGCACTTCACCTAAAAATATCTGGTCAAGATATTGATAAAATACGTGTCGGGCAAAAAGCTATTATCAACCCCCTTTCTGGTCATAAACGCGTTATGGGTTATGTTCATGCTGTCCATCGCTACCATGTAATCGATGCAGGTAATGATGATGAGTCAACCTTCCCCGTGATCATCTATGCCGACTGCCCTAGCACCACGTGCCCTCTCAATATAGGCCTTAATGCCACTATCGATATTATTACAGAGTCTCTTGCGCAAACGGCAACGATTCCATTTTCTGCCGTGCATTACCTAGATAACAAAGCGTATGTAATGCGCAAAAATAACCAAGGTGTTTTTGTCAAGCATCCTATCCGTGTTAATCGTAGCCTTTCTAACGGCTTGTTGGTTGATCAGGGGCTTGCATCAGGAGATATCATTGAACAACATTATCCAATGCCAAAATCTCTCTAAGCTCGTTCACCCCAGTGGTCCAGTCATCTTCTCAAATCTATCTTTTGAGATTGCAAAACCGACAACACTCGCCATTATGGGGCCATCTGGATCTGGCAAGTCGACTTTTCTCAATATTATTGGCCTGCTTGATAGCGCCAGTTCTGGATCGTACTTTCTTCATGGCCATGATATAAACCAGCTTAGCACCCAAGCTATGCTATCCCTTAGAAAACGCTACTTCGGCTACATATTTCAGCAGTATCAACTTATTCACCACCTGAGCGTTTACGACAATATCATGCTTCCATTAAGCTATTTAGACGATCCATCGTCTCATGAAAATCGTGTAGATTCATTAATGGAGCGCTTGCAAATCTCTAAACTGCAGGATCGATATCCTTACCAGCTATCCGGGGGCGAGCAACAGCGTGTGGGGATTGCCCGTGCACTCATCACCAACCCTTCTATTTTGTTGGCCGATGAGCCAACTGGTGCACTTGATCAGATCAATACCGATCTCACCCTTGATATACTCAGCGATATTTACCGTGATTTCTCAACGACAATTATTGTAGTAACGCACGACCCATACGTCGCCAAACGTTGTGCGCATACTTGGCATTTTGCAACCGATCATCAAGGGGCTTATCATGCGGCATAATAATTGGATCGTTGCCTGTAAAAGCCTAGTTATGCAAAAATGGCGAACTTTTTTCGTAAGCTTATCACTCATATGTGCAACTTGTGCGATCTGTTGCTTACTATACTTCTACAACCACGCAACAGAAAACATGCATGCAGCGCTCGTTATGATGCAAAATAATGCGATGATTAGTTTTTCTAGTTTTAATAC